>CANGXD010000001.1 GCA_947457545.1 Gemmatimonadaceae bacterium
ACCCGTTCCCATCCCGAACACGGTCGTTAAGCCTGATAGCGCCGATGGTACTCCGGGCGAGAGCTCGCGGGAGAGTAGGCCGTCGCCGGCACCTTTTGACAGCCCCCGTCACGGGATCCTCGGATCCCCGTGGCGGGGGCTGTCTGTTTGGTGTACCCTTCCTCTCCGATTCACACTCCCCCAACACCCGCTGATGACCCGAGCAGGTATCGTTACGGTCGCCGGTTTCCCCAACGCCGGCAAATCCACCCTGCTCAATCGCTTGGTGGGAGAAAAACTCGCCATCACTTCCAACAAACCGCAGAGCACCCGACATCGCATCGTCGGACTGCGCACGGAAGGGGAGGCGCAAATGGTCATTCTCGACACCCCCGGGCTCCTCGAGCCCAAAGACACCCTCCACAGCGCCATGCGCAACGCCGCGCTCGCGGCTGTGCGCGATGCCGACGTGCTCGTGCATGTCGTCGATGCGACCTCGCGCATTCCCGACAGCTTCAAAGACGCCGCGCAACTCGTCGCGGCGCCTCGCGCCCACGTCATTCTGGCGCTCAATAAAGTCGATCTGCTCAAGTCCGAGCAGCGCGACGCGCTCGCCTTGCAGTACCCGGAGGCCGTGCTCATTGCCGCAGCTACGGGCTCCGGCATCGATGCCTTGATCGCGGCCGTCACCGCCAAGTTGCCCGTCAGTCCGTATCTCTATCCGGATGACGACATCTCCACGCAGCCCGTGCGATTCTTTTGCGCCGAATTCGTGCGCGAAACAGCGCTCGAGCAGCTCGGGGATGAACTGCCGCACGCACTGGCGTGCGAAATCGAGGAGTTCCGCGAAGGGTCCTCTCCGCTGTACATTCGCGCGGTACTTCATGTCGAACGGGACAGCCAGAAACGCATCGTGATCGGAGCCAGCGGGCAGCAAATCAAAAAACTGGGCAAGAGCGCTCGCGAAAAGATCGAGCGCTTTGTCGGGCAGCCCGTGTACCTCGATTTGTGGGTCAAGGTGCTCCCCAATTGGCGCAAGAACCGCAGCGCGGTTCTCCGGCTTGGCTACGGCGATCCCACCGAACGCGCGTGAGAAGCCGTAGCATCCGTCGAGCCCCCCGCTTCTCGGGGTGGCTTCTCGCATGGTTGGTGTTGTGTGTCGCCCCCGAGGCCGTAGCACAGAACGGCGGGCTGTTTTTGCTCGTCCCGTTCGGCGCCCGCGCGGTGGGGCAGGGCGAATCGGTCGCGGCGGACACGACGCTGGGCACCGAAGGCATGTGGTGGAACGCCGCCACGCTCGCGCGCCTCCCCAAACGCGAGCTGGCGATTCACCACTCGCAAACAGTGATCGCCACGAGTGACATGGTCACCTACGCGGTGCCCTCCAAGGTGCTCGGCACGATCGCGGCGTCGGCGTATCTCGTGAACTATGGCGATCAGCAGGCGACTGACGCGCAGACGGGCGCGCCCGTCGGCACGATCACGAATCGCAATTATCAGCTCGCCCTGTCGTACGCCACGCCGGTGGGCAAGCGGCTCAGTGCGGGACTGACCTACAAGTTCATCATGCTGCGCTTTCAGTGTAGCGGCGTGTGTGGGGCCATTCCGGTCATCAGCGGCTCGACGAGTGCGCTGGATCTGGGGGCACAATACGTTCTGCCGACGGCGCATCCGATTGTGGTGGGCGCTTCCGTTCGCAATCTCGGGCCGGCGCTCCAGGTGAAGGACGCCGAACAGGCCGATCCGCTCCCGCGTGTCATTCAGCTGGGAGCCCGCACGCGAATTCCGGTGCAGTCACTGGAGCGCTCCAAGGCCTCGCTGGACGTGTCAGCCGACGTCCTGAGCGCCTCCGCACTTGGCGGTGCGGCGGGGGGCGTGGGCCTCTCGCTCGGGTATCTCGACCAGGCGTTCCTTCGAGCCGGGTACAAGGTGCAGCGTGGACAGGGGTCGGGGCCGTCGGTCGGTTTCGGCTTTCAGCGCGGGGGCTTTGGCGTGGATATCGCCCGCCGTTTCGACGCGCTGTCGTCGCAACTTGGCGAGCCCCCAACGTACGTGTCACTCCGGGCGCGCTTCTGATGCGTCTGTTGCAGAGGGGCTCGATCCTCGGAGCGGCATGCCTGACGGTGGCGCTGTATAAGGCACCCGTTGCGGCCGCGCAAATGGCACCTGTCGCGCTTCAGCAGCGGCAGGCCTCGTCCTACGTGGGTCAGCCCTCTGCGCCAGCGTACGAGGCTTCCAGCGCCCTTGCGACGGGGGGCGTTCCGGCCGACCGTCCCGCGCCGTGGTGGGCACCGGCAGCGTCCGGCGTCGTGCCGGGCGCCGGGCAGTTTGCGCTGAAGCAGCAGCGAAGCGTCGCGTACCTGGTCGCCGAAGCCTTTCTCGTGGTGCAGTACCTGGCCGCCAGACGCGACGGAAATCGCGAGCGCGATGCCTACCGGGCCCTCGCCGTGAGCGTTGCCCGGAAGCCCTTCGCCGGCTCGCAGCTCGGGAACTGGGATTACTATGAGCGCCTCGAGCAGTTCCTCGAGAGCGGCGCCTTCGATCGGATTCCCGGCGGCGTGGTGGATCCGGAGACGGACGCGTCCACGTTCAACGGCTTTCGTTGGCAGCTGGCGCGCGAAACGTTCTGGCGCGATCCCAATGTCGCCCCCGCACTCGCGAGTGCGGAGTATCAGCGCGCCCTTGCCTTCTACGAGCGCCAAGCCGTCGGTGAGGCCTTTCGCTGGAGCTGGCGCGACGCTCGACTGCAGCAGGACGTCTATGTGCAGACGATCCGCAGCGCGAATCGCAGTTACCAGCGCGCCGTGAACATGCTCGGGATCGTGGCGGTGAACCATCTCGCCAGCCTCATCGACGCGTATGTCAGCGTCCGTCTCCGGCGCTTTGGTGCACCGGAGAAGGGCGGAAGCGGAATGGCGCTTGGCGGGATCGAGACCACGTACGACGTGACGCCGCTCGGCCAAGCCCGTTTTCAGGCCGGCGTGCGATTGGTTGCCCGATAGACCTCCGGTATCCCCCGCGTGAAGCCGGACTCATCTGAAATGTGACGCAGCGCACCCCGTGCCGAACGCACGGGGATGATCGTCTGGTGGTTGAGCGTTTTTCTGCGCGTTTTCGCAGAAGCGCTGTGGAATCTTGCCGGGCGCCGATGCCCGCCCCACCACGACACCGATGACGCACACCCTCAACGATCACATCGCCATGCAGTTGTCGGCGAGAGACGGCGCGCCTGCGTGGCTGGCGTCGTGGTGGCGTGCGTACGAGGGGGGCTGTCAGGTCACCGACTCGGCGACGGCGGTGTGGGAGCAGGCGCTCAAGGCCCGTCCACGGTTAGTGGTGATTGATGCGTGCGGTACGCCGGAGTGGACGGCGGAGGCGATCGCCGCGTGCCGGCGTCTCAAGCGCGATGCGTATACCGGCATCGTCCCCGTGTTCGTGATCGTCCCACCGACCGTCTTTGCCGAGGCGTTCGCCGCGGGCGCCGATGAAGTGGTTCGCGAAAGCGTCGATGAACATGAGGCGCTCGCCCGTCTTGCCGCCATGTTGCGCCGGAGCGATCGCGACACGGATGTGCATCCTTCAACCCGGCTTCCCGGCGCGCGTGAGATCGAGGCCGAACTGTCACGGCGGGTCGCCTCGGGAGAAAAGTTCGCCGCCTGCTATGCCGACCTCGATCACTTCAAAGAGTTCAACGACCGGTACGGATATCACCACGGAGACCAGGTCATCCGGTTGGTTGCTCGAATTCTCCACCATGTCGTAAAGGGCCTCTGTCCCGAGGATGGCTTCGTGGGCCATATTGGGGGAGACGATTTCCTGTTCACGGTGCCGCTCGCGGCCGTGCCACGGGTGTGCGACGAAATCGTCCACGTGTTCGATGAGCTCATTCCTTTGCAGTATTCCGAGCAGGATCGGCGCGTGGGATATTTCTTCGGCAAGGATCGTCGTGGGCAGCTGCATCGCGTCCCACTCATGACGTTGTCCGTCGGAGTGGTGACGAATCAGCGGCGGCACTTCACCCGGGGAATCGAGGTCAGCGAGTTGGCGACGGAAATGAAGAGCTATGCGAAGACGTTGCCGGGGTCGGTGTGGGCAGTAGATCGTCGTCGCGACGAATCCGCCGGCACCACGTTCTCCGGCGCCGACGTAGCGCGCGAGCGCATTGAAAAGCGAACGATGGGAGGCGCGTGATGACCGTTTCGTGTCCTGAATGTCGCTCGGTGTTCCGGGTTGATCCGGCCAAGGTGCCCGCCACCGGAGTGCGGGCGCGTTGCTCGGTATGCGGTGGGGTGATTGCGATTGCGGGCGGCACGCTGCCTGTGTCGGTGACCCCGGTGGCAGCGAGCACCGCGGTACCGGCCTTCGCGGGCGGTACGTCGCGCGCGACCCCGGGCCTCCCTTCGGCGGCTCCCGCCGTCCGCCAGCCCACCCCCATTCGCCAACCCGCGCTCTCCGTGCCAACCCCGGCGCGCTCCGCACCGGCAATGCCGACGCCGGCGCGACCGATGGACACCGTTCCGCGCATGCCGACACCCGCCGCTGTGCCGCGCATGCCGACACCGGCGGCGATGCCCTCGGTGTCGTTCGGGGTGCGACCAACCCCCGCGTTGCCAACCGCGCCTGTCTCGGCGGCTGGCCCGTCAGTCATGGTGACGTCACCGACGCCGTATCCGGTGCCCACGATGGCCACGCCGGCCGCTGGCACGCCGGCCGAGGGGAAGAAGCCCATCAATCCGTTCCTCCAGGCAGACCCATCGCAACGTGCGCGGCGACTGGCGCGGGCGCTGGTCTCGGATCTGGTGGCGTACAATCCGCAAAAGCGTGAGGAAGGTATACGCGAGGGTACCCTGCGCGGGCTTTTTCGCGAAGAAATCAAGAAGAGCTATGAGGAGTATGTGGAGCAGGTAGGGCGCGAGGCCGCCGAATCGGCCCCCCACTTTCAGGAAGCGCTCAACGACATCCTCGCTGGTGGGCGACGGCTGTTCTAGCCTGCGCGGCGCGTGGCGCCGACGACTGTTCCGGCGTGCGCTGACCCGATAACTTTCCCGTAGTCACGGGCAGGTTACGCAGCAGTCACATTTCGGGCCGCTTTCCCCTGCGGAAGGCGGCTCGTGTCGTACACGGAGAGACGCATGCAGGACGGCGAACGGTTGAAGATGCTCGCGAAGTCGGAAGAACGGCTTGCGGACATGCGGAGGTATCTTTGACGTCGAAGCCAAGCGCTCGACGCTGAACAGCTACGAAGAGGAGATGGCCGACGCGGCGTTCTGGAACGACCAGGAACACGCGCGCGACATCGTTCAGCAGGTCAAGGTCCTCAAGGGATGGGTCGAACCTGTGGACTCGTTGACCGCCCGTATCGCCGGTGCGCGGGAACTCGATGAGCTGCTCGAGCTCGAACCGGACAAGGCGATGAACGCCGATCTGGACACCGAAGTTGAACGCATCGTGTCCGAACTCGATGCCTTTGAACTCAAGGGACTGCTGCGCGGGCGCGATGACTTCCGCGATGCGCAGTTGGAAATCTCCGCCGGCGCGGGCGGCACCGAGGCGCAGGACTGGGCGAGCATGATTCTACGCCTGTATACGCGCTGGGCCGAACGCAAAGGCTTCGAGCTGGAAATGCTCGACCTCTCCGAAGGCGAAGAAGCCGGCATCAAGGGCGCCGTGCTGGAAATCAAAGGTCAGTACGCGTACGGCTTCCTCCGACCGGAGTCCGGCGTGCATCGACTCGTGCGCATTTCGCCGTTCGATTCGCAGGCGCGTCGTCACACGAGCTTCGCATCGGTCTTCGTGTATCCGGTCGTGAACGAAGAAATCAACATCGAAATTCGCGAAGAAGATTTGCGTATCGATGTGTATCGTGCGTCTGGCGCGGGTGGCCAGCACGTCAACAAGACCTCGAGCGCGGTGCGCATCACGCACATGCCGACGGGGATCGTCTGCGCGTCACAAGCCGAGCGTTCGCAGTTCAAGAACAAGGCGACGGCTATGAAGCAGCTCAAGAACAAGCTGTATCAGCTTGAATCCGACAAGCTGGCGGCCGCGAAGGCCCTGCTCGATGCCAACAAGCAGGACGTGTCTTTCGGCAGCCAGATCCGCAGCTACGTCTTTCAGCCCTACACGATGGTCAACGACCACCGCACCGAGCTCAAGATCGCCGATGTCCAGAAGGTTATGGACGGTGATATCGATCCCTTCATCCAGGCGTATCTCAAGCAGGAGAGCAGTGCCGGTGTGGAAGGGGGGCTGTCGTGAGCGACGAACCGATGACCAACGCCGCGGACTCCGCCGAACAGAAGCAGGAACTCAATTTCCTGATGAAGGCGCGTCGCGAGAAGCTCGACCGGCTGCGTGCGGCGGGCGTGGAGCCGTTCGGCTACTCGTTCGATCGCTCGCACACTGCGAGTGAGGCCGTCGCTGCCCTTGGGACCGCCGAGGAGGGACCGGAGGTGCGCGTGGCTGGCCGTCTGGTGTCGTGGCGTAGCCAGGGCAAGACGGCGTTCGGTCACCTCGCCGATATGGATGGCAAGGTGCAGCTGTACTTCCGCAAGGACGAAATCGGCGAGGCGCTCTTCGCGCAGCTTGGCGAGTACGACCTCGGCGACTGGATCGGTGTGCGCGGCAGCATGATGCGCACGCGAACCGGTGAAGCGACAGTGAAGGTCGCGCATGTGGAGCTGCTCTCGAAGTCGCTGCGCCCCTTGCCACTCGGCAAGGAACAGCTGGTGGACGGACAAATCGTTCGCTACTCGGCGTTCAGTGACACCGAGCTGCGTGCCCGTCAGCGCTATGCGGACCTCGCGGTGCATCCAGAAGTTCGCGCGCTGTTTCGCGCGCGGTCCGTATTGACGCGCGCCATTCGAAGCGAGCTCGACGGGCTGGGGTATCTCGAGGTGGAAACGCCGGTGCTCCAGCCGCTGTACGGCGGCGCGGCGGCCCGTCCGTTCATCACGCACCACAATACGCTCGATATGCCGCTTTACCTGCGCATTGCAGATGAGCTGTATCTCAAGCGACTCATTGTCGGTGGCTTTGAGCGCGTGTACGAGATCGGCCACGACTTCCGCAATGAAGGCATCGACCGGACGCACAATCCGGAGTTCACGATGCTCGAGTTCTACGAGGCGTACGCCGACTACACCACGATGATGTCGCGCGTGGAAGCGCTCCTGGTCGCGGCGGCGGCGGCCATTCGCGCCATCCCGATTGTCGGGGAGAAGGTCCCGCAGCTGGTGACGCCGTTCCCGCGCATCGAGTGGGTGCCGAGCTTGTCCAAGGCGGCGGGGGCAGATGTGATGGCGATCAGCGATGCCGAACTTCGGACGTTGGCCGAACGTATCGGTGTGCCCAAGGTGGCGACACTGAGTCGCCCCAAGGTGCTCGACGAGATGTTCCAGGCGTTGGTGGAATCGAAGATCGAGACGCCGACGTTCGTTGTGGATTATCCCAAGGAACTGTCGCCGCTGGCCAAACCGAAGCGTGGCGGCCCCGAGGGGATCACCGAGCGTTTCGAGTTGTTCGCCCGCGGGAAGGAGCTGGCGAATGCGTTCTCCGAGCTGAACGATCCCATCGACCAGCGTGAACGGTTTGAGGCGCAGGCGGCGCTGCGGGCGGCGGGCGACGACGAGGCCAGTGGTGTCGACGAGGACTATCTGCGTGCGATGGAGTACGGCATGCCACCAACGGGCGGCGTGGGCATTGGTATCGATCGCCTGTTCATGTACCTCACGGACACGCAGAACATCCGCGACGTGATCCTGTTCCCGACGATGCGCCCCGAGTGAGTACCGACTCGTGAAGGAGCTCGAGTTCGCCATTGCCTGGCGCTACCTGCGCAGTCGTCGCGGGTCGCGCCTGCTGTCGCTCATCAGCGTGATCGCCATTGGCGGCGTGCTGGTGGGCGTCAGCGCGCTCATCGTCATCATGGGCGTGATGAATGGATTGCAGCGGGATCTGCGCGAGAAAATTCTGGTCGGCAGCCCCGATCTGCGTGTGTTGCCGTACGGGTCGGATATGCGCATGCCGGGGTACAGTGAGCTGCTCAAGCGCGTGACGCAGGTGCCGGGCGTGGTGGCGGCTGCGCCGTTCGTGCAGACCCAGGGATTGGTGCGCAATCTCGGGGGCTATATGGTGGGCACGCAGGTGGTGGGCATCGTCCCGACGGGTCAGCCTGGCGACGATGTCACGACGATACGTCAGCACGTGATTCTCGGCGATTTTTCGTTCGTGCGCGACAGTGTGTCGCTGCCGGGCGCCGTGCTCGGCAAATTGCTGGCGTCCAAGCTGAACGCGTTTCCGGGAGACACCGTGGTGCTGCTCGGCGCTGCCGGTCTCGACATGAATGCGTCGACAGGGACGATCGTCCCGCGGGCGGACAGCGTGGTCGTTTCCGGTGTCTTCGAGACGGGGATGTACGAGTACGACGATTCGTATTTGTATCTGTCGCTCGAAGCCGGACAGCGCTTTGCGGGGTATGGCGGCGATGTGACCGGGATCGAGGTTCGGGCCACCGATCGCTGGCGCGCGCCGATGCTGGCGGATTCCTTGCGCGCCAAGCTCGAGTCGTCGGTGTACATCCGTGACTGGCAGGAGCAGAACCGGTCGCTCTTCCAGGCACTCAAGCTCGAGAAGCTTGGCATGAGTGTGATTTTGCTGCTCATCGTGGTCGTCGCCGCATTCAACATCGTGAGTACGCTCACTATGGTGGTGTCGGACAAGACGCGCGAGATCGGGATTCTCCGGGCGATGGGCATGCCGGCGGCATCCATCCGGCGCATTTTCCTCTACCAAGGGGTGGTGATCGGCGCGGTGGGGACCGGCGGTGGACTGGTGCTCGGTCTCGGGGTGGCACTGCTCCTCGAGAAGTACCGGCTCATCGCGCTGGACCCGAGCGTGTATTTCATCGACCACCTGCCGGTCTCAATTCAGCCGCTCGACGTGCTCACGATCATCGCCGCCAGCGTCGCGATCGCGGCATTGGCGACGCTCTATCCGGCGAATCAGGCGGCCAAGCTGTATCCCGTGGAGGCCATTCGTCATGAGTGAGTCGAGCGGGGCCGTCGACGCGGTGATCGAGGCCGAAGGCCTCGTCAAGGAATTCCAAGGTGGTGATGGCGGCATCATCCGCGTCCTGAACGAGGTCTCGGTCACGGTCCGTCGGGGCGAGATGGTGGCCGTGGTGGGCTCGAGCGGCGCGGGCAAGAGTACGCTGCTGCACGTGCTGGGCGCCCTCGAGCGCCCGTCGGCGGGGCGCATCCGTCTCGTCGGGCAGGCTGTCGAAGGGTTGCAGGAGGCGGAACTCGACGCCCTCAGGAACCGCACGGTGGGGTTCGTGTTTCAGTTTCATCATCTGCTGCGCGAGTTCTCGGCGGTCGAGAACGTCATGATGCCGTTGCGGGTGGCGGGAGAAACCGTTCCCCGGGCCCGCGAACGGGCGATGGCACTGCTCGAGCGCGTGGGGCTGGCCTCCCGAGTGCATCACCGACCCGGGGCGTTGTCCGGTGGCGAGCAACAACGCACGGCGGTGGCACGGGCACTTGCCGCTCAACCTGCCGTGCTGCTGGCCGATGAGCCCAGTGGGAATCTCGATCGCTACAACGCGGAAGCGTTGCATGATCTGTTCGCCGAATTGGCGCGTGACCAGCAGCTGGGATTGGTCGTGGTCACTCACAACCTCTCGTTGGCGGCACGGGCCGATCGGGCGCTATCGTTGGAAGGAGGACAGTTGGTAGTCTCGGACGTTCACGAGGGGGGCTGATGCTCTGCGACAACTGCAAGGAGCGCGACGCGGTCGTGCACCTCACGCGGATCGTGGACAACGCGGTCACGCAGCTCCATTTGTGCGAGAAGTGCGCGGCGGCCAAGGGGGTCGAAACCACCTTGTCGGTGCCGCAGCACCCGTTGGGCGACATTCTGCAGGCGGTGCAGCAGCAGGCGTCTTCGACCAGTGAAGATGCGGCGGCGTGCGCGTTCTGCGGGGCGTCGGCGCGGGATTTTCGCGCCACCGGTCGTCTGGGGTGTCCGCACTGCTATGACGCGATGGAGCAGAGTCTGCGGGAGCTCTTGCGTCGACTGCACGGGAGTTCGCGTCACGTGGGGCAGCGTTACGACGCGCCGGCGTCGCATCTGGTCGAGAAGCCGGACACGCTCCACGACCTGCGCGACCGGTTGCGGCGCGCCGTTGATGGGGAGCAGTTCGAATTGGCGGCGGAGCTCCGGGATCGGATAAAAGCGCTCGAAACGGAGACTGTATGACCGCGCCGCGTCCGGGGTTGGATTTGTCGTTGCTGCCCGACGGCGGGGTGCGGTGGCTCGATGCCTCCGGCCCGAATAGCGATGTGGTGATTTCGACCCGCATCCGGTTGGCGAGAAACGTGTCGGGCTACGCCTTTACGGGCCGAGCCCGGGAAGGCGAGCGCCTTCGTATGCTGGCACAGGTGCGGGACGCCCTTTCCGGCGTCCCGTCGCTGAGTGGCAGTCTCCTCCTGCGCCTCGACGATCTGCCGGTGGTGGACCGCCAGCTGCTGCATGAGCGCCATCTGGTGAGCAAGGAGCTGGCCGGACTCGACCCGCAGCATCCGGTCCGTTCAGGCGCGGCGGTGTTTCTGGGCGAGAACGTGGGGCTGCTGGTCAACGAGGAGGATCATCTGCGGCTGCAGGCGCTGCGGAGCGGGTTTGCGGTGGGACAGGCGTTCGAAGGGGTGACGCGGCTGGATCGCGAGCTCGGGGGGCAGGTGCCCTACGCCTTTCACCGCGAGTTCGGCTTCCTGACGGCCTGTCCGACCAACGCGGGCACCGGATTGCGCGCGTCGGTGTTGATCCATCTCCCGGGGCTGGTGCTGACCAAGGAAATTGGCAAAGTGCTGGCAGGGCTTCAGCAAATGGGGCTCACGTACCGAGGCTTATACGGAGAAGGGAGCGAAGTGGTGGGCAACTTCTTTCAGTTGTCCAATCAGACGACGCTGGGACGGTCCGAAGAGGAGTTGCAGGATCTGCTGGTGCGCGTGGTTCGTCACGTCATCGAGCGCGAGGAGGAAGCGCGCCGTGTGCTCGTGCGGGACGCGGGCTATATTATCGAAGACAAGTTGTGGCGCGCGTACGGGACCCTGCGGTATGCCCGCAGTCTCACGTTCGACGAGGCCATGAACTACCTGAGTGGCGTTCGCCTGGCGGTCGGCCTGAAACTGATCACTGGGCTCAGTGTATACACACTCAACAAGCTCCTGATCTTTGCCCAGTCAGCCCATCTCTCTCATCTCGAGGGGAAGGTGTTGACGGACAGCGAGACAAACCTGGCGCGCGCCCGATACGTGCGGCAGGTGTTGCTGAGCGAAGGCAGCGGTGTCGAATGATCCGCTTCCCAACGACCCTGAGGGTGCGATGAACGGCTACAACTTCACCGAGCGGGTGCGGAAGGTCCTTGCGATGGCGCGCGAGGAGGCAGCTCGCCTGCATCACGAATACGTGGGCACCGAGCACATTCTGCTGGGGCTCATCCGTGAGGGTGAGGGCGTTGCGGCGGCGGTGCTGCAAAACCTCAACGTCGATCTCGACGACGTCACGCAGAAAATCGAGGATACGGTCAAGAAGGGGAAGGCGGCGCAGGCCACCGGCCCGGACCTCCCGTATACGTCACGCGCCAAGAAGGTCCTCGAACTCGCGATGGCCGAGGCGCGCGATCTCAACCACAGCTACGTCGGCACCGAACACCTGCTGCTGGGCCTGCTCCGTGAGGAGAAGGGCATCGCCGCGCAGGTGTTGACCGACGCGGGCGTCAATCTCGAAGCGGCGCGCGCGGAAACGTTGCGTCTGCTCGGGACGGAAATGCCCCAGGGCGGCCAGACGGCGGCTCCGGAAAAGGCTGGCGCGGGAGCGCCGCCGTCGGCGGCTCCGGCCAAGGGCGACAAGAAGTCCAAGACCCCCGCGCTCGACCATTTCTGCCGCGATCTGACGCAGTTGGCAGCCGAGGGGCAGCTCGATCCCACCATTGGCCGTGCTAAGGAAATCGAGCGCGTCATGGAAGTGCTGTCGCGCCGCAAGAAGAACAACCCGGTGCTCATCGGCGAGCCCGGTGTGGGCAAGACGGCCATCGTGGAAGGGCTGGCGCAGCTCATCGCGAACGGTGAGTGCCCGGAAAACCTGCGCGACAATCGCGTCTTGTCGCTCGACATGGCGGCGGTCATCGCCGGTACGAAGTATCGCGGCCAGTTCGAAGAGCGGCTCAAGGCCGTGATGAACGAAATCGCGCAGAACAAGCAGGTCATCCTGTTCATCGACGAGCTGCACACGCTCGTCGGTGCCGGGGCGGCCGAGGGCGCCATCGACGCCAGCAACATGCTTAAGCCGGCGCTCGCGCGTGGCGAGTTGCAGTGTGTCGGTGCGTCTACGCTGAACGAGTACCGCAAGTACATCGAGAAGGACGGCGCGCTCGAGCGTCGCTTCCAGACCGTCGTGGTCGATCCGCCTTCCATCGACGAGACCGTGCAGATTCTGCAGGGGCTCAAGAAGAAGTACGAGGATCACCACCGCGTGAACATCCCCGACGAAACGCTCATGGCGGCCGCCAAGCTGTCGGAGCGGTACATCACCGACCGCTTCCTGCCGGACAAGGCGATCGACGTGATCGACGAGGCGGGGGCGCGCGCCCGTCTGGCGGCTCAGGTGCCGCCGGCCGAGGTGGCCGATCTCAAGGAACAGCTCGAGAAGATCAACAACGAGAAGGAAGCGGCGGTCCGCGATCAGAACTTCGAGCGCGCGGCGTCGTTGCGCGACAACGAGCGCGAGCTGCAGGGGGAAATCCGTCGCAAGCAGGAGGAGTGGGAACAGCGTCGTCAGTCGTTCCGCCCCACGCTTGGCGAAGAGGAGATCGCTTTCATCGTGAGCCGGTGGACCGGCATTCCCGTCACGCGTCTTCAGGAGGCCGAAACGGCCCGCCTGCTGCGCATGGAAGAGGAGATTCACGCCACGGTGGTGGGTCAGGACGAGGCCATCAAGGCGCTCGCTCGGTCCATTCGCCGCAGCCGCGCCGGCCTCAAGGATCCGCGTCGCCCCATCGGCTCGTTCATCTTCTCCGGGCCCACGGGTGTCGGAAAGACGGAGCTGGCCCGGTCGCTCGCCAAGTTCCTCTTCGCCGATGCCTCCGCGCTCATTCGTGTCGACATGAGCGAATACATGGAGAAGTTCTCGGTGTCGCGCCTCATCGGTGCGCCTCCGGGCTACGTGGGCTACGAAGACTCTGGCACGCTCACGAAGGCCGTGCGCCGGAAGCCGTACAGCGTCATCCTCCTCGACGAAATCGAGAAGGCGCACCCCGATGTGTTCAACATCCTGCTGCAGGTGCTGGATGAAGGTCACCTCACCGACAACTATGGTCGTGTGATAGACTTCAAGAACACCGTGGTGATCATGACGTCCAACGTGGGCGCCAAGGACATCACCCGCGGCAAGTCGCTGGGCTTTGCCACGAACGACGCGCGGGGCGATTTCGAGCGCATCGCCGACAAGGTCAAGGAAGAAATGGGGCGGGTGTTCAACCCCGAGTTCCTCAACCGACTCGACGACGTGATCGTCTTCCACCCGCTCGGCAAGGAGCACATTTCGCAGATCGTCTCGATTCTCTTCGCCGACGTGCAGAAGCGGTTGACGGAGGAGGAGATCACGATCAAGCTGACGCAGGAGGCGACCGAGTTCCTGGTGAACCACGGTCACGACGAGCACTTCGGTGCCCGCCCGCTGAAGCGCGCGATCCAGCGCTACGTCGAGGACCCCCTGTCGGAGAAGCTGCTGATGGGCGAGTTCTCGCGAGGCGACGAGATCGAGGTGGCCGTATCGACCAGCGAGAAGGAGAAGCTGGAGTTCCGGGTGCTGTCCCCCACGCCGCAGGCGTCCTGATTGTCGCCGGGAGGCAACGCCACCCCTGCCTTCCGGTGTCAGACGGCCGGGCCCCTTTCGGGGTCCGGCCGTTTTGCGTGGAGTGGGGTGGGAGGGGTCGGCCCCGCCCGTTCGCTGGTATATATTCCGAGGCTATGCTGAAACGCGTTCCCCAGACTTTCGCCCGGTGGGCGGCCCGCTTTGCCGGGCCCGTCGCTGTGGCCACTCTATCGGTGGTGTCCCTTGCCGCGCCGCGATCGCTGGCTGCGCAGGACACTCCCGGTCGTTGTTCCACGTCCGACAGCCTCGCGGTGCGCGGCGCGGTGCGCGTGAATGAAGCGCGCATTCGCACCGAAGTCGGGATCGCCAAGGGCAGCGCATTGACCTTCCCCGTGCTGCAGCGGGCGATGAAGGCGCTGTACAACATGGGCGAGTTCGACAACGTCGCGATTCTGTGCGATCTCGAATCGGTGCCCGACAAGGTGATCACGGTGGTGCAGGTGACGGAGCGCGCCATTCTCGGCGACATCACCGTGTCGGGACCGAAGGCCCTGTCCGAGCGTTCGATCAAGGACAAGATCGATCTCCTGATCGGGCGACCGATTGACCCGCTGCAGGTGTCGCGAGCCAAGGCGAAGATCGACTCGGTGTACGAGAACTCCGGATACTATCTCGCGCTGGTCAAGATCGATTCGACCGTCATGAGCGACGGCCGTATTGCGTTGCACTATCGCGTGGATGAGGGGCGGCGACTGGCGATTTCGGCCATCGACATCGTCGGCAACAAGTCCGTGCGCGAGAAGACCGTCGTGGGGGCCATGAAGACGCGTCCCGAAGGGTTCTTCTTTTTCCGCAAAGGTGAGTACGACGACGACAAGTACGTCGGCGATCTCGGCGAACGCATTCCCGCGCTGTACGCGCGCCTTGGGCACGTCGACGCACGCATCACCAAGGACACGCTGATCGTCGATCGTGAGAAGGGGAAAGGGCTCGTACAGATCAGTGTCGATGAGGGGCCGCAGTTCAAGGTTGGCAGCTTCGAAATTGCCGGCAACCGTCGCTTCAATACCTCGGATCTGCAGAAGTTCTATCCGTTCGACGGCACCGAGAGCAAGACGCTGACGCAGCGCGCCAAGGGGCTGATCTTCCGTCGTCCTGAAGCGCCGGAAGGCGTGTTCAATCAGGAGAAGTGGGATGCGGCGCTGGAAAAGGTGAACAGCGCGTATCGCGACAACGGGTACTTGTATGCGAGTGTCCGTCCGGTCGTCGAGCGTCGCTACGAGGGGGCGGACTCTGTTCCGACGACGAACCTGCGCTGGGAGATCGACGAAAAGAATCCGGCGATCGTCAACCGCATCGAAGTGGTGGGCAACGACTTCACCTCGGAAGATTGCATTCGGCGCCAGATCTTTCTGGTGCCCGGTGGTCCGTTCAATCAGCAGGCGCTCATTCGGAGTTACCAGAGCATCGGGAACATGAACTTCTTCGAGCAGCCGATGGCGTTCCCCGATTACCGCCCGATCAACGAGCAGGGCGACGTGGACATCGTCTTCCGCGTGAAGGAGAAGCGCACCGGGTCCGTGAATTTCGGCGCCTCGATGGGCCAGGGCGGTGTCGGCTTCGGCGGGTTCATCGGTCTCGAGCAGCCCAATCTGTTCGGCTTGTGCAAGTCGGGGCGCCTCAACTGGCAGTACGGCCGCTTTTTCAATGACTTTACCGCGACCTACACCGATCCGGCGCTCAAGGGCACGCGTTTGTCGGGGGCGTTGAGCGCCTATCGTACGCAGTCGCGCTTCATCGTCGGCAATCTCGGACAGAACATTCGGACCGGTGCCCAGTTCCGCCTGGGACTCCCCACCCCCTGGTCGTACTTCTCGACGGTGGCGGTGTCGTATAACGGCGAAGCCGCGACGTTTACCTCCGGGACGATCGCCGGCAGCTGCTCGCGGAATTGCCTTCGCTCCAACGTCGGTCTCGAATACCAGTACGACACGCGCGTCGACATGCCATTTGCGACGGAAGGCTCGCTGCGCTCCGTCCAGATGGACTTCAGTGGTGGTCCGTTGGGCGGTACGGTGAATTTCCAGCGTATCACCACCGAAATGCGCGGGTATGCGCTGTTGGGGCAGTTCGGCGGGAGCAATCCGGGATCGCAGCCGATCAAGCTTACGATGGGGCTGACGGCCCGAAGCGGCGCGCTCTTCGGTAACTCGGGACCGTTCTTCTTCCAGCAGCAGTTTGCCGTCGGTGGTGTCATGTTTGGCCAGCAGCTGCGCGGTTACCCGGAATTCTCCATTACGCCGCTGGGATTCAACCCGAACACCGACCAATTCCGCTCCGACCCGAACTCGTTCGGTAATGCGTTCATGACCATGACCGGAGAGATCGGACTCCGGTTCAACCAGATGTTCTACTTCAACGTCTTCGCCGACGCCGGGAACAACTGGGCCTCCGCCCGACAGATCAATCCGACCCGCCTCTTCCGTTCGGCCGGATTCGGGGTATCTACCGTTACGCCGCTCGGCCCGCTCGGGCTCGATATGGCGTACGGCTTCGATCGGACGTCAGTGAATATCACTTCCGGCCGGATCGTGAAGGATCCGCGGTGGCAGTTCCATTTCCGTCTCGGCCAGCTCTTCTAACTCAGGACAAGACCATGCGATTCCTTTCCGTCATCGGCGCCTGTGCGCTTTTCGTGTCCGTTCCCGCGCTGTCGTCGGCGCAGGCTGCTCAGAAGTTCGCGTTCGTCAATTCTCAGGCGCTGCTGCAAAGCGCTCCGGGGCGCGCCGAAGCCGAAGCCTCGTTCGAGAAGGACATGGTGGGCGTCCGCGCGCAGCTGTCCAAGCTGCAGGATTCGCTCAACGCCATGAACGAAGCCTTCGCGAAGGAAGAGGTGTCGCTGTCGCCCGCCGTCAAGGAAGCCCGCATCAAGACGATGCGTGAGAAGGAACAGGCATGGGGCGCCCAGGCGCAGAAGCTTCAGGCACAGGCGCAGGACCGTCAGGAAGAGCTGATGGCCCCGATCATGGACAACCTGCGTAAGGTGCTTGACGACGTCCGTATGGACGGCGGATACAGCTTCATTTTCGATGTTGCCGCTGGCGCCTTCATCGTGTCGGCCGACAAGAACCTCGACATCACCGAACGCGTGCTGTCGAAGATGCGTCTGTCCGCCCCGAAGGCGGCACCGGCGCGTCCGGCTCCTGCAGCTGGCCCGACCTCTGCGCCGGCCGGCATCACGAAGAAGCCGCCCACGGAGTAAGCGCCGCGTGAGCGGCGAACTTTCTTCTCCGCAGGCAGTCGGCGGTGATGGGCACACGCCCATCACCGCCGCTGCCGTTGCGACACTCGTGGGCGGACGCCTCATCGGTGATCCGTCCATCGTCGTTGAGGGCATCGCCCCACTGGACCGGGCGGGTGCTGCCCACTTGAGCGTCTTCTCGGATCAGCGGTATGCCGGCTGGTTCGCGCGTTCCCACGCGGGCGTGGTGCTCCTGTCGCCCGCGTTCGAAGACCATGCGGAGGGGCCAACCACGCGCATTGTCGTTGAGAAGCCCATGGACGCGCTCGTGGGACTGCTGGCGCGCTTCCATCGCACGGAGCCGCGCGCGAGCGGGGTGCACGCGACGGCCGTCGTGGCGCCGACCGCGGTGATCGGGGACGGCGTGACCATCGACGCGTACGCGGTCATCGGTGACGGCGCGGTGATTGGCGCGCGCAGTTGGATCAGTGCCGGCGCCAAGGTCGGCGCGGGGAGTGTGCTCGGCGTGGATGTGCGTCTGCATCCGAACGCGGTGGTCTATCCCTTTACCGAGTTAGGGGATCGCGTCGTTCTCCATTCCGGGGCACAGGTGGGCCGCGAGGGCTTCGGGTTTGTCCCGCGTCCGGACGGCCCGGCGCGCATCCCGCATGTCGGGCGGTGCGTGCTCGAGCACGACGTGGAGATCGGGGCCAACAGCTGCGTCGATCGCGGCAGCGTGGACGATACGATCATTGGCGCGGGTACCAAGGTCGACAATCTCGTGCAGATTGCGCACAACGTCCGTGTCGGACGCTTCTGCTTCTTCGCCTCGCATGTGGGCATCGCGGGGTCGTCGCGTATTGGCGACGGCGTGCAGATGGGCGGCCAGTCAGGCATGGGGAATCACGTCAGCGTTGGCAGCGGTGCGACGATTGCTGCGCGCGCCGGGGTGATCAGCGACGTGCCGGCCAAGGAAACGTGGTCCGGCTTTCCCGCCCGTCCGCATCGAGAGCAGATGCGGACGCAGGCGGCGCTGGTCCGGTTGGGCAAGCTCGTTCGCCCGCTCGAACGTTTGCTGGCGCGTGACGACGCGAATGCCGCGGATGCCTCGTCGGACGACACGGCACAGGGCACGGCCTCGTGATCGCTCGCGCGAGCACCTCCGCGCCGTTGGCGCCAACTGCGGCGAACGATGGGCCGTCGGCGATCGCCATGTCGCGGCGGACGATCGCCGGTGAGGCGACGGTCGAAGGCATCGGCCTGCATCTCGGGCGTCCGTGCCGCTTGGTCTTCAAGCCGGGCAGGTCGGGGAGCGGTATTGTCTTCCAGCGAGTCGATCTGCCAGGATCTGCGCCGATTCCCGCACGCGTAGATATTGCCGTCGAAGCGGAACGTCGTACGCAGCTGGGGACCGGCGACGCGGCACTGCACACGGTAGAGCATGTGCTGGCGGCAGTCGGCGGGCTCGAGATCGACGATCTTGTTATCGAGATGGACAGTCCTGAGCCGCCCATAATGGATGGCAGCGCGGCCCCGTTTCTCGCGGCGCTGCAGCGTGCCGGACTGGCGATGCATGCCGGTCGGCCCGATTGGCTGGTCCTGCGGAAGTCCATTCGCGTCGTCGATGGTGACAGCGTGTACGAAGCCCATCCGTGCTTCGGATTCGGTCTCGAGGTCACGATCGATTTCCCGCATCCGCTCATCGGCGAACAGTCGGGGCGGTACATGGTCAGTCCGGCGAGCTTTGCACAGGAGCTTTCCGCGGCGCGAACCTTCGGGTTCGTGCACGAAGTGGAGGGCCTTCGGGCCAAGGGACTCATTCAAGGTGCGTCGACCGCCAACGCCATCGTGCTCGATACTGATGGGGTTCTGGACACGACGCTTCGCTGGCCGGACGAATTCGTCCGCCACAAGGCTCTCGACTGTGTCGGGGACCTTGTCCTTGCCGGCGCGCGCGTGCGCGCCCGCATTATCGCTCACAAGCCCAGTCACCGTGGCACGGTGGCGCTGGTGCGAGCTCTCGTTCAACACGCCATTCGCGAACCCGCCATGTACACCGTCGAAGACATTCTGCAGGTGCTTCCGCACCGCTATCCGTTCCTGCTTGTCGATCGCATTCTCGAACTCGAGGAAGGCAAGCGCATTGTCGGCCTGAAGAACGTGACCATCAATGAGCCGTTCTTCCAAGGGCATTTCCCGGGCCATCCGATCATGCCGGGGGTGCTGATCATCGAGGCCATGGCGCAAGTCGGTGGCATGCTGTTGATGCGTACGATCGACGATCCGGCGAGCAAGGTGGTGTACTTCCTGTCACTCGACAACGTGAAGTTCCGGCGTCCGGTCAAGCCTGGTGATCAGCTGCGGCTCGAGCTCGAAGTGCTGCAGAAGCGCGGCACGTTGTGCAAGATGAAGGGCACGGCGTACGTGGATGGCCAGGTCGTCACGGAAGCGGAAATGGCCGCGATGGTTCGCGATCGATGACTGCAGAGTCCGTCATCCTGAGCGGCACACACGTGCACCCTACCGCGATCGTCGATCCGTCCGCGCAGTTGGGCGAAGGGGTGGAGATCGGTCCGTGGGCCATCGTGGGGCCGCAGTGCACGATTGGCGACGGCGCCCGTATTGCTGCGCGCGCCACGCTCGAGCGCAACGTGCGACTTGGGCAGCGCGTGTCCATTGGTGTCGGCGCCGTGTTGGGTGGGGATCCGCAGGATCTCAAATTTCGCGGCGAAGAAACGTGGGTCGACATTGGCGACGACACGACGGTGCGCGAATATGCCACGATCAACCGCGGGACGGCGCACTCGATTACGACCAGCGTGGGGAAGCACTGCTTTCTGATGAGCTATGTGCATCTGGCTCACGATTGTCACCTCGGCGATCACATCATCATTTCCAACGGGACGCAGCTCGCCGGTCACGTGACCGTCGAAGATCGGGCGATCATTTCCGGTCTCTGTGCGGTGCACCAGTTCGCGCGCGTTGGACGACACGCGTTCATCGGTGGCTGCTCGCGCGTGTCGCAGGATGTTCCACCGTATGTGCGCGCCGTGGGCAATCCCATCAAGTTGTTCGGGCTCAATTCCGTCGGGCTGCAGCGCAGTGGTTTCGAGGACTCGGTGCTGCGCGAGTTGAAGAAAGCCTACCGCTTCTGTTTCCGCTCGGATCTCAATCTTTCGCAGGGAATCGAGAAGGCCCGTGGCGAGCTCGAGCTCATTCCCGAAGTCCAGCACTTCCTGGATTTCATTGAGGCCAGCCAACGTGGCGTGGGCTTCTGATCGCGTGACCCTTACCAGACACGCATGAACGCCTTTGCCGATCAGCAGCGCTTTTCGCGTTCGACCGCTCCGCGTATCGGTGTGGTTGGTGCGGGCGGACTGGGAATTCATCATGTGCGCATTCTCCGTGATCTGTGTGGAGAGCGCTTTGCCGGTTTTGTCGATGAGCACCCGGGACGTGCGTCCCAGGTGGCCTCGCAGTATCAGGTGACGGCTTACCCGACCCTCGATCGACTGCTCGACGATGTGGATGCAGTGTCCATCGTGGTGCCTACGACCGCACACCATGCCGTAGCATCGGCGGCGCTCGCTCGTGGCAAGCACGTGTTCGTGGAGAAACCCTTCACGGTCACGCTCGCGGAAGCCGACGATCTGTTGGCAAAGGCGCGCGCCGCCGGGGTCATTCTTCAGGTCGGGCACGTGGAGCGCTTCAATCGCGCGGTGCGCGCCGCGATGCCATTTGTCGATGGGCCCCGCTTCATCGAGAGCGACCGGCTTGCCCCGTTCAATCCGCGCGGCTCGGACGTGGCGGTGGTGCTCGATCTCATGATTCACGATCTCGATCTGGTGCACACGTTAGTGGGCGCCCCGGTCGCTGACGTGCAGGCCATGGGTATTCCGGTACTCACGCCCCAACTCGACATCGCGAATGCGCGGCTGACATTTGCCAACGGTGCCGTCGCCAACATCACGGCCAGTCGCGTGTCGCGCGAGCGACTGCGCAAGCTGCGGATCTTTCAGCGGAGTGGATATCTCTCGCTCGATCTGGCGGCAGGGACGGGAGAGTTCTTCCGGTTGCGTGGGGACTTCGACCCGATGATGCTCGCCCGCGCGCCGCGCGCGCTTGAAGAGTTCGTGGAGCGTGTCGTGCTCGATGCCCCGGATGGGGAACCGCTGGTACTCGAACTGACGCAGTTCATCGGCGCGGTCATGGGGGCCAACCCGGTAGCCGTGACCGGCGAAGAAGGTCGTGAAGCGCTCGAAGCGGCATTGCGCATTGTCACGGCCATTGAGCAGGCGCACGCCGTGATGAAGGACAGCGATCGTCAGGCGGGGAGTGCCCGTGCGTGATGTGCTGTTCGTCGTCGGAGAGGCTTCCGGCGATCTGCACGCGGGCAAGGTGGCCGAAGTTCTTCGAGAGCTTGCGCCGGCGGTGAAGATGGTGGGCGTGGGCGGTGACCACATGCAGCGCGCCGGCGTCGAGCTGATCGAAGACGTGAAGCAGTTGGCCGTCATGGGCTTCGTGGAGGTCCTTCAGCATATTCCCAAGCACTGGGCATTGCTGCGACGGCTGCGGGCGCGCATCGAAAGCGGACAGATTGGTCTCGTCGTCTTGCTCGACTATCCGGGGTTCAACCTCCGGGTGGCCGAAGTGGCGCGCGCGGCCGGTGTACCCGTGCTGTATTACATCACGCCGCAGGTCTGGGCATGGGGCGCCGATCGACTTCCGAAGATTGCGCGCTTGGTGACGAAGGCGGCGTCCATTCTGCCATTCGAAGAAGCGTTGCTGCGTCAGCATGGGGTGGATGCCACGTTCGTGGGGCATCCGCTCCTCGATCGCGCGCAGTCGTTGCCGTCCGTGGCTGCCGCGCGGGCGCAGCTTGGGCTCGATCCGCAACGCCCGGTCCTCGCGGTGTTTCCCGGGAGCCGCCGAGCCGAAATCGCACGACACCTGGATCCATTCGTTGCGGCCGCGCGTGAAGTGCAGCACCGCCGGCCAGACGTGCAGATCGTCGTTGGCGTCGCCCCGACGGTGACGATCGATCCCGCCCAGTGCCCATTTCCATTGGTACACGGGGCGTCGTTCGTGGTGCAGCGCGCAGCTACCGCCGGATTGCTCAAGAGTGGTACCAATACGCTCGAAGCGGCAGTGGCCGGATTGCCACACGTCATTGGCTACAAGACCAGTCCCATCACCTACGCCATCGCCAAGCGCGTCGTGAAGATCCCGCATATCGGACTGGTAAACGTGGTGGCGGGTCGCGAGGTCTCGAAAGAGTTCGTGCAGGAACGTTTCGTACCCGGAACGGTCGCCGATGCGTTGCTGCCCTTGCTCGATACCAGGAGTCCGGAGCGCGCACTGGCCGAACAGGGACTCGCCGATGTGCGAAGTCAGTTGGGTACACCGGGTGCATCACGGCGCGTCGCCGAAATGATCGTCGGGATGCTTGGCACATGACGACGCCGGCCGCCGATGACGGGGTGCCCCGTGTTGCGCTCGATTGGAAGACGCGGCTCTCGATCACGCTGGGTGGCTTCCTCATTCAACTGCTCGGCAAGACGTGGCGTGTCACCACGCACGGTCGTGACAACGCGCTGCGTCCCGGCGGTCACGATGGCGCCGTCGTCTACACTCTTTGGCACGGCCAGATGTTGCCGCTACTGTGGAAACACACGGTACGCACGGGCGTTCTCGTGAGCGAGCATAAGGATGGCGAGATCATCACGCGCATTCTCGAACAATTCGGCATGTTCGGCGTGCGCGGATCGTCGTCTCGTGGCGGTACGCGCGCGTTGCTCGAGGCGGTGCAGGTGGTCAAGGGTGGTACCAACATGGCGTTCACGCCCGATGGTCCGCGTGGGCCCCGACACAGCTTTGCGCCCGGTGCGCTTATTCTGGCGCATCGTGCCGGGGTGCCGATCGTGACGATCACCGCGCATGTGGATCGTACATGGCGCTTCGGGAGTTGGGATGCGTTCGAGCTTCCCAAACCTTTTGCAAAGATCACGGTGCTGTACGGCGTGCCGCGGATTGTTGCCGGCGAGGACATTCGTGCGGTCGCTGCGCGCACCGCAGAGTTCGCGGAATACATGCACGAAGATCGGGCGCGAGTGGACGCCCTGGCCACGAGCAGGGCGCCCACCCCGCGTTCTTCGAACTGACGCACACCATGTTCACCGATGCGGGACGGCGCTCAGCGGCGGAGTGGGTGTGGTACGCGAACAGCAGGGGGGCAGCGGCGTGCCGTACGGCGCTTGCCCCGTTCAGTTGGCTCTTCGCGCGTGGCGTTGCATGGCGCAATGCCGGGTTCGATCGCAGCGCCGTGCCGAGTCCGCCAATCCCCGCCATGTCCATTGGCAATCTCACGGTTGGAGGCACCGGCAAGACGCCAGTTTCGTCCTGGTTTGCCAACCGGCTGCGCGAACGCGGGGGGCATCCGGCGTTGGTGCTGCGGGGCTATGGCGACGACGAATGGAAGGTGCATCAGTTACTGACGCCGGAACTGCGCGTGCTTGTCAATCCCGATCGACTATCAGCGCTTCGCGAAGCGAAGGCATCGCAGGCTGATTGTGCCGTGCTCGATGACGCCTTCCAGCATCGCCGTGCGCCACGCGTGTCGGACATTGTGCTCATCAGCGCGGATCGCTTTGACGGTTCGGTGCGAATGCTCCCCGCCGGACCATATCGCGAGAGTCTCACGGCGCTGCGACGCGCCACGGCGCTGATCATTACCGTGAAGGCGGCCAGTACACGACAGGTCGATGCAGTTTGCGCGGCGGCGCTTGCGGTGCGCGCGGACCTTCCGGTGGCGGTCGTACGCCTCGTACCCGCCGGCGTTCGTCGTGTCGTTTCAGAAAATGGGACGCGCGCGCTTCCGGCGGTCGAGGAACACGGGATGGAATGGGTTCACGGGCGCGCCATGCTGCTCACATCCGCCATCGCTGATGCGGATGCGTTCGAACAACAGGTCGTCGCGCATGGTGTGCAGTTGGTCCGCCATCTACGCTTTCCGGACCACCACGCCTTCACCGCGGCAGATGTCGCCCAACTGTCCCGAGATGCCCAGGGGAGCAGCGGGGTCCTGTGTACGCTGAAGGACGCGGTCAAACTGGGGCCCCTCTGGCCTCGCGAAGCCGTGCCGCTTTGGTATGTTTCTCAGACACTCGTGGTTGATCGAGGCGCCGAGGTCCTGGAGCGTGAATGCGACCGGGTTCTGGTGGCGCGCACGGCCACGGTTCCCACCGCCGGCTAAGTCGGCCCCCCTGAACTCCCCGCCCTATGGCTCTCGACCTCCTCCGACTTCCGACGGACAGCATCGTACGTCCGGACAAGGATCGGTTCCTCAACGAAGAGAATCCGTTCGAAGGGATGATGTCCCGCTTCGACCGTGCCGCCGAGCTGCTCGACCTCGAGCCCGGTATTTACAAGATTCTGCGTAACCCTGAAAAGCAGCTCATCGTCTCCGTGCCCGTCATGATGGACAACGGTGACGTCGAGGTGTTCACGGGCTATCGCGTGCTGTACAACACGTCGCGCGGCCCCGCGAAGGGCGGCATTCGCTTCGACATGAACGTGACCCTCGAAGAGGTCAAGGCGCTCGCGGCCTGGATGACTTGGAAGTGCGCCGTCGTCAACCTGCCGTTCGGCGGGGCGAAGGGTGGGGTCATCTGCGATCCGCTTTCGATGAGTGTTGGTGAGCTGGAGCGCGTAACGCGTCGTTATACCAAGGGGATCATCTCGCTGCTCGGACCGGACACCGACGTGCCCGCGCCTGATGTGAATACGAACGAGCGCGTGATGGCGTGGCTTATGGACACGTACTCCATGCATGTGGGGCGCACGGAAAACGCCGTCACGACCGGCAAGCCCGTGGAGATGGGAGGCTCACTCGGACGCAAGGAAGCGACGGGACGCGGCTGCATGCTCGTGACCAAGGAGGCGCTCGCGCATCTCGGCATGGACATCAACGGTGCGACCGTCGCGGTGCAGGGCTTCGGCAACGTGGGCTCGATTGCCGCGAAGCTCATGGCGCAGCAGGGAGCGAAGGTGGTGGGTATCAGCGACCGTGCCGGCGCGTTCTACAATGCGAAGGGCATCGACGTCGATGCGGCGATCAAGCATGTGCAGCAGCATCGGTCGCTCGAAGGCTTCACGGGTGGCGACATGATCGACGCCGAAGATTTGCTGACGCTCGAAGTCGACGTGCTCGTGCCGGCGGCGCTCGAAAACGTCATCACGACGAAGAACGCCCCGCGCATCCGCGCCAAGGTGATTTGCGAAGGGGCCAACGGTCCGACGACGGCAGCGGCGGATCCGATCCTCGACGAGAAGGGCATCTTCGTGATCCCGGACATTCTCGCCAACGCCGGTGGCGTCACGGTGTCGTATTTCGAATGGGTGCAGGATCGCATGGGCTATTTCTGGAGCGAAGCCATCGTCAACGAGCGCCTCGGCGACATCATGACGCGCAGCTTTGGTGATGTGCTCCAGCTCTCCAAGCAGCACCGTGTGAACATGCGTACGGCTGCCTACATGCTGTCGATCAGCCGCGTGGCGACCGTGCACCGACTGCGCGGCATCTACGCCTGACGGGTCCGCGATGCGCGTTTCCGTGGTGGTTATCGGCCGGCCTCGTCACGCGGGGCTGGCCGATGCCATTCGGGACTATGAGTCCCGGGCCGCCCGCTACTGGCCGCTCGACGTCTTCGAAGTCAAAGAGGAGCCGGGGCGGGGGCTGAGTAGCGATCAGGTACGCGACAAGGAAGCCGAGCGGCTCTCGGAGCGCCTGACGGGGGACGCCGTGGTCGTGGCCTGCGACCCTGGTGGTGTCGTGATGGATTCAGAGATGTTCGCCAGCTGGTTGCAGGAGCAGCGGGATCGTGCACGGAGCGTGTCGTTCGTGATCGGCGGGGCGCACGGGCTTGGGCCGGCGGTACTGCAGCGCGCCAATCGCCGGCTGTCACTGGCGCCGTGGACCTTGCCGCATGAGCTTGCGCGTTTGGTATTGGGCGAGCAGTTGTATCGAGCTGGCACCATCATGCGTGGGGAGCCTTACCACAAGTGATTTCCTCTGCCGGCCATGACCCGTGACCTTTCGTGATGAGTTGTCCGTGACTGTGAGCCACGTGGATTCCCCGACCTACGGCACCGTCGGCACCGACGCTGCGCTACAGATCCGCCCGGTGTCGCTCGGGGGGAGCCGTTTGTCGCGCGCCGTGCAGAATGGGACGGCAGGGCGCGAATGGTACGCGGAGCGGCCGACATCGGCGGCGCAATGGTCAGCGCACGCCAAGGCCGTCCGGGAGTCGCTGCGCGACACCGACTGGCTGACCGCGCTGGCTCCGGCCTTCGCGGCTACCGGATTGGCCGCGGAGCGGCTCGCCAAGGCGGCTGCCGGCGGCGTCGTGGTCACGACCGGACAGCAGCCGGGCCTGTTCGGCGGCCCCACGTACACGTGGAGCAAGGCCATGAGCGCCCTCGCGTTCGCCAATGAGCTCGAACAGGCCACGGGGATGCCGGTGGCACCGGTGTTCTGGGCTGCCACCGACGACGCGGACTGGATGGAGGCTGCGGTCACGTATGTCGCCACAGCCAAGGGACTGCTTCGCGCCACCCTCGCCGGGCCGGCCACCGAAGGGGTCGCCATGGCCGACGTCGCTCTGGGCGACCTGCGACAGGCACGGGGCGCTCTGGCGGCCGGCTGCGGCTCTGCGGCCCATCAGTCAGTGCTGGACACTGTCGACGCCGCGTACGTGCCGCACGTGACCATTGGGGCGGCCTACGTGCAGTTGCTGCGCGCCATGCTCGAGCCCATGGGCATCGCGGTCCTTGATGCCGCGCATCCTGCGTTTCGACTGCACGCCGACAGCTTTCTGCGACAGGCGCTCCGCGCAGCGCCGGCGGTGCAGGAGGCGCTCCGCATCCGCGTGCAGGAGATCCAAGCGGCGGGCTTCGCGCCGCAGGTAGAAGTCGTCGACGGGCTGTCGTTAGTCTTTCATTCGCGGCTCGAGAGCCAGGGCGATGAGGTCAATCGGGTGCGTGAACGCGTTCCGGTCGAAAGCGCGGCCGGCGTTGCGCGTGAGGCCGAAGCGGGGTCGCTGGGGGCCAACGTGCTGTTGCGTCCCGTCATGGAGCGCGCGCTGTTGCCCACCGTCTGTTATCTCGCCGGCCCCGGGGAGTACGCGTACTTCGCGCAGGTATCGCCGGTAGCCCGTGCGCTGCAGGCGGCAGAACCGGTAGCGGCTCCGCGCTGGGCGTGTGAGTTGGTGGAGACGGATATGCTCGCCCGCCAGGAATCGCTCGGACTCGACGACGCATCGCTCCGCGATCCACATGCCGCCGAGCAACAGGTTGCTCGCGATCATCTCGACGAATCGGTGTCTGACACCATGGAGCGTCTGCGCGTTACCCTCGATACGCAGGTGCGAGCACTTCGCGAATCGTTGACGGGCGAAAGTGCACCCGTGGCGCAGGAAGTGGTGCAGGGGCTCGCCCGTGATCTTGGGCATCGCCTCGATCGATTCGAGCGTCGCCTCGTCGCCGGTGTCAAGCGTCGCGAGACCGACGCGCTGCGCGATGTGGCTGCGCTGCGTGCGGCATTACGGCCCACCGGGCAATCACCGGAGCGCGTGCTCAACATCGTGCCGTTCCTCGCGCGGTACGGCCCCGACCTGCTGTCGGCGATGTGTACGGCCGCTGGGCCACATGCGCGGGCGCTGGTCTCGGGCACTGCGGAACGCGCATGAGTGAGGGAGGAGGCGGACGCTCTGCGTTCGTCGTTGGCGCCGGTATTCTGATCAGCCGACTTGTCGGCTTGTTGCGCAATACGGCGTTCGCCTACTACTTCGGCGCTGGCGCAGCGTCCGACGCGTACAACGCTGCATTCAAGATCCCGAATGCCATGCGGAACCTGCTCGGCGAGGGGACCCTCTCGGCGGCGTTCGTCCCGGTGTACAGCCGACTGCTCGAACGCGGCGACGAGGCCGCGTCGCGCGCGCTCGCCAATGCCGTTCTCGGCATTCTGCTCGTCGGGGTCAGCGCGCTTACACTGATCGGCATCGCGGCCGCGCCGTGGCTCACGGCGGCGCTTGCGCCAGGATTCGACGCCGAGACACTCGCGCTGGCGACGCGTCTCACGCGCGTCCTGTTCCCGATGACCGGTGTCATGGTGCTCAGTGGCTGGTGCCTCGGTGTGCAGAATTCGCATCGACGGTTCTTCTGGTCGTACGCCAGCGCCGCCCTCTGGTCCGTCGCACAGATCGCGTTGCTGCTCGTTGGTGGTCCGCGCGCTCGCGACATGCAGCAGCTCTCGCTGTGGCTTTCGTGGGCCACCCTGGGCGGTGCCTGCTTGCAGGTGATCGGCCAGCTTCCCGAGGTGTTGCGGTTGACCGGTCCGCTGCGCCCCACCCTCGACCGTGCCGCCGAAGGAGTAGGGCAGACACTCCGGAACGTCGTGCCGGTGGTCACGGCGCTTGGGGTCGTGCAGATCTCCGGGTTTGTCGATCTGCAGATCGCCTCGTACCTGCCAGCGGGCGCCGCAACGAACATCACGTATGCCAACACGCTGGCGCTGCTCCCGGTCTCGCTGTTCGGCGTGTCCGTCGCGGCGGCCTCGTTACCGGAGTTTTCGCGCGATTCCGGTGCGCTGGCGCTCGACGCCCTGCGCGAACGGCTGCGCGGCGGCTGGCAGCGCATCCTGTTCTACATCGTGCCGAGCGCGGTCGCTTTCATGGTTGTCGGCGACTATTGCATCGGGCTGTTGTATCGCGCAGGGCGATTCGGTGCGACCGAGCAGCGTGTCGTGCACGCCGTGCTGGCGGGATACGCCGTCGGCCTCGTGAGCTTCGGGTCGGTCAAGTTGTTGGGCTCGGCTTACTACGCATTACAGGACTACCGGACTCCGTTGCGCGCCTCGCTGGCGAGTATCGCCGTGTCGGCGGTCGCCGCCGTCAGCATTGCCGTCCCACTGCGTGCGTCGCCGTACGCCACCGCCGGGATTGCGTTGGCGTCGGCACTGGGTTCGTATGTGAATCTGGCGGTGCTTGCCAGTGGACTGCGGCAGCGGTTGGGCACGTTGTACACGCCCGCCATGTGGTACGGTACGCGTCGCATCGTCACGGCGTCCGTGTGCGCAGCCTTGGTGGGATGGGGAGCACGATTGGTGCATCACAGCGTGCTGAGTGCATGGCATGTGCGGCTGGTCGCATTGCCCGTGTTGGCCGCGTTCGGCGTGACGTATCTGGTGGTAGCGTGGTGGATGGGATCTGCCGAGGCCGCGCGCTGGTTGCGTCGCCCTGTCCGTCCATCTGCGAGAGGTTGAGGGGGACGTATGTCGGATGAACTCGCACCGTCGGCCGACGTCGTCGCATCGGTCTCGATCGATGCCTTGCCCATTCCGGATGACGAGTGGACTCGCGCCGCGCTCGAGCGGGGGATGCCGCTGGCTGTCGCGCGACGCTTGCCGCATTTGCCGGAATCTCCAGGCGTGTACCTGTGGAAGGACGCCGAGGGAGGCGTGCTCTACGTTGGCAAGGCCAAACGGTTGCGCTCGCGAGTCCGGAGTTATTGGGCGCAGGATCACGACGCGAGTCCGAAGACGCGTGGTCTGCTGCGCAAGGTACAGGACCTCGATACGATCGTCGTGCCGAGCGAGGCGCATTCGCTCATCCTCGAAGCAACCCTGATCAAGGAATATCGTCCGCGTTTCAATATTGCCCTCCGTGACGACAAGTCGTATCCGTACATCAAGGTCACGGTACAGGAGCCGTTCCCGCGTGTGATCGTCACGCGGCGGCTGCAAGAGGACGGCGCACGCTATTTCGGTCCGTACACGGACGTTGGAGCCATGCGGCGCGCGTTGAATGTGGTGAAGCGGATTTTCACCGTCCGTTCCTGTCACTACGCATTGCCGCGCGAGGCACCGGAACGGCCGTGCCTCGACTACTTCATCAAGCGCTGCAAGGCCCCGTGTGTCGGCTATCAGGGCACCGACGACTATCGCGCCATGATCGATGAGGTCCTCTGGTTTCTCGAGGGGCGTACGGGCGACGTCGTGCGGCACGTGCGCGATCGCATGATGGAGGCGTCGGAACGTCTCGACTTCGAACGTGCCGGTGAACTGCGCGATGCCCTGCGCCATCTCGAGAAGATGGAAGAGCCGACGGTGGTGCTCGAAGTCGAAGGGGGGGACCGTGATGTCGCGGGGTACGCCCGGGATGGCGCCGACGCGTGCGTAGTCGTTATGCGCATCCGTGGTGGCAAATTGCTGGCGCGCGATCATCGGTTACTCGAGCACGCCGAAGGCGAGGATGATGGCGCGGTGCTCGGGGCATCGTTGTCGCAGTGGTATCGCATGGCCGATGCGCGAGCGGGCGATCTGCTGGTGCCGTTCGATTTCGAGGATCGCGAAATGCTGGAGGCGTCGCTCGAAGGGACCAAGGTGCGAGTGCCGCAACGCGGTCCACGCCGCGCGCTCGTCGATCTTGCGGATAAGAACGCGCAGCATTTGCTGGAGGAGTTCAAGCTCGCGTCGCTGGAAGCCGATGAACGCGCCGCCGATCCGGTGTACGAGTTGCAGCGCGAGCTGGGACTGCCGAGGCTCCCGCGCTCGTTGGTGTGTTTCGATATCTCCCACGCGCAAGGCACCGATGTGGTGGCGAGCGCCGTCTGGTTCGAGAACGCCCGCCCCAAGCGCGGTGAGTACCGCAAGTTCAAAATTCAGATCTTCGAAGGCAACGACGACTTCAAGTCGATGCACGAAGTGGTGACGCGCTACTTCCGGCGTCGACTCGAGGAGGAGAAGCCGCTGCCGGACCTTGCGGTCATCGACGGGGGCAAGGGGCAGCTCGGAGCGGCCCGCCAGGCGCTCGACGCGCTCGGGGTCACGCAAATCGGCTTGATCAGTCTCGCCAAGAAGGAAGAGGAGATCTTTCTCCCCGGGCGCAGTGACAGTGTAAGGCTGCCGCGCCGATCGCCGGCGCTACGCATGTTGCAACAGGCGCGCGACGAAGCACATCGGTTTGCCGTGACCTTCCAGCGCCAGAAGCGCTCTGCGCGTACCATCACGTCGGAGCTGTTGAAGATTCCGGGGATCGGTCCTACCAAACGCCGCGCCCTGTTGCATGTTTTTGGCAGCGTACAAGGGGTGAAGGACGCGCCTCTCGATGCGATCGCGCGGGTGCCGGGCTTCGGCGAAGCCTCCGCCCGGAAGGTGCTGCTTTCGCTCGGGGTCGAACTTCCGCCTCCTGTCACTCCCGCCGTTCCGCCACTCCCGCCGGACGACCGTGCCGACGCTCCCCTCCCTCCCGTGAACGACGCATGACCACAACGTCCTGGACGCTCCGCTGCTCGGCTTGCGATACGCCGGCAGCGCTCGAGCGCGCCTCCTTGTGTGGTGCCTGTGGGCAACCGCTCTTCGCCCGGTACGCGCCAGTCCCGCGCGACACGCCACTGCGGCCACGCTGGGACATGTGGCGCTATGCGCCCTTCATGCCCCTGCTCGAAGGTGAAGCGCCGGTCACGCTTGGTGAAGGGCTGACCCCGCTCATTGAGTCGCAAGCGTTGGCCGACGCCGTGGGCGTCCGCCGCATGTGGATCAAGGACGAAGCCCAGAACCCCACCGCTTCGTTCAAAGCGCGCGGAATGAGCGCGGCGGTGACGCGTGCGCGCGCCGAGGGCTTTCCGGGGTTGGTGGTGCCGACCGCGGGCAATGCCGGCGCCGCGCTGGCGGCGTATGGGGCGGCCGCGGGAATGCCCGTCCGAGTCTATGCGCCGCGCACGACGCCGCGCCCCATTCTCGATACGATCGATGCGATGGGCGCTGAGCTCATCCGCATTGACGGGCATATCGGCGACGCCGGAAAGCTGGCGCTCGCCTATGCGGCGGAGTCGGGCTATTTCGCCATCTCCACCCTTCGCGAGCCGTATCGCGTGGAGGGGATGAAGACCATGGGCTACGAGATGGCTGAGCAGCTTGGCTGGCGCGTGCCGGATGTCGTGGTCTATCCGACGGGTGGTGGAGAAGGCACGGTGGGGATCTGGAAGGCGCTGCAGGAGCTGGCGGCGAGTGGCTGGTTGCCTGAAGGGCGAGTGCAGCCCACGTACGTGGTTGCGCAGGCTGCGGGGTGTGCTCCGATTGCCAAGGCCTTCGCAGAGGGGGCAGACCGTGCGGAGCCGTGGGTGAATCCCACGACGTACGCGAGCGGATTGCGCGTGCCTTCTCCCCTTGGCGACCGCGTTTTATTACGGGTGTTGCGGGAGACGCAGGGCGTCGCGGGTACGGCCACCGAAGAGGCCATTCGTGACTGGACGTACCGGCTGGCCACGGCGACCGGCATCGATGCCGCTCCCGAAGGTGGCTGCGCCCTGTCAGTGCTGCGGGACGCAGTGGTTGACGGGCGCATTGCGTCCGACGCCGAGGTTGTGGTGTACAACACCGGAAGCGGTGCGTCGTACCGGGCCTAGCCCATCTTTCGCGCGACTGGTGACTGCCGGTCGCATTCGACGGATTTACGAGGAGTATCGATGAAGGCTTCGATGTTGATGCGGGTAGCGGGCGTTGCCCTTGTAGCTGGCAGCACCGCGGTGACGTCACCGCTCGTCGCCCAGGCGACGTGCAACGTGAACGATGGCAGCCCATTTCAGCTTGGCGGGGCCAAGCAGTATGTGATCAAGGCGGCCGGCTCACGCAACGCTGACGAAATTCCCAAGCATCTGGCGAACGCCATCCGGTTGCTCACGGACAGCCCGGAAAAGATCAAGAACGAGCCCGGGCGCCAGTGGCTGCTGCTGCGAACGTTTGCGCAGTTCCGCTCGCAGAACGAGGGGAAGTTCATGCTGAACCGTGGAGACATGGGGTACACCACCAATCCGCAGGGGAAGCAGAATCTCCTGCTGGCGGTCGACACGGCGGCGTCGGCACTCGAAAAGGTCGCGCCGCAGTGTGCGGAGGCGGTGAAGGGCTATCGGCAGCAGTTCTACGGGGACGTGTACAACAAGGCCGTGTCCTCGCTGCAGGCTAATCAGGATGACACGGCGGCCACGTATGCCAATCTCGCGCTGATGGTGTCGCCCACCGATCCGCGTCCTTGGAACGTGCTCTCGTCGGTGTACGGCAAGCAGAACAAGATCGACAGCTCCATGATCGCCATGGAGCGCATCATCGCGATCGCCGGTAACGATACGCTCTACAAGCGCATCAAGCAGCAGAGCCGCTACAACCTGGCCGTCATCAACCTGACGAAAGCGGACGTCGCGACCGGAGCGGAGAAGGAAGCGGAGATCGCGAAGGCCAAGACCCTGCTGCAGGACTATCTCAAGGACTCGCCGGGCGAGGCGAACGCCACGCAGGCGTTGGCGCGCGCGCTGCGCCTGTCCGGCGATACCACCGCGGTCGCGAACATGTTCGGTGACATGCTGGAGACGCCGGACAAGTTCACGGCGGATCAGCTGTTCGAAGCGGGGTCGAATGCGGCGGGGAGCGGCCGCGATGCCGACGCCGTGAAGTTGTTCGAGGCCGGCTTTACGAAGAATCCGAATCACCGGAACGCGTTGTACAACTACGCCAACGCGGCATTCGGCATCAAGGACGTCGCGAAGATGGGCCCGGCGGTGCAGCGTCTCATGACGATCGATCCGAACTTCGAGCGAGGATGGCGTCTCGTCGCCGGCTACTGGCAGCTCAAGTCACGGGCCGAAACCGATGCCGCGAAGAAGAAACTGTATCAGGATTCGACGTTGTTCTACCTCGACAAGCAATCGAAGCTCAACCCCAAGGTGGACATTGTCGCGTCGGGTCCGGTGCGCACGGGCTACCAGGTGCAGGGCTCGGTGAGCAATGGGGGGACGGCCACGGGGACCTGGACGATCAAGTTCGAAATCCTCGACGCCACCGGTGCTGTGGTTGCCACGCGCGATGTCGCCGCCGGACCGGTCGAGGCCGACTCCTCGGTGACCTTCAGCGTTACGGTCGAAGCGCCAAAGGGCGTGGCCTTCCGGTACTCGCCAATCAAGTGATCTAGCGGGCGAAACGCGACGGGCGTCGGTGCCGAAGTCCATGAAATTGATTGACTTCGGGGCTCACAGTTCGTAGATTTTCTCAAGTGGGCGGCGACGCATCCGTCGCCGCCTGTTTGGTTTCCCGGGGGAAGGCCACTGAGCCTCGCCCCCGTTTTCGTCCCAGGTCATGGTTCGCGTCACGCAAGTCGAACCGGGAAGCATCGCCGACAGCGTCGGCATCGTCCCCGGCACCGAGCTTCTCGCCGTCAACGAACGGCCGTTGGAGGACTTCCTCGATTGGGAGTTTCTGACGGCCGAAGAGTCGTTCGTGGTCTCGGCGCGTTTGCCAGACGGGACCGCCGTGGAGTACGACATCGAACGCGTCGACGGCGAGCCAATGGGTGTGGAGCTTGCCCCGCCGACGGTGCGCCGCTGCGCCAATCGCTGCGAATTCTGCTTCATCGAGGGACTGCCAAAGGGGCTGCGCAAAGGGTTGTACATTCGCGACGACGATTACCGCTTGTCGTTCGCGTATGGCAACTTCGCGACCTTGTCGAACGTCAAGGAGCGCGATATCGCGCGCATTCTCGAGTACCGTCTGTCGCCGCTGTACGTGTCGGTGCACGCGACGCCATGGGAGGCGCGTAAGGTCCTCCTCAATAACCCGCGGGTGCCCAATATCGTCGAGCAGCTCACGCGCTTGGCCGAGGGGGGCATCCAGTTCCACTGCCAGATGGTCGTGGTGCCCGGGCTCAACGACGGGGACGTACTCGAACAGTCGCTGACTGACTTGTGGAATCTTGGCGATGCCGTGATGTCGGTGGCGCTGGTGCCGGTTGGCGTAACACAGTTTTCGCACCTGTACACTGGCCAGCCCATGGATGCCGCCAATGCCGGTCGCCTGTTGAACGCCGTGCACCGGTGGGAAGAGCGCGCACTGGACGATCGCGGCGACCGCTGGGTGTACGGCTCGGACGAACTGTATCTGCTTGCCGGCGAGCCGCTCCCCGATGAGGAGCACTACGGCGATTTCTCGCAGATCGAAAATGGCGTCGGCGCGGTGACGTCGCTTCGTGCTCGCGTACGCGATGGACTGTCGCAACTGCCGCGCCTCGACGGACGTCGCATTGGCGTTGTCACCGGTACCTCCATGGTGCCGCTGATGCCCGAGCTGCTCGATCAGCTCACCGAGGCGACAGGCGCGCAGTTCGTGCTCATTCCTACCGAAAATTCCCTGTTCGGCCCGACTACCACGACCGCCGGTTTGCTGGTGGGCGCTGATATCCGGCGCGCCCTCGCGGATCGTGTCGATCTGGATCTCGCGCTCATTCCGGCTGAGTGCATCAACGACAACGGACTGTTCCTCGACGAAGAGTCGTTCATCGCGGTCCGCGAGTCGTTGCCCATGCCGGTCTATCCCTCGTACGACTTCATTGACGCGCTCGTCCCCGAGGGGGATGCGGCGGTCGTTCCCGCCGCCTGATCTGCCCGCATGAGTCTCCCAGTCGTTGCTATTGTCGGTCGCCCCAATGTGGGCAAGTCACATCTCTTCAACCGCATCATCGGTGAAGCCACCGCCATCGTCAGTGACGAGGCCGGTACCACGCGCGACCGGCATTTCGGGCGCGCCGAGTGGGCGGGTCACGACTTCTGGCTCGTGGATACCGGTGGCTTGGTTGAGGACTCCTATCTCCCCATGGACGTGGCAATCCGGCGCCAGGTCATGGAGGCGATCGAAGAAGCCGATCTCATGCTCTTCGTGTGCGACGCACGCGTTGGCGTTCACCCGAGTGATGCGCGCATCATGGATCTGCTGCGCAATTCGCAGAAGCCGTGGATGCTCGTCGCCAATAAGGTCGACAATCCGGAGAGCGCGGACTTCTACGAGTTCTACCGCCTTGGCGTGACTGAGGTCTACCCGGTCTCGGCATCGAACGGGAAAGGCTCCGGCGATCTCCTCGATGCGGTCGTCAACGCCATTCCGGAGACCGAAGAAACGCATTCCGAGGCCGTGCGGATCGCCGTGATCGGCCGCCCGAACGTCGGCAAGTCGAGCTTCGTGAATCGCCTGTTGGGTGAAGATCGCCTCGTGGTGCACGACGAGTCGGGCACGACGCGTGACGCGATCGACGCGCCCATGCGCTATCACGACAAGGAGTTGGTCTTCGTCGATACTGCCGGCCTGCGCCGGCAGTCGAAGATCGATGATGGCGTCGAATTCTACTCGGCGCTCCGCACGCGTCGGGCCATCGATTCGTCGGACGTGTGCATCCTGATGATCGATGCCACGGAAGGGCTGCAGAATCAGGATCTCAAGATCGCGACCATGGCGTGGGAATCGGGTCGCGGGTTGATCATGGTGATCAACAAGTGGGATCTCTTCGAAGACAAGACGGCCAAGAGCGCCGAGAAATTCCGCAAGGAAGCGGCGGAGAAGGTGCCATACTTCAAGTTCGTGCCGTTCCTCTTCACCAGCGCGATCACCGGGCAGCGCGTGACGAAGGCGCTCGATCTCGTGTTGCAGGTGCAGGAGCAGCGTACGCGTCGCATCTCCACCTCGCAGGTGAACGATGCACTCGAGCAGTTGATTGCCCGCCTGCAGCCGCCTCAGGCGGCCGGCCGCGAGGTAAAGCTCAACTACGCCACGCAGGTGGAAGTGTCGCCGCCGACGATCGCCGTGTTCGGCAACAATCCGGAAGCCATTCCTGAGCACTATATCCGCTACCTGCACAACGGCTTCCGCGAAATCTGGGGCTTCACCGGTTCCCCGTTGCGGATCATCCTGCGGAGAAAGAACAGTTGAACGGTGCGTCCATGCCACTGTGGACGTACGGTGCGGCGTATCTCGCCGGATCGTTCCCGACGGCGTATCTCGTGGGGAAGGCCAATGGCGTGGATCTGCGGACGGTGGGCTCGGGCAATCTCGGTGCGACCAATGTGTTCCGCACGCTGGGGTGGAAATGGGGATTGCTCGTGTACCTCGTCGACGGATTAAAGGGTCTGTTACCGACGCTCCTGCTGCCGACGGCCGTGGGAGTGGCACGCGGTTGGCCGTGGGGGGTCATCCTTGGCGTGTTGACCATTGTGGGACACGTCAAGCCGATTTTCCTCATGGGGAAGGGTGGCGGTAAAGGCGTGGCGACGGCGAGCGGCGTGTTCTTCGCCCTCGCACCAGTGGCTGGGCTCTGCGCGGTGGCGGCCTTCGCAGTGGTGGTTGCCATCACGCGCTATGTCTCCCTGGCTTCGCTCGTCGGTGCCGCCGTGTTGCCGGTGGCGATTTTCGTGCAGATGCGCGAGGTCTCCCCACTGATGCTCGTCAGCGTCGCCATCAGCGCGTTCGTGTTCTGGACGCATCGCGACAACATCGGCCGATTGCTGCGTGGTGAAGAACGACGTGTCGGCGGTCCCCCGTCGACGGCTGAGGGGAGTGGGCGATGATGCACACGCAGGTGGGGACCACTCTCGGCGTGGAGATGCCTGACTCGCCAATCCGCTGCGCCGTCGTGGGCGGTGGTGCATGGGGTACGGCGATCGCCGATCGCTTGGCGCGCAACGGCCACCAGACGGTGCTCTGGGCACGCGAGCCAGACGTCGTGGCGGCGATCAACGAGACGCACGAGAATCCGCGCTTCCTTGGGGGCATCGCACTCGCGCCAGCGTTGACGGCCAGCGCCGACATCAGCGTCGCACTGCGCAGCGCCGCACTCGTGGTGTACGCCGCACCATCGCATGTGTTGCGCCCCGTGGTGGCCAGCTGTGCGCAGCACATCGCGCCGGGAGCGGTGCTCTCGGTCGCCACCAAGGGCATCGAGCGCGAGACGTTGGCGTTGATGACCGATGTCGTGGCCGAAGCCGCGCCGGGGTTTCCTGTGGTCGCGGTGAGCGGCCCCAGCTTCGCCGCGGAAGTTGCGCAAGGGCAGCCTACCGCAGTCGTCGCAGCCTGTCTCAATCACGACGCCGCGAAGTTGGTGCAGTGGGCGATGAGCGCGGGCGCATTCCGTGTGTATACCAGCGATGATGTCGTGGGCGTGGAGCTCGGTGGGTCACTCAAGAACGTGATGGCGGTGGCCACCGGTATTCTTGACGGACTCGGCATGGGCTACAATCCGCGCGCGGCGTTGATGACGCGCGGGCTCGCCGAGATGACGAGGCTGGGATTGGCGCTCGGCGCCAAGCGCGAAACGTTTGCCGGATTGGCTGGACTGGGCGATCTCGTGCTGACTTGCACCGGAGCATTGTCGCGCAATCGCGCCGTCGGGGTGGCGATCGGGCAAGGGCAGACGCTCGAGGCCGCGCTCGCCGGAAAGGACAGCGTGGCAGAAGGCGTGCTGAACACGCAGAGCGCCAAGGCACTTGCCGACAAGGTGGGCGTGGAAATGCCTATTGTCGATGCCACCCATCGCATTCTGTTCGACGGGTGGTCGCCCCGCGACGCCGTGTCGGAATTGATGGCTCGTGAACTGCGACCGGAGCGCGACTGACCATGGCCGCTGCCCGGGGGGAGTTGGTGCAGGAGTTCTACTCCATCGGTGACGTCTGTACGCTCACCGAGCTCAAGCCGCATGTGCTTCGCTACTGGGAGAGCCAGTTCAAGGTGCTCAATCCGGCGAAGAATCGCAGTGGCAACCGCGTGTACTCGCGGCGGGAGGTCGAGCTCATTTTGCTCGTGAAACATTTGCTGTACACCGAGAAGTACACCATCGACGGCGCGCGACAGAAGCTCGACGAGCATCGCAAAGGCGGTTCACTACGCCCGGCGGCGCGTGCGGCGCTCGAAGTCGAAGCACTCGAAAGTCTCGAGCGCGATCTCGCCGACCTGCAGGCGCTCATCGATGACGCGCTGCGCTGACCCCAGTCTTGACCATGCGCATTCTCCTCAGTAACGACGACGGCATTCTCGCCAAGGGCCTCGGCGTCCTCGAGCAGGCCGTCGCACCGCTCGGCGACATTTCCGTCGTGGCACCGGATCGCGAACAGAGCGCGACCAGCCACTCACTCACGTTGCATCATCCACTGCGCCCCGTGCGGCTCGGTGAGAGACGATGGCAGGTCGATGGGACGCCTACCGATTGCGTCATGCTCGCCTGCGAAGCGTTGCTCGACGAACGGCCGGAGTATGTGATCAGTGGGATCAATCACGGCCCGAACATGGGCGAAGACGTGCTGTACAGCGGGACAGTGGCGGCGGCGATGGAAGGACTCGCGCTCGGCATTCCCGCGATTGCCCTCTCGTTCGCCGGAAGCATTCTGCGCGCCGATGCGATCCTCGAAACGCAGGTAACGCAGATCCGTGCGTTACTTGATCACCTCATGCGCCTGCCGGCGTTTCCGCGCGACACGCTGCTGAACGTCAACTTACCCGCGGTCGTCGGCGACGAAATCAAGGGCATCAAGCTCACACGGCTGGGTCGCCGCGTATTCAGCGACTCCATCACCAAGATGAAAGACCCGTGGGGCCGTGAGATCTTGTGGATCGGCGGCGGCAGTGTCGAATGGAGCGGCCCCGACGACAGCGATTTCCGCGCGGTGCATGATGGTTTCATTTCGGTGACGCCATTGCACCTCGATCTCACCCACCGTGATGTCCTCAACGCGGCGACGGATTGGTGGCAAGCACCGTAGAGCCGGAGTTCCGGGGCGCGCGTCGCCGACTTGTTGAAGCGCTGCAGGACAAAGGCATACGCGATCTCGCCTTGCTGCGCGCGATCGATACCGTGCCGCGACATCTCTTCGTGCCACCCACCGTTCGTCATCGGGCGTACGAAGACTCGGCACTTCCCATCGGGAGTGGGCAGACCATCTCGCAGCCGTACGTGCATGCGCGCTCGGTCGAGCAGCTCATGCTCACGGGGAAGGAGAAGGTGCTGGAGATCGGAACCGGTTCTGCGTATCAGACTGCGCTGCTGGCGGAGCTCGCGGCTCAAGTGTTCTCCGTAGAGCGGTATCGCGAGTTACTCGACAAAGCGCGGCCCCTGTTGCAGCAGGCCAATGTGCGCAACGTGTCACTGTCGCTGGGTGACGGTACGCTCGGGTGGCGCGAGTATGCCCCGTACGACGGCATCGTCGTGAGTGCCGGGGCCCCGCACGTGCCACCGGCTCTCGAGGAACAGCTGGCGGAGGGTGGGCGGCTGCTGATCCCGATCGGGGACAAGGAGGAGCAGATGCTCACCTTGTGCATAAAGCGGGGGGGACGGCTGGAGAGACGTGACATCACACCGGTCCGCTTCGTCCCCCTTATTGGAGCGCAGGGTTGGCCGGGGTGATGTTGGTCCGGCCGGGTTTGCGTCCCGGCTGGTCGTAGTTCATCTTCGCCTCCCGAAGCACGGATGCTTCCTCGGGCGCGCCTGCGCACCACGGTCCTGAAAACCATGTCGAATTTCGCCTCGCACTCGCCTGCGCCGTCCAATGTGCCCGTTCCCCGGCTCTCCGTGCCGCCGTACGCGGCACCGGCTTCGGTTGCCGAAGGGGAACCCCTGCCGGTGAGTGGCGGCGTTCGACCCTTCGTCCCGCAGCCGTGGCGGGCAGCGTTTGCCGCCCCCGAACCGACAGTGGCGGTCGAGTCGCAGCCGACGCCAGTGGCCTCCCCGGCGGTCGCCATGGAGGTGCCGGCGCGAATCCCTCCCTACCAGCCGCTCCGCCCCACGCCGATCATGACGGCGGCAATCCGCACCCCACTCTATATCCCCACGATTCCGACCCCCGCTGCTGAAGCGGCCGTGGAAGACGAGGGGATCATCGAGCCGCAGCTGGTGCACACCGAGGAGTTCTCCGTACCGGCTGCCGTCGCACCGGAGGCTATGCTTCTGGACGACGGCGAATTGCCTTGGATCGACGCCTACTTGTCGTCGACGCCCGCGGTGTCGATGGCGACCGTTCCCACACCGTTGGCCAACGCGCTAGTCAGCGAGCAGCCGGCTGAGGAATTGGTCGAGATGTCCGCGGACGCCGCCGCCGAATTCGTAGAGGTTGTTGAAGCGTCCGCAGAGGTGGCCGACGTCGAAGCCGCCGAACCCGAAACGCACGACGACATGGTTCTTGAGACTGAGGAGATCGTGTCTCCGGCTACCGATGCGCAGGTACTTGCGGCGTCGTCGGACGCCTGGCCGTTGGATGATGCGGTGGCGCAATTCCGCGAGTTGAGCGCGCAGCTCGATTCGGCCGTGCACAGTTTCGAGAGCCCCGAGGAGTTGTTCGCCGAGGCGTCCGCGCCCGAGCCGCTTCCGGCATGGAGCGACGACGACATGATGGACATCATGCCCATCCGTCATTCGGGCAAGACGCCGCTCTCGACGCCAGCCGTGATCTCCGAGGGCGAGCTCTGGTCAGAACGTGCTCGGAAGGCACAGGAAGAGGCCCAGGTCTTTCGGGCCATGGCGTCGGCAGACACGGTAAGTGAGGCCGGTGATGCTTCGGCGCCCTTGACCCACGCGACAGCGGAGCAGGCGGCACAGGCCCTCGAGGTCCTGGCCCAGCGGGTGCGCGCCGGCGAGCTCACGCTGCCTGGATACGATCCCCATATGGGTGAGTCGGCAGCCCTAGTCGCCGCGCTGGCGGCGATCCTCGGCGTGCGTTTCCGCTGACAGTGGAGCAGGGGACCTCGCGTCGCTTTCGGGTATGCGGACGGGTGCAGGGAGTTGGCTTCCGCTGGTTCGTGAAAGAGGAAGCCCGGCGGCTCGAGCTGCGCGGCTGGGTGCGTAATGAGCCCAACGGCGACGTGTTGCTCGAAGCCGGCGGCCGTACCGAAGTGCTCGAGGAACTGGAAGCACTCGTGCGAATGGGCCCGCCGGGTGCTGAAGTAACGCGCCTCGTGCGTGAGGCCCCAGACACGCTCGGTGACGTGTCGCTTCCATTCCCATTCGCAGTGCACCGCTGACCACTGACCGGCGCACGGTCATGTACGAAAGTGCGATGCGACGTGGGCGAGATTCGCGTAGTTTGCCGAATGACCTCCCCCGATCTTGAAACGCGTCTTCGGCGCGCACTACGCGACGTGCCGGATTTCCCTACGCCTGGCATTCTGTTCAAGGACATCACGCCGGTCCTTGCCGATCCGGTTCTTCTGCGTGAGGTGATCGCGGCGCTGGTGGCTCCCCACGTCGGCGTCGGCATCACCCACGTGGTGGCAGTAGAAAGCCGCGGGTTTCTCTTCGGTGTCCCCATGGCGCTTGAGCTGAACGTCGCGTTTGCCCCAGCGCGAAAGCCGGGGAAGCTACCATGGCGGACGATTCGTGAGTCGTATGCCCTCGAGTATGGACATAACGAACTCGAGCTCCACGAAGACGCCCTGAGACTGAGCCCAGAACGGGACACGCCGGCCCGGGTGCTGGTCGTCGACGACGTACTGGCGACCGGCGGCACCGCCGCAGCGACCTGTCGCTTGGTACAACGTCTTGGCGGCGAGGTGGTGGGGGTGGCCGTCCCGGTCGAGCTTGGCTTTCTGAACGGGCGCCAGCAATTGGGTGGCTGTCCGGTGACCACGCTCCTGACGTTCTGATCCGTCGGTGGCGCCGCGTCCTTCCCGGTTGTCTAACGGCGCCGGCATTTTCATTTTGTAGACAGCGGGGCGCTGTAGACGCGCTCCGCGATGGTCCGCCCCCGTAGCTCAGTTGGATAGAGCAGCAGTTTCCTAAACTGTTGGTCGGAGGTTCGAATCCTCTCGGGGGCACTAGATGGGAGTTCATTGCCACGCAGCGGGTGTATTGCCGAGGCCCAATGCACTATGTTTGATGGCTGAACCCGCAAATCCTTTTTCACGTTGGCATACGCAGGCAATCGCATGGCGCAGGCGACACGCAACCCCGTTTCCGCGGCTGGCTCTTCGGCCTCCTTGAGCGACGATCCCATTGAGTCGGTGGCGAGCTGGTTCCAGGTGAACAGCAAGCCGATTCTCATGGCGGTCGGCGGTATTGCCGTGGCGGCTGCGGCCGTGTTCGTGTACCGGAGTTCTGCGGCATCGACCCGCGAGAAGGCGTCCGCGGCGCTGTACGAAGCGCAGACCCCGTATGTGCAGGGGAAGCTTCCCGAAGCCGAGAAGGCGTTGCAGCAAGTTGCCACGCGTTACGGCAGCACGGCGTCGGGGCAGCAGGCGTCCATTCTTCTTGCCCAGGTGCTCTTCGAGCAGAACAAGGCCGACGAAGGGATCAAGGTCCTCGAGAAGGCGGTGGGGAGCGCGTCGTCCGACTTCAAGCCAAGCCTCGAGTCGCTCATCGCGGCCGGGTACGAGCAGAAGCAGGACATGCCCAAGGCCGCCGAACATTTTGCGAAGGCTGCTTCAGCCGCCACGTTCAAGGCTGACAAGTACAACTATCAGGCGAGCCAGGCTCGGAGCCTGATGTCGGCCGGCAAGCCGGCCGATGCGGCCAAGATTTGGGAAGAGCTGGCAAAGCTCGAGGGCGAGCCCATCTCGCAGGAAGCCAACGTTCGGCTCGGCGAAATCGCAGCCAAGAAGTAAGCGGTACGGAGGGAATGCGCGGGCGGACGACCACACGGTTGTCCGCCCGTTTTGTTTGTGCGGGTTCTGGTACTGGTGCTCGTGGGGGAGCCGGGGCACTCGGAATGCGCCAGATATGTGGACGGCATCGGGCCATTCTAGGGACAGTGTTGGGCCTTTCCACACCGGAGCATATGCGTATAATACATGTTATGTAAACCTCTGATGGTGGATAACTGTGGGAAAAGTCCACGTGGATATCTGCTGTCTCTGTGGGAATGCGCTGCAAGCGACTGCAGAACAATGGTTTACGTATTGCGAGCTCTACCGTGTCTGCGCCAACGGCTCACGAAAACCAACTCTGTCCACCTGTCCACATGGTTTTCCGCCGTTTTCCCGACACCAGTGCGTTGGCGATTCGCCATGGGTCCGTCGCGCATTTCATGACGCCTTATCGGCCATTGCCGGCGCACGACCCAACCCCATGCCAACCCGTGCCTTCCACATATGGTAACGCGAAAGCGGCGCCGAACTCTCGGCGCCGCAGCGTGCAGCATGGGCTCGAACGCCGGATTAGAGCGTCTCGATCGTCCCGCGAAAGACCACACGTCCTTCGCCCCGAAGCGTCGGCAAGTACTCTCGGGTACCGCCGGCCGACGCCACCCGTGGCCTGAGGAAGACCGTGACATCGCGACCTGAGCTCGTCAGAATCGTCACCGTGTCTCCGGATACGAGCCCCCACTCGGCCAGCAAAACGGCCGTCGCTACGGCCCCGGTGCCGCACGCGAGGGTTTCCCCCTCCACGCCGCGCTCGAAGGTCCGGTACCGCCAGCGGCCGTCCGGCAGCGCCGAGACCCAGTTCACGTTGGCCCCCTTGGCGCCCGTCTCAGGGTGCCAGCGGAGCACCGGCCCCCGGGTGTTCAGGGCCACCGACTCCGCGTCGTTCGTCAACAGCACCAGGTGCGGGATGCCCGCAACCGCGAAGCCGACGCGCTGTTCGCCACCATCGAGCGCAATGGGAAGCGCGTCGTGGATCTCGCGTACCGGCTGAAAGTCGATCTCCGGCAGGTCGTTCAATCGACTCGTGATGAGACCGGCGCCGGTCGTCAGGCGCATGCCGGAAGGCATGGCCATGCCGATTTCCGCCGCCAGCGCGGTCGAGCACAGCGTCGCATTTCCGCACAGATCAGCGGGGGTACCGTCGCTGTTGTAGTAGTGGATGCGTACATCGGCATCGCCCGCCAGCGCTTCGAGTGCAACCACGCCGTCTGCACCTATACCACTGTATCTATTGCAGATGCGCTGTATCGCCTCAGGTGATGTCACAAGTGCGATGGGCACCGCACGGCCGTCGAAGAACACAAAATCGTTCCCCGATCCCGTCATCTTGGCAAATGGGAGTCCCCGCAAATCGCCAGTCACATCGGCCGTCATGTCAGTAGCGCCCCGTGAGGCCCCACCACCGTAGGCGCCAGACCATCCAGATCGCCTCGCGGACAATCCGCTTCGACATCTTGGATTCGCCTTCAGTGCGATCATGGAAGACAATGGGGATCTCCGCGATGCGGAATCCACGCTTCCAGGCCCGAAAGCTCATCTCGATCTGAAACGCATAGCCGTTCGAGCGGACCTGGTCGAGCGGAATGGCCTCCAGCACATGGCGACGGAAACACTTGAAGCCGCCCGTCGCGTCGCCGAGGTGAAGTCCTGTAATGGCACGCGCATAGATGTTCGCGCCATAAGACAACATGAGGCGCGTCATTGGCCAATTGACCACCGTGACTTTGCCGTCCCGATAGCGCGAGCCGAGGACCATGTCGGCGTCCTTTACTGCCGCCAGAAACTCCGGCAGGTGCATCGGGTCGTGCGAAAAGTCCGCGTCCATTTCGAAGATGTACGCGTAGTCACGTTCGAGCGCCCACTTGAAGCCGGCCAAGTAGGCGCGCCCCAACCCCTCCTTCCCTGCCCGGTGCAAGGCATGCACACGCGGCTCGTCGGCGGCCATTTCGTCGACGAGTCGGCCGGTTCCGTCAGGCGAATTGTCGTCCACGACCAGCACGTCCAGCCGCGGATCCTGTGCGAGGATCTGCGGCACGATACGCGTGATGTTCTCGCTCTCGTTGTACGTTGGCACAATCACGACGCCGCGCTCGCCTTGTGCGAGTGAGCCGCGAGCCGGGGTTTTCATCCGTGTCATCATGGTACGGGCTGTCGACGGTCCTGCGCCCACCCGAGTACCGCCCACAGTGCCGTCGCGCCAAGCGCGAGGAGTGTGAGCAGCTTACCGGTCTCATAGGGCGCGCTTTCAAATCGGAGGCGCACCTTGCGGGCGCCCGTCGGCAGTTCAACTCCGATCAGGGTGAAATCGGCACGGGCGGTCGGGACGGATTGTCCGTCCACGATGGCGGTCCAGCCGGGATAGTAGTTTTCGGCGACGACGAGCGCACTGCCGGCAGGTGCCGGGCCCTGCAATTCGAGGTCGATGGAGCCAGGTGCATACTTGTCGATCCGGACCCCAAATGGCACTGGGGGCGGCATCGGGGAGTTCACGGGCTGTGACTCGATCCGGGCCGTGCTGTCAAAGATAGCGACCCGGCGCACATCGAAGAGTGGGTTGAGCACGGTCGCTCGTGCCGACGCGTCGGCCAGGCGCACCTTCATGGGGGCGACCCAGGCAAAGGGGTGCTGCCCCGGGAGTTCGTAAAGGTACGACATGGTTCCGGCGGCATTCCGGACGGGGCCGGCGACCAGCCGAACGCCTTGGAACGGCAACCCCGGCGCATTCGTGAAAAAGAAGCGAGCGTTCGTGAGTGCCCAGAAGTTCGGGTTGGCCACCGACTGAAAGCCGTCCGACTTTCCATATAGCTGCTGGTACCGGCCGAGCTCGTTGCCATGATACCCGAGCACATTGCGAATGCCGTGAATCATGGGGGCACTGCCCAGCATGAACGGGTCGTGTGACGCCACGTCGTCGCCAAGGGGCAGCGCAATGATGCGAGCGGGTTCACGGACGCGTTTCAGATAGCGAACAATCTCATCATCGGCATACAACGACGCGGCAGGCGGTGAAAAACGCCAGTAGGTCCGCGCCACCGTCCAAAGGTCGAACGACACGATCCCCACGAGTGCCCACCCGACCAGGCGACTCGCCAGCGTACGTCGGGCCACCAGGACGAGAACGGCCGAAGTCGCCCAGACAAACAGCGCCGAACGCCATGCGCCAGCGACCACGTACGGCGCGTTGCCGTTGACCATATCGCTACGCAGCCCGCCCGTGAGCGTCAGCGCGAGGTTGGTGAATGCTCCGCCAGTGGCGAGCAGTACAATGAGGGCGGCGCCGCCCGCCCAGGCGAGCGCGTATCGCGTAGAGCTCTTCCCACTCAACAACCGCTCGGCGCCGAACGCCGCGAGCACCGACGTGGAAAACGAACTGATGTACAGAATTGTGCTCGGCGCTCGAAAGTACTTGGTGCCGGGGATGAGGGCGTACACCAACTGATAGAATGGTGTGGCCCCCCCAAGCGCCCAAAGTAGAGAGATGATAAATGTGACCAGCCAAAACCACGCATGACTCCGGTGACGGTTGGTGAGGCCGCCGCCGAAGGAAAACGCCGCCAACACCAAGGCGCTCGCGCCGAGGTACTCGCTGTGCAGGTGAATACCGTTTCGCCCCCAATAACGATCGAGCATCCCGGAGAACTGCGGCAAATACAAATTCAGCAGCTCTTCCGGTGGCAACGAAAACGAGGTCGCGTACTCGTAGCCTTTCCCGCCGTTCCGCGGTGACCACGCCACGTACTCGAGCACCGGCAGATATTGAACGGCGCCAATGAGCGCGCCGAGGCACACCGCGGCAAAGGCCGGAGCGATGCGCTTCCAGCGGTTGGGAGATGCTGGAACGGGCCCGTCATCGGCTACCACCGACGACGGGCGCCAAAGCAACCACAGTGCAAAGGCGCCGCTGGTGAGGAGCAGATACTGCAGGAGCTGTGGGTGCGGGGAAAGCACCGCGAGCCCCGTCACGAACGCCAAGGCCGCCCAGGCCGTCGCGCGGCCGTCGCGAACTCCCCGCACAATCGCCCAAAGGGCGGCGGGCAGGAGCGCACTGACGAACAGCTTTCCGTCGTGTCCGGGCGAGGGGTACGAAGCCACTGCCCCGCTCAGCAGGTACGCGACGCCGCCTACAAGGCTCGCGTGAAACCGTACGCCTACGGCACGGAGGAAGCCAATCGTGAAGAGCCCGGCGAGCCAGAGATGGAGGATGAATCCCCAGGTCATGGCGACGTCGGTGGGCAACACGAGCCGCAGCAGGAACGTGGGATAGAAAATGTCGCCGTGCATGGCGGCGACGAACGGCATTCCTCCAAACTGATACGGGTTCCACTGGGGAAACCCCTGCCCGCTCCGCAGCGACTGCGCGGCGAATTCCCTGAACGCGTATCCCGCGAGGTACTGATCGGAGTTCGGGTTGACCAGAAACCCGCCGGTGAGCGCAGGCCACCCCACCAGCATCGTGGCCACCGCGCATACGGCAATCGCCAGCCAGCGATTCCTCGACGGTACAAGAGGCGCCCCGCTGGCCGGTAACTCTGGTGGAGGCTCCACCGTCGTCGGCTTCACGCCGACTGCCCGAGGCTCGCCCGTTGGCCGCGAGGCATGACGAGCAGACCAATCAACCCCGGCAGCACTTCGAGCACGGTGAGCCAAACGCGCGAGGTGGCGCCAAGTAGAACCGCGTCGCCGCGACCCGCCGCGCCGAGCGCCACGAGGATGGCGGTAAGTGCGAGTTCGCGGACGCCGAATCCGCCTGGCGAAAACAGCGCGAGGAACCCTACGAGGTAGGACGCCGCGTATGCCGCGATGAACACGGCTGGGCTGATTGTGAGGTGCGGTAGCACCCCCCTCGCGAACAGGGCGAACGCGAGACCATACCCTATCCAAGACGTTGCATTGATCAGCGCAGCAATCCACACGGTCCGGCGGGACAAATGCTGCTCGGCGACCACTCCCCCACGCCAACGGGCGCAGCGGTCGAGGATGGCGGGGAGGAGTGCCGGGAGCAGCGCGACACCCACGATGAACGCGAGCGTGCCAATCAGCGCAAATGAGCGGAGGCCGGGATATATGCGGTCGACCCCCTCTGCACCGGCGATCACGGCCACAGCAAATCCGGCGCCGATGTTCAGCAACGTGCCGAGGATGCCGGCGCCTGCCGCGGCGAGACCGGAGACGCCTTCGCGAGACGCCAGGACGCCCAAGGCTCCGATGGTCCAGACCTTCCCGGGGAGATAACGGCCGAGGTTGGCGACGGTCCAGATACGCACCGCAGCGGGATACGGGAGCGAGCCGCCCCATCCGGCGAGCAGCAGGCGCCAACTCTGAATGAGCACGCCGTAGGTGCCCAGAACCACCGCGCTGGCCATGGCGATATAGCCCCAGTGCACGCGCAGTGTGCTCGCTGCCGTGCGAACCTCATCCCATTGTTTGCTGATCTCAATGGCGATGAAGCCGAAGGTCACTGTCAGCAGCAGCCAGCGAACTGCCGGCGAGCGCAGTGTACGCGTGATACTCATGCGCCTGTGCTCATGTGCGTAGCGGCCGCGAGCCCGCACCGCGCGCCGCTTCGTAGATGCCGAGGTACTGTTCCGCCACAGCGCGCGGTGTGAAGCGGGCCATCATGTATTTGCGGCCCGCAGTTCCGCGAAGCACCACGCTGTCGTCGGTGGCGATGACCTGCGCAATCGCTCCAGCCAGTGCTTCGATGTTGCCGGGTTCCACAAGCGTTCCACCATGCTCCTCGCGAACGACATCGAGCAAGCCGCCGTCGGCGTACGCAACGACGGGCGTTCCGCAGAGTTGCGCTTCGACTGCCACGAGGCCGAGTCCTTCGCCACGCGACGGAATGACGACAGCTCGGGCGCACGCATACAGCGGTGCGAGTGCCTGTTGTGGCAGCGCACCGTGCCAGACGACGCGTTGTGAGATGCTTGTGTCGTGCGCCTGCCGCTCGAGCACCTCACGATCCGGGCCGTCGCCCACCACGTGCAGCGTGGTGCCAGCAAGCGCGGACGTGGTCAACGCCGAGAGCAGATCCGCGAGCCCCTTTTGCGCATTGAGACGACCGACGAACAGCAGGTCGCGACGATCGGCAGCGTTCGTCGTGGCGTCAAAGAGGCGATCGTCGATCGGCATCGGGGCTACGGTGATCTCACGCGCGGGTGCGATGGCGCGAGCGGTAGTGGCCAACCACGATGAGACCGCCGTGCAAGCGGCGGCCTCGCCGAGTACGGCGCGCATGACCGGATGCGCTGGCTTTGTGTGTGCCGCCAATCGCACGTCTGAGCCGTGCATGGTGACGACGCGCGCGGGATCGTTGCGCCCGAATAGCTTCCACAAGGCGAGGCCCGACGGGAACCACCAGTGGATGTGCACGATGTCGAACGGATCGCCTTCCCGCTGCGCACCGGCAAGGGCGCGGCGTACGGCCCGGCGCGTGGCGAACAGCAGTTGCAAAAGCGCAACGCGACCACTCCATGAGCCGCGTACCGTCTCCGCCATGTTGCCGGTGTAGGCGAGCGTCATGCGATCGTCGCTCGCGTACCGCACCCGCTCGATGGGAACGCCCTCGAGGGTCGAGGTGCCAGAAAGGCCTGCAGCGCCCGGCGCAATGACTTGTATGCGTGCGCCGAGTGCCTGAAGACCGACCGCCAGGCGAAGGACGAACGACCCTGCCGCGTCGCCATCGAAGCGCGGGACGTTGTGCGTTACAAACAGCACGCGCGGTGCGCGACGCATGCCGTTATCGGTGTGCGTGGGAATCAGCGGTCGTCGCGCGCGTCAACGCGCGACGCACCACGCTCGTCCCGTTCCCACTGACTGGTGGCGAGTTCGTCGAGTTCTCGGCGCATCTCTCGCACTTCCGAACGCTGCTGGGCAATCTGTTCGCCCAACAGGCCGGTGGCGAAGAAGATGGAGCCGAGCATCAGGCAGGTCTGAATGACGGTCCACGCCCAACGCTGTCCCTGCCCGGAGATCAGCAGCCAGCCGAGTGCGCCCACTCCCGACAACACGCCGACCGCAAAGAGCGCGACGCCGAGCATGCCGAAGGCCAGCAGCGGCTTCTGCCCGAAGCGCAACTCGAACCAGACGGCGAGCATGTCGAGCACGCCGATGGGAATGCGCGACAAGCCGAACTTGGATTTCCCGGAGTGCCGCGGGTAGAGCGGGATGGGCACTTCGGTGACGGTGAACCCCTGCGCCGCTGCCATCACGATCATGTAGCGATGGAAGTCGGGGCGCATGGGGAGTGCCGCCATGATGTCGCGGCGATACGCCTTCACGTTGTTGAGGTCGCGCACCGGCACATGAAACAGCGTACGACTCAGCTTGTTGTAGATACCGGAGACGAACGCCTTCTCGTACTTGCCCTGCTTGTAGCCGGTGACCATGTCGGAGTCGCCGGCGAGAATGGGGCCGACGAGGCTCGGAATGTCTTCCGGCTTGAACTGCAGGTCGGCTGGATAGAACACCAGGACCTGACCGCGCGAGTGCAGGTAGCCAGTGCGCAGCGCTTCGGCGATCCCGCGCTGCGCCCGGTGGCGGACCGGCTGCAGGAATGCGAAGCGCTCGCGGAGCGTCTCCAGCAAGGCCCAACTCCCGTCGGTCGAGCCATCGTCGACCACCACGACTTCATAGCTGGCGGTCTGCGCCCGCAGCATCTCCTCGCACAGCTCGAGAAACAGGGGAAGATTCCCTGCTTCGTCCTTGGCTGGAACGAGCACACTGACGTCCACGACCGGGCGATTGGCCAGTCGTGGTGTGGTGCGAGCGGGTCGGGTACTGACAGCCATGCGTCGAGGAGAGGGGTCAGGGCGCAGGTGCAACCGGGCTTACACGCGTTTCCGCATGCGCGCCGGCAGCACGCCTAGCTGGTCACGGTACTTGGCGACGGTCCGTCGCGCAATCTGTACCCCGGTTTGCTGCAGGATCTCGACGATCGCCTGGTCGGTCAGCGGATTCTTGGTATCCTCGCCGGCCACCAGCTTTTCGATCTGATCCTTGATGCCGCGAGCCGACACGTCGTCGCCATCAGCGGTCGACAAGCCAGACGAGAAGAAGAACTTGAGCGGTAGCACCCCGCGCGGCGTCTGCACGAACTTCTCGTTCGTGACGCGGCTGACGGTGCTTTCGTGCATGCCCACCGCTTCGGCGACTTCACGCAATGTGAGCGGCTTAAGGGCCTGCACGCCGCGCTCGAAGAAATCCTTCTGCCGATCGACGATGTAATGCATCACCTTGAGCATCGTCTGACGACGCTGCTCGATCGCCTGAATCATCCAGTTGGCGGAGTTCAGCTTGCTCGCAATGAAGTCCTTGCTCTCGGTATCGTACTTCTTCTTGTCACGGGCAATGTCCTGATATGCGCGCGACAGCTTGAGGCGCGGCAGATTGCCATCGTTCAGGAAGATGTGATACGCGTTGTCGATCTTGTCGACGACGAGGTCGGGAATGATGTAGTTGTCGCTGCCGGCGCTGTACCGTAGACCCGGCTTGGGGTCGAGCTTCGCGATTTCATCGGCCGCGCCCTGCACGTCCTGCGCGCTGATGCCGAAGCGCTTCGACAGCTCACTCCAGCGGTGCGCGATGAGCTCTTCGAACGCGTCTTCGACGAGCCGGTAGGCCAGCGACTCGCGCTGCCCGGCCGACCGGAGTTGCAGCAGCAGACACTCACGAAGGTCACGCGCGCCAACGCCCGGCGGATCGAGGTCCTGGACGATCTGCAGCATGGCGAGCATTTCGGCATCGGAGAAGCCCGGCACTTCGGCGTCGATGTCGCGCTCTTCGGCTTCACGTTCGAGCAGTTCGTTCACGCCACGCTGGATCTCCTCCAGCGGACACGCGAGATAGCCGTCGTCGTTGATGTTGCCAACGAATTCGTCGGCGAGGAACGCCTGCCGCGGCGTGAGTTCGATAAGCGACAACTGCTCGGTGAGGTGGTCGGACAGGTCTTTGGTAGCGACCGTGACCGGTTCGTACCATTCACGCTGTTCGTGTTCCTCGCGCTGCCCACCCGTTTCGAAGCCGTCCAGGAGCACCGCTTCCCAGTCGACCTCATCGTCGCCGGTCTTTTCCGGCTCTGCTTCGGCCGTCGTTTCCGGCTCCGCCAGATCCTGCGCCTCAGCTGTCGCTTCTTCAGCGTCGGACGAATCATCATCCTCGTCCTCGGGCTCGACGAGCTCGAGGAACGGATTGGTGAGCAATTCCTGCTTCAAGTGCTGCTGCAAGTCGAGCAGGGGCATATACAGCAGATCCATCGCCTGATACAGGCGTGGATTGACCTTGAGCTCCTGCCGCAGTCCCGCGTTTTGTTGCAGTCCGGTCTTCATCAGGCCCGCACTCCCTCATCAGCTTCCGCGAAGCGTTCGCGGAGTCGGGCCGACAACGTCGGGCCGAGGTAGATCTCCGCTACGGTGTCATCGAAGACAAGTTCACGAACTGTACCGGAAACTTTGACGACGCCATCGTACATGATGTACGCGCGGTCCACGATGTCGAGGGTCTGTTCGACGTTGTGGTCGCTGATGAGCACGCCTATGCCACGATGGCGGAGTCCTGCCACAATCTGCTGAATGTCGTGCACCGCGATGGGATCGACACCGGCAAAGGGTTCGTCGAGCATCATGAACTTGGGCTGCGTGACCAGCGCCCGCGTGATCTCCAGGCGGCGACGCTCACCGCCGGAAAGCTGGTATGCACGACTGTTGCGCAAGTGCTTGATGCTGAGCTCGTCGAGCAACGTCTCGAGGCGCTCCTTTCGTTCGGACGCCGATAGATCAAGCGTTTCCAGAATCGCCAAGATGTTCTGCTCTACCGTCAACTTACGGAAGATCGACGGTTCCTGCGAGAGATAGCCGATCCCTTTTCGCGCCCGCTCGTACATCGGCATGTTGGTGATATCGGTGCCGTCGAGGGAAATCTTCCCTGTTTGCGGCGCGATGAGACCAACCAGCATGTAGAAGGTCGTGGTCTTGCCTGCGCCGTTCGGGCCAAGCAATCCGACGATTTCCCCCTGCGCCACGCGCAGCGCGACGTCATTCACCACCCGACGGTTGCGGTATACCTTCACCAGTCCCGTGGCGCTCAGCACCGAGGCATCGTCGGCGACCGCCGCACGCGCACTGGGTGTTGGCGCGGCGGCATGTTCGCCGGTTACGAGCATCGCACGTGCCAGATCGGCACGACGGGGTTGCACGGCCTCCCACACCGCGGGCACCACGCGAATGACCGTGCCCGGTTCGACCTCCCCGTTGGCGAACGGTTCGAGAATGCCACTCGCAGCCAGCCGCGGCAGCAGTGCCGCCGTGAGATGGCTGCTCACGTCGTTCGGGGCGAGCGTCCGGCCGTCGCGGTGCTGCTCGATGAAGCGGCGCGTCACCGCGTGCATGGGGACGGCGCCGGTCATATCGGCGCCGTCGATGATGGCACCCATGACGATGGCCAGCGAACGGTCGCCGTGCACAGCATGCTCCATCAGCGACATGATGTCGCTGGCTGCGGCGGTCGGACGCGGTTCAGGCGAGTCGTTCATGGACGGCGACGGATGTCGAAGGGCGAAAAAGAAGCTGCGGGTTCGTTAGCGGGCGGAACGTTTCCCGGTGGTCGTTTGGGCGGCTGTTGAGGCTGGCCACGGGGGGGAGCGGGTGGACGAGCGCCACCCTGCCCCGTTCCACCCTTCGGCTTGCCGGCCGTCGTGTCTGATAGACTGTCCGGAGCGGCTTCGAGAAACACACCCGAGGCGGCCGAATCGACCCGGACATCCTGAACGGTCCCCGAGTCGAAATGCACGAAGATGCGAACGCCCCGCACATAATTGATCGACGGCGGGGTCGTGATCCCCTTGGCATTGGCGAAATGGAACAGCGAGCTGGCGTTGCCGAGGGCGCGGATCTCCTTGACCCGAGCGCTGCTGGAATCCGGCCGTCCGGGGGCAGCAGGCGCGGTGACCGTCACCGACGTGCTGTCGAAGAACGCCAGAATGCTGTCGCCGCGCAGCAAGTCCTTGTCTTTCGTGCGCATCTTGAGGCTGTCTGGCGTCCCCGCCGCCGTCGCGTCTCCGATCGCACGGACCTCGCGCAACTGCTTGTCCGCCAGGCGAATACTCATCGAATCGGCCATCACGTCCTGTTGCGGCGTGGTGGCTTTCGCTCGACCTGCCCCGAACGCAAACGCCTGTTCGAGCTGCTGATCCTTGAGCCGGACATCAATCGTCTCGGCCGTCAGCACGAGGTCGTCGCTCGTGGCGACGCCCTTATGCCGCGCCACCACCCGATTGAGCTTTCGATCCGTGCTGAACAGGTCGATCGTATCGCCGACCAAGGTGAACTGCTGCGCGGTGTCCTTGTTCACGATCTTGGCGCTACGCACGAGTCGAGAGCGCTCAGAGATCTTGTCGAAGGCAGCCGAGTCGGACCGCGCGTTGATCTTCTCGCGATCGATCTGCACGTCGCCCCATGCCATGAGCAACGAATCGCCGGCATCCTCAAACCGGTTGGCGGTAACGACCGTCGGCGCCTGCGCGCGACCGGAACTGTCTTTCTCCACCAACCGCGCCGTGGAGCGAGACGGGGCAATCAGCCGCGAGAGCGGACGTTCCGGCGTACTGCGGAAATACTCGATGCTCGGTCCGATGAACGAACTGCCAGATGAGAGCTGCGTCGCGACGACGTTACCGTCGGCGTACAGTCTGCCCTCGCGCGTAAAGTACGTGGCGTGCGTCGCCGTGATCTGCACCTTGTTCGGCTCTTCATACACGACATTGCCGTACAGATTCACGATGCCGGGCGCCTGGAACTGTTCGGCACTGTCAGCCCGCAAGCGATTGTTTTCGCCCTGGCAATGGCCAACAAATCCACCGCCGATGAAGGTATTCGAAATTCCATCGGACATACGACTGTACAGCAGTCGTGTCTCCGGCGGTGATTCGGAGAAGTCCATCACGCATGGCTTGGACGCTGCCGGTTTTTTGGTCGCCGCCCGCTTGTCCGCGCTCTTTACCGGGGTGGTGTCTGCGCGAGCCGCGACGGAATCGGCGCCGGCTACGCGCACCGTCGAGTCCGGCTTTTGGGCGGGCATGCTGGCACTATCCGGGGCGGCGACCTTGGCGCTGTCGCGTCGCGCTTGCTCCACCGCCGGCGCCGGCGTCGTTGGCCGGGGCGCACGATTGCCGCCGCGGCAACTGGCGAGCGTCGTCGCCACGGCGACGGCCCACAGTACTCCGCCGCGCTGTCGACGCGCGTTCAGCCCTCCCCGCGCGTTTTTCAACGTGCGGGCACCTGCACAGGAGCAATACCCTTACACGTCTTCAGGCATTTGAAATTGTTGAGCTTCGGGTCCGACTCGAACCCGATCCCCGAGAGTTGCCGGGTTGGCTCGTTCAGCACAAAGGAGGAATCCGAGAAGAACTGGTTGCGAATCTGATCGAAGACCAACTGCTGCGAGGTGAATCGCTTCCCGTCTTCCCGCACGACGACGACGTCACCGCGCGCCTCCAATCGCTGGAGCCGCGAATTGTACGTGCCCGCCTTCGAGGTCAGCACGCCGTCCTTGAGGCCCTGCGCCGTGAAGAACGTCATGTTGACGCGGCGCATCTCGAGCCGGGTCCCGTCTTCGTAGATGAAGGCGGTATCGGCGAGCAACTCGCCATTGCTCACCCCCTTATTGGTGAGAATGTGCCGAACCCCGAACCCCATCTGATCGGCGGAGTCGGGCATGGCGCTCGTCTGCGCACGCTTGGGGGCAGCCGCCTTCTTCTTGGGACATCCGGCGGCGGTGAGGAGCACCACGGCCGCACATCCCCCAATGACGCGCATGAAGAACCGGGTCATACGGCTCCCGCGCGCATGAGGTCGTGCAGATGCACAACGCCTACAAGGCGCTTCGCCGCATCGACGACTGGCATGGCCATGATTCCAAACGTTTCCATGCGGTGCACTACGGCACTCCCCAATTCGTGGTCTTCAGCGGTGCGCGGCGACGTCGTCATGACCGTCGCCACCGGTACCGACAATACGTCGTGTTGGCGTTCCAGCAGGCGCGTGAGATCTCCAGCGGTGACGACCCCGGAAACCCGCTCCTGTTCCACGACAATGGCAATGCCGCGCCGTTCCGCGAGCAGGACGACCGCTTCGCGCATGGTCGCCATCGGGTCGAGAATTGGCAGTGGCGCGGTGACCATGACATCGGAAACGCGCGTAAGCAACCGGCGTCCAAGCGCCCCGCCCGGGTGCAACCGGGCAAAGTCGTGCGCCTGAAATCCCTTCGCTTGCAACACGGCCACCGCCAGCGCATCGCCGAGCGCCATGGTCACGGTGGTGCTCGTCGTCGGTGCCAGATCGTGCGGGCACGCTTCCTCCTTCACGAGGAGATCCAGCGTGACATCGGACAGTCGCGCCAGCCGGGACGTTGCAACGGCGGTCATCGCAATACGCTTTACGCCCATCCGGGCCAGTGCCTCGATGAGGCCCAGCAGTTCGTCGCTCTCGCCACTCTTCGAAATCAGAATGGCCACATCGTCGGGGCCGACAATGCCGAGATCGCCGTGCACGCTCTCCACCGGATGGAGAAACATGGCCGGCGTGCCCGTCGAGGTGAACGTCGCCGCCATCTTGCGCCCCACCAAGCCCGACTTCCCAACGCCGGCTACGATCACGCGACCAGTGCACGTGGCCAGGAGGCGTACCGCATCGGCGAACGCCTCGCCAAGCGCGGCTTCACTGGCGCGTAGCGCCTCCGCTTCGAGCGCCAATACGCGACGCCCTCTCTCAACGATGAGCGCCGTATCGGAGAGATCGCGGCCGAGCTCACGTGATGCCGGCATGGGCGCCCTCACTGCGGAATCTCCGTCGCGACGGCAACATCATCGACGCTGCGACTGTGGACATACCGCTCGACGGCATCAGTCCACTCATCACGGGCGGTGAGCAACAGTTCACAGAATTCCCGAACAGCGCCAAACCCGCCGCGCGCCGAGAGCTGCAGATGCGACGCGCGCGCGGCTTCGGCGGTGCAATTGCCCACCGCCACCGGCAATCCTACCGCACGCAACACCGCAATGTCCGGCAGATCGTCCCCAACGAATGCGACCTCGTCGAGGGAAATGCCCAGCGACTCGCACAAGCGCTTGAGCGCGGGAAGCTTTCGCGCATGGGGATCCTGGATGCAGGCGTCCACGCGCAGCTCACGCGCACGGGTCGCCACGCTCTCCGACACCCGGCCCGTGATGATCGCGACCTTGAGCCCACACTCGCGCAGCATGGCCATGCCGAGCCCATCCTGCACATCGTACCGCTTGAGTTCGAACGGCACGGGGCCGCCCGCGTGCTGTGCACTGCCGAGGTACAGCCCGCCATCGGTAAGCACACCGTCCACATCGAAGCCGACGAGCTTGATGCGCTTGGCCAGTGCAGGTTCGATGCGTGGCGCGTGCACCACGAGCGGCGGCAGCCCGTCCGTCGATGACATCACCGTGTGACCCGATCCCAAATATCCACGGCACGCCGCACCAAGTCGGGGAGCGCGTCGAGTTGAATCATGTTGGGTCCATCGCTGGGAGCCGTCTCCGGCGATGGATGTGTTTCGAGAAACAACCCCTGCGCCCCTGCCGCGATGGCCGCATAGGTGAGGGGCGGAATGAACTCACGCGCCCCACCGCTGGCCCCACCCTGCCCCTTCCCCGGTTGCTGCACGCTGTGCGTCGCATCGAAGATGACCGGCACGCCGCACGACTCCCGCATGCGCGCAAACGCCCGCATATCGACGACGAGGTCGCCATAGCCGAAGAACGTGCCGCGTTCGGTGACCGCCAACGCGCCGACGGCCTTGCCACCGAGTGCCGCGCCGGCCTCGACCTTTCGCACCGCACCGCGCATGCCTTCGGGATGCATCCATTGTCCCTTCTTGACGTTCACGGCCTTCCCCGTGGCGCCAGCGGCGAGCAGGAGATCCGTCTGGCGGCAGAGAAATGCCGGAATCTGCAACACATCGACGACCTGTGCCGCGAGCGCACACTGCGACGCTTCGTGCACATCGGTCAGGATCGGCAAACCCGTGGCTGCGCGCACGCGGTCGAGCGCCGCAAGTCCGGCTTCCAATCCCGGACCGCGCACACCGTCGACGTTCGATCGATTGGCCTTGTCGTAGCTCGCCTTGAAGATGATGCCGCCCGGCACATGTTCGGCGAGCCGCGCGAGCGCTTCGGCGACCCGCAGGTTCAGCGCGTCGTCTTCGAGCTGGCAGGGACCCGCAATCAGAAAGAGCTTGTCCGCCGAGAACACCGTGGACACGAGGCTCACTGGTTCACATGGGCGAGGGCTGGCGCACCGTTCGATTCCGACTCGGCGCGATGGCGCTTCTCGGCGGCAGCCACGAACCCGGCGAACAACGGGTGCGGACGCAACGGACGCGACTGCAACTCCGGGTGGAACTGACAGCCCACGAACCACGGGTGCGACGGCAGCTCGATCATCTCCACCAACGAGTCGTCTGGGGACAGGCCGCTCAGGCGCATGCCGTGTTCGATGAACCGCTCACGGTACCGGTTCGACACTTCATAGCGGTGACGGTGCCGTTCGTTCACTTCCGGCTGACCGTAGATCTCCGCCGCTTTCGAACCCCGCTGCAAGCGACACGGATACGCTCCCAGTCGCATGGTGCCGCCCTTGTCGGTGACTTCCCGCTGCGTGTCCATGAGGGAGATGACCGGGTTGCTGCATTCCGGGGCGAACTCGCTCGAGTGACTGTCGTCGAGCCCGAGCGCGTGGCGCGCAAATTCGATGATCGCCACCTGCATGCCGAGGCAGATGCCGAAGAACGGCAACTGCATTTCGCGCGCGGCGCGAATGGCTTCGACCATGCCTTCCACACCACGAACACCAAAGCCGCCCGGCACGAGCAGGCCATGGTACTGCGAAAGAATCTCGCGCGCGGCCTCCGCGCTCGTGAACAGATCGCTCGAGGTCCACGCGAGTTCCACGCCGACATCGTTGGCGATGCCACCATGAATGAGCGCTTCCTGAACGCTCTTGTAGCTATCGATGTAATCGGTGTACTTGCCCACCACACAGATACGCACCTTCGCGCGCGGATTCGTGATGCGCCCAACCATGGTCCGCCACGCGTTGAGATCCGGGACGGGCGCCGAAAGTCGCAACCGCTCCATGACGCGCTCGGCGAAGCCCTGCTGTTCGAACACGAGCGGGATCTGATAAATGGTCGGTACGTCGGGGCTCTCGATGACGGCGCCGAAGTCCACGTTGCAGAAGAGCGCAATCTTGCGCTTCACATCGTCCTGCAGCGGCTTCTCGCTGCGGCAGATGAGGAAGTCGGGCTGGATACCGATCTCCATGAGTTCGCGCACAGAGTGCTGCGTGGGTTTGGTCTTTACCTCGCCCGCGGCAGCGATGTATGGCACGAGTGTGAGGTGCACGAAGATCGCATTCTCCTTGCCCACTTCGCGACGGAACTGGCGAATGGCTTCGAGAAACGGGAGCGATTCGATATCGCCCACCGTGCCGCCGACCTCGACGAGCACGACATCGTTACCCGGCGCGATGCGCTTGACGGCGTTCTTGATCTCGTCGGTGATGTGCGGAATGACCTGCACCGTCGATCCGAGATACTCGCCGCGTCGCTCCTTCGTGATCACGTTGGAGTAGATGCGCCCGGTCGTGATGTTGTTCGCCTGCGACAGCGGGCGATCGAGAAAGCGCTCGTAATGTCCGAGGTCAAGATCCGTCTCGGCGCCGTCGTCGGTGACGAACACTTCGCCGTGCTGAAACGGCGACATGGTACCGGGATCGACATTGAGGTACGGGTCAAGCTTCATCATCGTCACGCGGAAGCCGCGTTCGACGAGCAAGCGCCCAAGCGACGCGGCGGCGATGCCCTTGCCGAGTGACGATACCACGCCGCCAGTCACGAAGATGTACTTCGGGGCGGAAGTCTGGCCCGTCGGGTTGCTGGAATTGGACATGCGCGTAGTCCCGGTGGAAACGGAGTCGGAATTCATGAACGACGCGCTCTAGTCGAGCGCGTTCGATGTACGGCCTTCAAGCCCTGCATCCCAGCGCGCGTTCGCGCGCTGGAGATCGTCTTCGGTATCAATGCCACCTTCGGCACTTGGCACATGCGCCACCCCAATGGCCACGCCATGCGCAAGCGGTCGAAGCTGTTCGAGTCGTTCGACGAGTTCGAGCGGGTGTGGCGACCACTGGACCCACTGCTGCAACGCCGTTCGCGTGTACGCGTACACCCCCACGTGCTGGCGGACCAGCGGCGTCAACAGGGACGCGTCGGACGGGTCGCGCAGATAGGGAATGGGTGCCCGTGAAAAATAGAGCGCCCGCCCCTCATCGGTGCATACGACTTTGACCACATCGGGGCGCAGCAGCGCGTCGGTGGCGATGGAGACCGCCGCTGTCCCGACGGGGGCAAAGCCGCTCGTCACCATGGCCACGGCACCCGCGAGTGCTTCACGGGTCACGAACGGTTCGTCACCTTGTACATTGAGCAAGGTCGAGTACGCAGCAAACTCCGGCCGCGCCGCCACTTCGGCGACCCGATCGGTCCCGCTGGGGTGATCGTCCCGGGTGAGAACCACAGGAATGCCACGTACGGCACAAGCCTCGCGGATGTCGTCATGGTCGGTGGCGACGACGATGCGGTCGGCCACCTCAAGCGCGGCGACGCGCTGGTAGACTCGGACGACCAGCGGTTCGCCCCCGAGGAGGCGAAGCGGTTTGCGGGGAAGTCGCGTCGCGCCGAGGCGCGCCGGGATCACCGCGAGGACAGCCATTGTCCAGGAATCAGGGGCGTGGTTGCAGCAAAATTCACGCCAGTTAAGATACCCCACTCGGCACGCGAAGGCAAACACGCGGCCGCCCCTTTTTGTCACTTGCACCGAACGGCATGCCCGCATCGTGGTGGATCGGCTTCAATCTCCTGATTCTTGTCCTGTTGGCCCTGGATCTGGGGGTCTTCAACCGGAAGGCGCACACCGTTTCGGTGAAAGAAGCGCTCGGCTGGAGCGCCGTCTGGATTTCCCTGGCTATCGGGTTCGGCCTGTGGATCGGCCGAGAGATGGGTCGTCAGGCCATGCTGGAGTTCTATGCCGGTTATCTGGTCGAGCAGGCGCTCTCGGTAGACAACCTGTTCGTGTTCATCCTGGTGTTCGGCTACTTCAAGATTCCGCCGCAACTCCAGCACCGGGTGCTCTTCTGGGGCATTCTGGGGGCGCTCCTAATGCGTGGCGCCATGATCGGCGCCGGCGCCGTATTGCTCGCCCAGTTCCACTGGATCATTTACCTCTTCGGCGCCTTCCTCATCTATACCGGCTTCAAGATGGCGTTCGGCGGCGAGAGTGAAATCGAGCCCGAGCAGAACCCCGTCATCCGCCTGGTGCGTCGATTCGTCCCGATGACCACCAAGTTCCACGGAGAGAAGTTCTTCGTACGCGAAGCGCTCGAGCCGGGGGGGCGCCTTCGCTACGTGGCGACGCCACTCCTTGTTGTACTGGTGCTCGTCGAAACCACAGATGTCGTCTTTGCCGTCGATTCCATCCCGGCCATCTTCGGCGTCACGCGCAATCCATTTCTGGTGTACACGTCGAACGTGTTTGCCATTCTCGGATTGCGCTCGATGTACTTCGTGCTTGCCAACATCATCGGCAAGTTCTACCTGCTCAAGTATGGCTTGTCCGTCGTGCTTGCGTTCGTCGGCGCCAAGATGCTGCTCTCGGAAATCATGCCGATTGGCATCGGCGTGTCGCTCGGAGTGGTGGCGGCCGTGTTGGTCGGTAGCGTGCTGCTCTCGCTGCTGATTCCGAACAAGCAGGCTGCAGACGGCGACGGCCACTGACCGTCACAATCTCCGTCCTTCGGCGGCTATGCGCGTACCGAAGGGCGGACGCTACGCGACATGCGCAGAAAGTTCACGAGCAAGGTACGCCCATGCTCCGTGAGGATGGATTCGGGGTGGAACTGAACGCCCCACACCGGGTGCTCACGATGCTGCAGGGCGTGAATCTCCGTGGCATCGTCGGTGGCCACCGCGGTGACCTGCAGGCACGCGGGCAGTGTTTCACGCTTCACGACCAGTGAGTGATAGCGCATGACGCCGAAGGGCGAGGGAACGTCCTGAAAGAGGCCGGTCCCGTCGTGCACGAGCCGCGACATCTTGCCGTGCATGACGCGCGATGCGCGTACTACGTCGCCACCGTAGGCTTCGCCAATCGCCTGATGTCCGAGGCACACGCCCAGCAGCGGAATTGCGCCGCCATACCGGCGAATAACGTCGACCGAGATGCCGGCTTCTTTGGGTGAGCACGGGCCCGGCGACACGACGATGGCCTCCGGCGCCATCTGGCCCACCTGGTCTACCGTCAACGCGTCATTCCGGTGCACCTCGAGCTGCTCGCCGAGCTCACCGAAGTATTGCACCAAGTTGTACGTGAACGAATCGTAGTTGTCGATGACGAGAAGCATGGCCGTCGCGGAAAGTCAGGAACGCGGGTGGAACTGCTTGTGCACACTCCGAAGATACTCACGATCCACGTGCGTGTAGATCTGGGTGGTCGCGATATCGGCGTGACCAAGCATCTCCTGCACTGCCCGCAGGTCTGCGCCGCCTTCCAGCAGATGCGTGGCGAATGAGTGACGTAACGTGTGCGGCGAAACGGCCTTCTCGATGCCGGCCTGCTCCACGTATTTACGCAAGATCTTCCAGGCCCCCATCCGCGTGAGTGGCCTCCCCTGCCCGTTCAGGAAGAGAATGCCTTTGCCATGCCCGCGCTCCAGCACCGGGCGAAGTTCGCGTGCGTACACGGCAACGGCACCGATGGCCGAGCGGCCGATGGGGACGAGCCGCTCCTTGCTCCCTTTGCCAAACACGCGCACCAAGCCGTCCTCGAGCAGCACGTCCTTCACCGCCAGTCCGATCCATTCGGACACGCGGAGCCCCGCGCCATACGCCAACTCGAGCATGGCGCGATCACGGAACGCCAATCGTTCATCCAGCTGCGGCGCTGCCAGCAGACGGGTGACCTCGTCGACCGAGAGCACCTCCGGGAGTGTGCGCCACCGCTGCGGCGAATCGAGCCGCTCCGTGGGGTCCGTGTGCACCAGCCCCTCGGCGATCATGATGCGAAACCACGTACGAAGCGCCGAGATGTTGCGGCGGATAGAGCTACCGGCGAGTCCGAGATCCTTGAGATGGTACACGAACTCGCGAAGGATGCCGGGCGAAATGTCGCGCGCACTCGCTACGCCGTGCTCACGCAGATACGCCGCACAGCGAATGACATCGCGACGGTACGCCTCGATGGTCCGCGGAGATGCGCCTTCCTCGAGCGCGAGCGCATCTTCGAACGCCTGCAAGAAGAAGCCACGGCGCAGTGTGCGCTCTTCGTCGCTCATCGGGGCGGCGCCCGTTTGACCAGTGGGCGTCATTGATGAGCCCCGTTGGCGCGGCGGCGGCGCCAAAGGAGATACAAAACAACCGCGATCGTGAGCGCGAGCGCCGCCAACCCAATGGTGCGTTGCTGACTCGCAATGAGCTCAAGCAGTTGCTCGGCATTGGCACCCGCGCGAAACGCCAACAGGCAGATGATTCCGTACCACACGCCCGACGCCACCGACATGGCCACCGCGGCTCGAACGGCACCAATGCCAAGCGCACCGGCCATAGGAGGCACCAGTGCTCGTACACCCGGAAGGAATCGGCTTACCACCACTGCAGCCATGCCTTGCGTGCTGAATCGTTGAGCGAAGCGATCCGCAGCCGTCGGCGACACGATGGTGGGAAATCGGCGCATGAGCCATGGCAATCCGAAGCGATGCCCAAGTCCGTACATGAGCATCGCACCGCCAATATTGCCCACCATGGTGGCAATCCATGCGCCCAGCCATGAGCCGTTGCCACGCGCGGCCACGAATGCGCCAAGGGCGATGACCGTATCGGCCGGGAGCGGCGGAAAGACATTCTCGGCGAACGCGGCGACCGCCAGCGCCCCATACAAAAGCGGGTCTGGCAGACCCGTGAGCCATGCGAGCAGGTCGTTCACGGCGTGTTCGGAGACAGGATGATCGTGAACGGCAACGCGGTGCCGCGGCGCGTCCGCTCGCTGGTCAGCGAGACACCAGCGTCGCGGTACACATCACGGCAAGCCCTTCACCACGTCCGATCCATCCCATGCCTTCGTTAGTCTTGCCCTTCACGAAAACGGCCGACACCTCAACGCCGAGCACCGCGGCAAGACGCGCCCGAATGGCTTCGCGCTGAGGGCCGATCTTGGGAAGCTGCGTGACGACCGTGATGTCGACGTTCCCCACCGCGAAGCCTGCCGCGTGCATGCGCGCCACGGCCGCTTCGAGCATGATCACCGAGTCTTTGCCTTTGTTGGCCGCATCGGTGTCCGGAAACATCTCACCGATATCTCCCAATGCTGCGGCTCCGAGGATGGCGTCGGTGAGCGCGTGGCAGATGGCGTCGCCATCCGAATGCCCCGCGCAATGCACGTTGGAGGGAATGTCGATGCCCCCTAACCGCATGGGGCCGCCCTCGCCAAAGCGGTGTGAGTCGTAGCCGATCCCTACGCGTACTGTCATGCGGCTCACGCCGCCGCCGTGGCGGCAAGCGGTGAAGCTGCCGGCGCGGCGTCGGAGATAATGGAGTAGTCCTGACGGCGACGAGCCGGCGTGAAGCCCGCATCGGTGATGAGCCGGTCGAGTTCGTCGACGGTGGTGCGGTGCGTCGTGTTGGCTGCCGAGACGACGTTCTCTTCGATCATGAGCGAACCGAAGTCGTTGCAGCCGTAACGAAGCGCCATCTGCCCCACCTTCATGCCCATCGTGACCCAGCTCGACTGCAGGTTGGGCACGTTGTCGAGCACAATGCGCGAGATCGCAACCGTACGCAGATACGTCGTCGCATCGGTCTTCGGCATGTGTGACATGGTCGGCGTGTTCTCTGGCTGGAGCGGCCACGTGATGAACGCCGTGAAGCCATTTGTGCGCGCCTGCAGATCACGAACGCGCTGCAAATGTTCGATACGCTCCGCGAGCGTTTCGCCGATGCCGTACATCATGGTGACCGACGTCTTCATGCCCTCGTTGTGCGCCAGCTCCATGATCTCGAGCCAGCGATCGGCACCGGCCTTCTTGGGGGCGGCGATGTCACGCACGCGCTGCACGAGAATTTCGCCGCCGCCGCCCGGAATCGAGTCTAGCCCCGCTGCGCGCAGTTCACGGATCACATCGCGCGCATCCATGCGGAAGCGCGTAGCAAAAAAGTCCACCTCGCTCGGCGAGAAACCGTGGATGTGAATGGGATGATACGCCTTGATGTACCGCAGCAGGTCGAGATACCACTCGAACGGGATGTACGGATTGTGTCCACCCTGAATGAGAATCTGCACCCCGCCGAGCGCCTTCGTCTCTTCGATCTTCTGTCCGATCTGCTCGTACGAGAGCGTGTACCCTTCGCTATGCTTGGGGCGACGATAGAAGGCGCAAAAGCCGCAATCTGCGACACAGACGTTCGTGTAGTTGATATTGCGATCGACGATGTACGTGACCACGCCGTGCGGATGCTTCTGCTCGCGTATCCGATCGGCTTCGAGGCCGAGTTCGAGTAGCGGGGCGTTGGTGTAGAAATCGAGGATATCACGCATGAGGCAGACGCTCAGTCTCGCTAGTGGTCGATCAGGCGGCAGGGAGGAAAGCCAGCGTGCCATCAGGCACCCGGCCGGCCAACACGAGCCGACGGAAAAACTCCGTCAGTCCCGCGAGATGCGGGTACGACAGACGGTAATCGAGTCCCGCGAAATACTCGCGGCACGTTTGCAACGGTACACCGCTGGCGAACGCCGCTTGCGCTGACAGCTCACCGAGGTGCTGTAGTCCCCAGTCTCTCGAGGCAATAAGGGACGCATGCGCCGAGAGAGAGGCGTGCACCGGCGTGCGGCGCTGCGCCACCCACACGGCAAAGACGAACGGGAGTCCCGTCCATTCTTTCCACGCGGCGCCCAGGTCTTCGCGATACGGATAGAGCGCCGCCCACGGCCCGCCGCGGTTGGCAGCATCGAACAGCTTGAGCGCCGCGTCACCGATGACCAGGCGCGCGTCGTGCGCTTCGTCGCTGAAACGGGCGATGTCCGCCATTTCCGCATCACCCGCTACGAACTCGGGACGACACTTCCAGACATGTTCGAAGAGGAGCTCGAGCAGATGCACCGATGTCATGCTGCTCTTGCTCACGACCACGCGGCAACCGCCCAGATCGCGCGGCGCGCGCTTGCTGAAGAGCATGACGCTACGCACTGGGCCGTCGCTGGTGATGCCCAGTTCCGGAAGCAGCAGGAGGCGATCGGCGTCCTTGGCGTACTCCACCGCCGAGACGACGCTCACGTCGATATCGCCGTTGGCCATCAGGCGGTTGAGCTGCGTCGGCACGCCGTCGACCAACTCACCATCGAGCGGGACAATGCCGCGTTCAATGCCCCCGTACACCGGGTAGCAGTTGATGTAGCGAATGCGCCCCACGCGCAGTGGCAACCGCCCTGTGTCGGGCACGTCAGGCCTCGGCAGACACCAGCGCGTCGGCTGGTGCGGAAATTCCTTCGCCCGTATCGTCGTCGGGAAACTCCCGGATGACGCGATAGAATGAATCGCGCTCGGCCGGCTGCTTGCCGGCCCCGCGAATGAGCGCCAGGAGCTGCGGGAGCGTCATGCCCTGCGGCGTGCTCGCCCCTACGGCGTGATAGATCTTTTCCCGCACGACGGTGCCTTCGATATCGTTCACCCCGAAGTGCAGTGCGATCTGCGACAACGCGGTCGTCACCATGATCCAGTGCGTCTTGATGTGCTCGAAGTTGTCGAGGAACAGGCGTCCCACGGCAAGATTGCGCAGATCATCGAAACCCGTCGTGCTGGTCCCCGTGCGACCGAGCGTCTTCCCCAGCTCGTTGTCGTCGGGGTGATAGGCCAGCGGAATGTACGCCAGGAAGCCGCCAGTTTCGTCCTGCAACTCGCGCAGCATGTTGAGGTGCTGCATGCGGTCGTCGATGGTTTCCACATGCCCATAGAGCATGGTGCAGTTCGAGCGGATGCCGAGCTGATGGGCCGTGCGGTGCACATCGATGTAATCCATGCCGCCGAGCTTCTTATCGGCGATCTGTTCTCGCACGGCAGCACTGAACGTCTCAGCACCGCCGCCAGGAAGCGTATCGAGCCCGGCCTCGCGCAGCGCGATGAGTACCTCTTCGCGGCTCTTCTTTTCAATGCGCGCAATGTGGGCGATTTCCACGGCCGTGAGCGCCTTGATGTGCACCTGCGGGTGGCGCGCCTTGAGCGCGCGGAACATCGTCTGGTAGTACTCGAGGCCGGCCTGCATGTCGAGGCCGCCGACAATGTGGAACTCACGCGTGATGGTGCCGTCGGCCCGGTCGGACTCTGCGAGCACCTGCTCGAGCGAATAGCGGTACGCGCCCTCCTCCTTGGGGAGGCGCGCATAGCCGCAGAAGACGCAAGTCTTCCGCAGCACGCAGATATTCGTGGGGTTGATGTGCTGATTCGCGGCAAAAGTCACGCGATCGCCGTGACGGGCCCGATTGGCTGCATCAGCCATGGCCCCGACCCCCAGAATGTCGGGGGTCGTGAAGAGGAGCGTACCGTCAGCAACGGTGAGGCGCTCGCCGGCAATCAGCTTTTCGCCGATGGGGCGCAGCGCCGGATCGCGCAGCTTGTTTAGGTCGAACGGGACCGCATGAGGCATCTGGACGTACCAAGGCTCCGGCGCGGCGACACGCCGCGCATCACCCCAATGAACGCCCCGACAGCCTTACCCGTGCCAGCGTCGGAGCGCGATCGAGACGTTGTGACCACCAAAGCCGGAGCTGTTGGAGATCGCGACGTTCACCTGGCGTGCCTTGGGCACGTTGGGCGTTACGTCGAGATCGCACTCCGGATCTGGGGTGCTGTAGTTGATCGTAGGAGGAATCATACTATCGCGCATAGCTAGCGCGCAGGCAATGAATTCCACCCCGCCGGCCGCGCCAAGCATATGCCCGGTGGCCGATTTGGTCGAACTGACGGACAGCTGGTACGCGTGCTCCCCGAACACCGCCTTGATCGCCTTGATCTCGTTGGGGTCGTTGAGCGGCGTGGACGTGCCGTGGGCGTTGACGTAATCGACATCGGTTGGCGCCAGCTTCCCGTCGGCGAGCGCCTTCCGCATGGCCCGCTGGAGCCCTTCATGCGCGTCGGGCTGTCCCGTGAGGTGGTAGGCGTCGCCCGTAGCGCCGTACCCGATCACCTCGCCGTAGATCCGTGCTCCACGCCGCTGCGCGTGCTCGAGCTCTTCGAGGACGACCACGCCGGCACCTTCGCCGAGCACAAAACCATCCCGCGTCGCGTCGAAGGGACGGGACGCCGTCGCCGGCGAGTCGTTGCGCTCCGACAGCGCGGTCATGTTGCCGAAGCCACCGATGGCCATGGGGAGCACCGCCGCCTCCGTACCGCCAGCGAGCATGACGTCGGCGTCGCCGTACGAAATGGTGCGGAAGGCTTCGCCAATAGCATGTGCACTGGTGGCGCACGCCGACATCGTGGCGTAATTGGGGCCCTTGGCATTGAAGCGCATGGACACGATACCGGCCGCGATGTCTGCGATGTACATGGGGATGAAGAACGGCGAAATACGCCGATTCCCCGACTTCATGAGCGTGGAGTGCTGGTCTTCCATCGTGGCCAGACCACCGATGCCGCTGCCGATGATGACCCCAAGGTCTTCGGGGACGTATCCACCAGCTTCGAGCCCCGCATCACGCATGGCCTGCACAGCGGCACCCATCGCGTACTGCGTGAACAGGTCGGCGCGCTTGGCTTCCTTGCGGTCCATGTAGAGGCCCACATCGAAGTCCTTCACCTCGCACGCAAACTTCACCTTGAAGTCTGATGCGTCGAACTTGGTGATCAGCGTGCCGCCCGACACTCCACCCAGCAAATTCTGCCAGGTCGTCGCCACGTCGTTACCGACGGGCGTGATCGCCCCAAGACCTGTGACGACGACCCGACGCCGCATCAGCCCGCGACCTTCGCCTCGAGGTACGCGATGGCGTCACCGACGGTGCGCAGCTTTTCGGCGTCCTCGTCAGGAATGTCGATGTTGAATTCCTTTTCGAATTCCATGACCAGTTCGACGATGTCGAGCGAGTCAGCGCCAAGGTCCTCGATGAAGCTCGCTTCGGGGGTGAGCTTCTCGCGCTCAACGCCGAGTTCCTTCTCGATGATATCCTTGATCTTCGACGCGTTATCCGACATGGGAACGGTTCCTCTGAAGTTGTTGAAGTGAGAATGGGGAAGTTAGCCATCGCACGGCGTCACAGGGAGGGTCTTCGGGGACAAAACCCGAATTCCCGCCCCGTTTACCGGGGTTTACATCACGAGGCCGCCGTCCACCACAAAGACCTGCCCGGTCACATAACTGGTCAGGTCGGACGCAAGCACAACCACCATGCCCGCGATGTCGTCGGGGGTCCCGAGTCGTTCCAGGGGGATCCCCGCACTCATGGCCGCGCGCGCCTCAGGCGCCATCGCCGCCGTCATGTCCGTTTCGATGAAGCCTGGCGCGATCACATTGGCCAGGATGTTCCGCGATGCCAATTCCTTGGCGATCGACTTGGTCATGCCGATGAGACCGGCTTTGCTGGCGGCGTAATTCGCCTGCCCCTTGTTGCCGATGAGCCCGACGACGCTGGCCACGTTGATGATGCGGCCCCACCGGCGCTTCATCATGCCGCGCGTGGCGGCGCGGCAGGTGGCAAAGGCCCCGCGCAAATTGGCGTTGAGCACCGCATCCCAGTCATCGTCCTTGAGACGGATGAGCAGGTTGTCGCGCGTGAGGCCCGCGTTGTTGACCAGAATATCGAGTTGGCCAAAGTCCTTCTCCACCGCCTCGACCAGCGCGGCGGCCTGCGCCGGCTCGGACACGTCGGCCGCATACCCGCGCACCTCGGCGCCGGTCGCCGCGGCAATCTCCGCCGCCGCGGCCTCGGCCTTCGCCTGGTCGCGTCCGGTGACGGCTACGCGTGCCCCGGCGCTTGCCAGAGCCGCTGCGATGGAGCGGCCGATGCCGCGCGTCGAGCCCGTAACCAGGGCGACGCGTCCGGCGAGACTGATTGTGAGACCGGTAGCCATAAGACTATAGCCTGTCAGGAGTTCTGGGAGACGCTTTCGAGAAACTTCTCGACTTCGGCGACGGTGCCGACGGCCGTCGTTTTCACCGACGGCGCAATGCGCCGCGCCAGCCCGGTGAGGACGGCGCCGCTGCCGATCTCCACGAAGGTCGCGTCCGGATGCCGTTCGGCGAGGGTGCGCATCACCCGCGTCCACTGTACGGGGGCCGTGAGCTGCTGCAACAGCAGCTCGCGCGCGACGTGCGCATCAGCCACGGGCTCGGCGTTGACGTTCGCGACGACGGGGACCGTCGGCGTGTGCCACTGTTCCGCGTTGAGCGCGGCGGCCAGGCCATCGACGGCCGGCGCCATGAGCGGCGAATGAAACGCGCCACTGACGGGTAACGGCAAACAGCGCTTGGCGCCTGCTTCCTTGGCGAGTTCCATGGCCCGTTCGACGCCGGCGACTTCACCGGAGATGACGACCTGCTCCTCGCTGTTGTAGTTGGCCGGGACCACCAAGCCGCGCTCGGTCGTTGCCTGCGCGCAGAGATCGTCGATCGACGCCGTCAGGACGCCAAGAATGGCGGCCATCGCGCCCGGTCGCTGCACACCCTGTTCGTACATGAGCGCGCCGCGGCGGCGAACGATACGCGCGGCGGCGGCCAGCTCGAGTGTGCCCGCGACATGGTACGCGGAGAACTCGCCCAGTGAATGGCCGGCGGCGCCTGCCAGCCGTCCGCCCACGGCGTCGCGAATCACGGCCCACACCGCGGCGCTGTGCGCCAGCAATGCTGGTTGCGCATTCAGCGTGCGGGTCAGTTCGTCGGCGGGACCTTCGAACGCCAGCGTCGACAGCGCGGCACCGACCGCATCGTCGACGACATGGAAGGCATCGCGTGCGGCGGGAAAGGCCTCATAGAGGTCTTTCCCCATCCCAACCTTTTGTGAACCCTGTCCGGGGAGCAGGAACACGTAGTGCATGGACATCGCGTGACGAGAAGGCTGAAGTGCGATCGTGGTCGATCGGAAGGGCGAACGGCGTCGACGTGGCGGCGCTAGAAGCGCGCGACGATCGAGCCCCACGTGAAGCCGGCGCCAAAGGCGGCAAAGAGCACCGTGCTCCCCTCCTTGATGCGCCCCTGCTCCATGGCGTCATTCAGCGCGATGGGGATCGAGGCCGCCGACGTATTGCCGAACCGATCGACGTTCACAAACACCTTCTCCATCGGCACACCGGCGTGCTTCGCCGTCGCTTCGATGATGCGGATGTTTGCCTGATGTGGAATGAGCAGGTCGACGTCGGCCGCAGTGATTCGCGCGCTGTCGAGCGCCCGATCGGTCGCTTCGGCCATGGAGCGCACCGCGTGCTTGAAGACTTCGCGGCCGGCCATGTGGATGAACGCCCGGTTGCCGACCTCGGGCGAGTACGGTTCCGCGCCGCCGCCAGCGGGACGCCAGAGCAGTTCTGCGAGCGCGCCGTCGGAGCGCATGAACGTGGAGAGAATGCCCTTCTCTTTCTTCTCACCACGCGCGCGACGCAGCACCGTGGCGCCGGCACCGTCGGCAAACAGAATGCAGGTATTCCGGTCGGTCCAGTCGACGATCGCGCTCAGTTTTTCGGCGCCGATGACGAGCACGGTATCCGCCGACCCGCTCGCAATGAGCGAGTCACCGACAATCGCGCCGTACAGCCATCCGGAGCAGGCAGAGGCCACGTCGAAGGCGGATGCGCGCGATGCCCCCAGCGCGGTTTGCACCTCGACGGCCTGCGACGGAAGCAAGTGATCGGGCGAGGCGGTGCCGACGATGATCACGTCGATTTCGCCGGCCGTCACGCCGGCCTTGAGCATCGCCTGCTGCGAGGCCTTGGCGCACAACGAGGTCAGCGATTCCCCGGGTTCGGCAATGTGTCGCTGCCGAATGCCGGTGCGCTCAATGATCCAGTCGTCGTTCGTCTCGATCCCCATGGCGGCGAGATCGTTGTTGGTAACGACCTTGGCCGGCACCGCGTGACCAGTGCCGGCGATATACGAGAACGGACGCTTCATGACGTGGTTCCGGAGGCGGTGGCCTGAGGCATCGACTCCGCGAGTCGCTGCCCGATCTGATCGGTCATCCCCGATTCATGGGCGCGGAGCGCCACATGAATGGCGTTCTTGATGGCGCGCGGGGAGCTCTTGCCGTGCGAAATGATGGAGACACCGCGCACCCCGAGGAGTGGCGCGCCCCCATACTCATCGACGTCGAGTTGCTTGAGCGACCCGGCAATTTCGCGCGCGTCGAGTCCGGCCACTTTCGACACCATGCCGATGAGCATGGGGCCAATGCTCTCGTAGAACTTGAGCAAGATGTTGCCGGTAAATCCGTCGCAGACGACGACGTCGATGTCTCCGCGATCGCAGAAGCCGCGCGGCAAATCGCGTCCTTCGACGTTGCCGAGGAAGTTGACGCCCGCGCCGCGCAAGCGCTGGTGCGCCTCCTTGACGGCCAGGTTGCCCTTCTCCGGCTCTTCGCCAATGGAGAGCAGGCCCACGGCGGGATTCGGGCGATCGAGCAGCGCCTGAGCATACACCGTCCCGATGCGGGCAAACTGCACCAGTTCCTCGGGGGCGCAATCGACATTGGCGCCGACATCGAGCACGAGGATGGGCTGCTTCGCCGTGGGGAAAATGGTCCCGATGGCCGGGCGCGTGAGCCCGGCATGGAGTTTGAGCGAGACCAGCGACGCGGCCATCTGCGCGCCGGTGTTTCCGGCCGAGACGAAGCCGTGCGCATGCCCTTCGGCGACCCGCTTGATGCCGACGACCATGGAGCTCTGCGTTTTCCCCCGGAGGGCGACAGACGGCTTGTCTGTCATTTCGATAACGTCGGGCGCCTCAACGATCGAGAGTCGATCACGGACGCGCGTAAAATCGGCGAGCTCCCCGCGCAACAGCGCGGCGAGTTCCGCCTCAATTACGGCCGTCTGACCAACCAACTCGATGTGGTGCTCGGGACCGAGTGCGCCGAGCGCATGCAGGGCGCCCGCGATGGGGGCCCGGGGGGCGAAGTCACCCCCCATGGCATCCACGGCGATGCGCGCCAAGCTTACGCTTCCTGCGCCGTTACCCGCTGCTCGCCCGCATAGAACCCACACTCCGCGCATACGCGGTGCGGGCGCTTGGCCGTGCCGCACTGCGGGCACGACTGAATCACGATGGCGGGCGCGGTCTTGTGCGTGTTGCGGGCGCGCTTCCGCCGCTTGGATGTACGGCGCTTCGGTACGGCCATGGGATGCTGACCTGAACTTTTTGAGACAAAAGGACCAATGAGCGACTTAGCGCAGGTTGCGCAAAGCTTCCCATCGGGGATCTGAGGGTGGAGGACAGGTGCAGCCCCCCGTGTTGCGATCGGCACCGCAGGACGGACACAGTCCCTGGCACTCCTCCCGACACAACGCAAACGCCGGAACGGCCAACAGCCATTCCTCGCGCAACGCCGGGCGAAGATCGAGTTCCCGCTCGCCTGCAGGGATCAGCACGACATCGTCCTCTTCGGCGACGTCGAGACCCGACTCCGCGAAGAGCAACTGCACATCATCCGACACCTGCGTGGTGACGTCGGTCAGGCACCGCCTGCACGTCGTCTCCGCCATGCCTTCGAACCGGCCGCTGAAGTAAAAACGACCCTGCCCCGCACTGGAAAGGCGGCCCGTCACGTGCACCCCGGGATCAACCGGACGTGAATCGCCTTCTTCCCATACGGAATCTGCCCCGCCAAGCAAACCATCAACGCTTTGCGCGTGGGCTTCCAACGTCCGGATGTCAAAGCACAGCATAGCCGTGTAACGTAGAACGCCAGCCCCTGTCACACAAGGGCTGGCGCCGCTTTCCTTTCCCGATTCCGCACCGCCAAGTGACGCCGCCGTGCGGAGTTAGCCGCCAGACCGGACGAGCCGGTCGAGCAGCACCGGGTCAGGCGATGACGTCGACTTCGGTGAAGAAGAAGCGCGACTCGCGCGCCGCGTTCTCGTCCGAATCCGAGGCGTGAATGGCGTTCTTCCCCTTCGACTCCGCGTACAGCTTCCGCACCGTGCCCTCGGCCGCTTCGGCCGGGTCCGTGGCGCCGATCGCCGTGCGGAGGGAGGCCACCGCGTCATCCTTCTCGAGGATCATGGGCATGCACGGGCCGCTCGTCATGAACTCGACCAGTTCGCCGAAGAACGGGCGCGCCGAGTGCACTTCGTAGAACGAGCCGGCCTGGGCCGTCGTCATGTGCATGACGCGGGCGGCCTTCACCTTGAAGCCCTGCTTCTCGAGGAGGGCGATGATGTTGCCAGCGTTGCCCGCGCCAAAGGCGTCAGGCTTGATGATGGTAAGCGTGCGACGACCGGCCATGGTCAGGTATTGGGCAAAGGGTTAAACGGCAGCGCCGGAACGCAGGCGCGGCGGGAGCCAAAGGCCCCCGCCGCGCGCAAGATAACCAACCGGGGCGCTTAGGAAAGCCGCGCCGAGATCAGTTCGACAAAGTCGATCGGGCGCTGAGCCACGCCCATGCCCGCCGCCTTGAACGAGTCGATCTTCTCCGCCGCCGTACCAGCCGACCCGGAAATGATCGCGCCCGCATGGCCCATACGGCGGCCCGGCGGAGCGGTCTGACCGGCGATGAAGCCCACGACCGGCTTGGTCATGTGGTTCTTCACGAAGTCGGCCGCTTCCTGTTCGTCGGTACCACCAATTTCGCCCATCATGGCCACGGCCTTGGTGTTCGGATCCGCTTCGAAGGCTGCGAGACAATCGATGAAGTTCGTGCCGTTGATCGGGTCACCACCGATACCGACGCACGTGCTCTGACCGATTCCAGCCTTGGTGAGCGCGTTCACGACTTCGTAGGTGAGCGTGCCCGAGCGGCTGACGACACCCACGGGGCCCGGCGTGCAGATGCGCCCCGGAATGATGCCGACCTTGCTCTGGCCCGGCGTGATGAGTCCCGGGCAGTTGGGGCCGAGCAGGCGCGCGCCATGCTCCTTCACGTACGGATACACCTTGGTCATGTCCAGTACGGGCACGCCTTCGGTGATGCAGACGATGAACTTCACGCCCGCCGCCGCCGCTTCCATGATCGCATCGGCCGCGTACATGGGCGGCACGTAGATCACCGACGTATTGGCGCCAGTCGCCTGCACCGCGTCGTACACGGTGTCGAAAATCGGCGCCGTGCCTTCGAACGTCTGGCCGCCCTTGCCCGGCGTGACGCCCGCGACGACCTGCGTGCCGTACTCGATCATCTGCTTGGCATGGAACGAGCCGTCGCGGCCCGTGATGCCCTGCACCACCAACTTGGTGCTGTTGTCGATGAAGATGCTCACGCGGCACCTCCCTTGGTGGCGAGTTCCACGGCGCGCTGCACGGCGGAATCCATATCGCTCGACGCCGCGAAGCCGTTGTCCTTGAGAATCTTCAGAGCGATCTCCTCGTTGGTGCCCGTGAGACGAATGACAATGGGCACCTTCAGCGGATTCTGCTTGGTCGCCGTGACGATGCCGTTGGCGACGTCATCGGTGCGCGTGATGCCACCGAAAATGTTGAACAGAATGCACTTCACGTTCGGATCTGACGTGATGATGCGCAGGGCGTTCACGACCTTTTCCGGATTCGACGAACCGCCGATGTCGAGGAAGTTGGCCGGGTCGCCGCCGTAGTACTTCACGAGGTCCATGGTGGCCATCGCGAGACCGGCGCCGTTCACGACGCAACCGACGTTGCCGTCGAGCTTGATGAACGTGAGGTTCGCGTTGCGGGCGTCGACTTCGCTCGGCGCTTCCGACGACTCGTCGCGCAGCGCCGCAATGGCGGGACGGCGATCGAGCTCGTTGTCATCGATGACCATCTTGCCGTCAACCGCAATGAGCTCACCCTGCGGCGTCATCACGAGCGGATTGATTTCGGCGAGTGAGCAGCCGGCGTCCATGAACGCCGCATACAGCTGCTGCATCATCTTCGCGGCCTGACGCGCGAGCTTCACATCCTTGTACAGGAAGAAGCCCATACGCATCGCTTCGAAGGGAAGCAGCCCGTAACGCGTGTCCACCGGATGATAGAGAATCTTCTCCGGCGTGCTCGCGGCCACTTCTTCGATGTCGATGCCGCCGGCGGCGGACACCATGAACACCGGCTTCTTGGTGGCGCGATCGACGATGATCCCCACATACGCTTCGGACGCGATGTCCGCCGCGACGGTGACGAGCACCTTCTCCACCGTGAGATCCTTGATCGTCATGCCGAGGATGGCCTGCGCCTTTTCCTTGGCGGCAGCCGGCGTGGGGCAGAACTTCACACCACCCGCTTTGCCGCGCCCTCCGGCATGCACCTGGGCTTTGACCATGACGGCGGTGCCCATTCGCGTTGCGATGGCCTCCGCCTGCTCCGGCGTCGTGGCGATCTCACCGGGCGGGATCGCCACACCGGCCGCCCGCAACAGCTCCTTCGCCTGATACTCGTGTAGGTTCACGCGGTCTCCAAATTCTGGGGAATGTCAGCGGTTCAATGCTTGGTGGTCGAACCTCCGCTTGGCAATACGCACATTGCCGAGGCGAGTGGTACGTCCTGACGGAGAGCCCGCCGTGAACCGGCGACGGTCTCCCCGGCCGCAATTACTGCGGCGGTCTGCCCAACACCCGTCCGAGACTGTCGAATGCCGCCCCGAACGCGCTCCAGTTGCCCTGCTTCATCGCCTGACGCATGCGTTCATACCACCGTGCCGCGTCACCTTCGATTCGTTCGACGTCATCCCGGCGATCCGCACTGCCGGCGGGAACACTGCCGACAACCGTCTCACCCAGCATCGTGAGCGCAGTCGCCAAGGTACCGCCCACTCCAACGGCGGTGCCGTCGGTAATCGCTACCCGCGAGACGACGACGCGTCCATCAGCACCGGTAATCTGCACCGGCTGCACGAGAAGCACGCCACGGCTCGTCGAAATTGATGACACCCGTCCCCTGCGTACACGGAGCTCCCGACGACTGCTGTCCGCGGCCGGCCCCTGAATACTGTCGTCGAACGCGCGGAGTCGCTCTAGCGCCACCGGCCACCGGAAGCTTGGCGCGGCTGAAGGCGACCACCAGGTGACTTGGTCAGCGCCACCAGTCACTGTTGCCACGCCGGCGATGCCCTCGGCCTCGTCGAGCAAGGCGACACTCCAGGAAAGCTGTGGCGTCCCCGCCTGATCGAGCATGACCGGCGCCGGGATGCCACCGGCCAACGCGCTGTCGGGGAGATGCCGTACCACCTCCCCCTCCGAGCGTGAGCCATAGCGCGCGAAGGTGCGCAGCTGGGCGAGGGCGCTCTCCGAGGCAGGTGGCAAGGCCGCCACGAGCGCGGGCGGGAGCGCCGAGACCGGCGTGAAGAGCCGCGGCAGCCGCGTCATCCACGTACGCGCCACCGGATCGGGACGTGCAACCGGCACCAACCGCACGCGGCCCGTGCTGGCGTCCACAATGGCCGTCGCGGCCCGTTTGAAATACGTGTAGACCCCACCGTCGATCTGCCAACGTTGGCTGAGCGGATACCGGTCGGAGGCGCTATACAGATGCAGTACCCAGTACAGCTGCCCCTCGCTGCGGACCGGGTACAGCTGCTCGCTCTGTTCGAAGACCGGCATGAGACGTCGCACGCGATCTCGGACATCGCGGTGGGAGACCAGCAGCGGAACGCCAGCCAGAGAGTCGGCATCGAGCAGTGCGAGATCGCGCATGGCCCACGCGTGGGCGATGCGCGCCTGTCGGGAATCAAGCAGTGCACCCGGGACCTCGGTCGCTGTGTCGGCATCGAGGACTCGGGCGCCTTGCACGCCAGGCCCCACCAAGGGCCACAAGTCGCGGTCGTCCGCGCGTCCGGGCACGGTGAGGCTGCTGTCTCGCAACACAGGCGTCGCCACGTTCACCAGCGACAATCGCCATGATTCCGACGTGGCGATCGGGCGGCGAACCCGCAGCGCGGTGAGCTGATCATCCACAAGTTCCCAGCCAAGGCCGGCCACGTCGACGAACTGCTTCTCCGTGCCCGCCGCGCGCGCCGTACGTGCCGACGCCGCCACCGGTTCACTCTCTCCCAATCCCGCGGGCAGCGTGGACGCATCCCACATCGCGGCGCGGCGAGGCAAGGTCGACGTGGGCGCCGGGAGTGGCGCGCGCACACCCGTGTCGGCTCCGACGATGCGCATCCCGTCGACGTCGAACGCGCGGCGACTGTAGAGTGCGCGCGCCGCGAGGTAATCACGGTCGCGTCGCGACGGGTCACCGAGTGTATCTCCCCGCGCGAGCACGGCAGGGACCGCGTGGCGGAGGCCAACGGCAGCAACGAGTACCACCGTGAGCGTGACGAACGCGGCGCGCAGTTGCCCTACCCATCCGGTACGCAAAATGATCAGCGCGGCGATCGCCGACCCGTACGACAGGACGGAATCCATGCGCAGGGTCACGCGATGATCCACGTGCAGAAACAACCCATCTGGACCACTGCCCTGCAGCAGCAGGTCGAAACCGTCGAGCCGATAGCTCCACGCCAGCAGCAGCAGTACCAACGCGCCGAGGACGCTGAGATGTCGACGCACGTGATTGGACGCCGCCAGCCGCCGCCCTTCCAGGCGGAGCGAGCGAGTAAGCGCGTACAGCACGAGCACCATGGCGGTCAGCGAGACGATGCTCACCAGCGCCCACAGATACATCGTTTCCTCGAAGGGCAGCCAGTACACGTAATGCCCGAGATCGCGATCGAAGATGCCTTCGATTTCACTGAACGGCACACCGTGTCGCACGAGCGCCAGGTCTTCCCAGTTGGTGAGGGGAATCGCGAGAATGGCGCCGACAATGAGTGCCAGCACGATCGTTCCCGACAGCAGGCGACGGCCGGGGATCATGGCCGTCAACTCGATGTTCGCTACACGCGACGGTACGGCGACCGCAAGAATGGTGCGACGAACGGCCTGCAGATTCGCGAAGGCAAAGATCGATCCGGCAATCCATGCACCACCTTGCAGCAGCAGCGTATCGATCACCTGTTCCCAGAACAGCGACGGAGCGCCCATGGCTTCGAACCACGCATGGTCGACGATCAACGCCGTCGCGGTGCGCCCCACCAGCAGGAGCACCGCGGCAACAGCCACGACGATGATCAGAAGGCTCCGCGCGCGCATGTCAGCGCCGTCCGATGTCGCTCAGAGCTCGACGCCCTGCTCGCGCACCCACGTCTCCATGACGGCGCGAATGTGTGCGAGTCGCTCGGGCGTCCGTGCTTCGTAGCGCGCCACGATGACCGGCTGTGTGTTGGACGCCCGGAGCAGTCCCCAGCCGTCGCCGAAGAGCACGCGCACCCCGTCGACGTCGATCACGTCGTACGACGCGGAGAAATGCGGCACCGCCTTCGACATGATCGCAAACTTGGTGACATCGTCGGTATCGATGCGGATCTCCGGGGTCGACACGAAATGCGGCACATCGGCCAGCAGTTCGTCAATGCGCTTGCCACTGTCGGCCACGATACGCAGCAAACGCGCGGCAGCGTAGAGCGCATCATCGTGTCCGTAGAATCCTTCGGTGAAGAACATGTGCCCAGACATCTCGCCGGCGATCGGCGCGTGCATCGACTTCATCTTGTCCTTGATGAGCGAATGCCCAGTCTTCCACATCACCGCGGTCCCGCCTGCCTTCTCGATTTCATCGGTGAGCGCTTGTGAGCACTTCACATCGAAAATGATCGGCTGTCCCTTCCCCGTGCGCGCGAGCACGTCACGCGCATACAGGATGAGAATGTGATCGCCCCAGATGATCCGTCCGTGGGCATCGACGACGCCTATGCGGTCGGCGTCGCCGTCGAAGGCGACGCCCAGTTCCGCGCCACTCTCGCGCACCGCGGCAATGCAATCCGCAAGATTCTCGGGAACGGTGGGATCTGGATGGTGATTGGGGAACGTGCCGTCGCTTTCCGTGAACAGACCGACCCCATCGACTCCCAGTGCTTCGAACAGCTGTGTGGCCACCAACGCCCCGGCGCCGTTCCCGCAATCGTAGACCACGCGCAGGGCCGAGCCGTCCGGTCGGGTGATCGGACCGATACGGGTGGCGATATCGTGGACGTATCGGTCGATCACCGCCGCGTGACGTACGTGCCCGTGTCCTGCAGGATGCTGTCCGCCCACGATGTACTGGTACAGCGTCTGGATGTCGGCGCCGTGGAGCGACGCCGTGCCGAGGCACATCTTGAAGCCGTTGTATTCGGGGGGATTGTGCGATCCCGTGATCTGAATGCCGCCAACCACCGGCTCGTGGTGCAGCGCCCAATAGAGCAACGGCGTCGGCACGACGCCGACATCGACGACGTCGACCCCACACTCGGTGAGACCACGCACCAGTGCATCGCGCAGCGCGGTGCCACTGGGCCGGTTATCGCGCCCGACGGCCACGGCGCCGGAAATCCCGCGTGCAGCCAGCAACGAGGCGTAGCCGCGACCGATGCCGTATGCGACCTCGTCCGTAAGGTCGGTACCGACAATGCCGCGTACGTCGTATTGCCGGAAAATCGTCTGACTGATGCTCATGCCGAAGCGAACGGGGAGGGGATCATCGGAAGGGAGCGACCACGCCACTCGGGGCCGCTCCGAAAACTATCGCGCGTTGCTGTCGCTGATACTGGCGGCCTGCAAGCGGACGCCGGCGGGGGCCGGCGCCGGTGGGACGAGCGAGCCTTCCCTCTGGCTGGTCACGGCCTTGCGGGCCATCTGCACCACCGGCGTGGGATACAGTCCGAGCGCAAGCAGCACCGCCGCAGTGAACGCAATCAATGAGTGCGCCATGGGGGCACTCGCCGGCAACGGTTGCCCCTCCGGGCGCGCACGCATGAACATCGCCGATACGACGGCGAGGTAGTACGCCGCCGAGATCGCACTCGTTACCACGAGAATGACCGCCAGAATGGTTTGCGGCGCGTTGGCCTGCAACGCGGCCTGCAAGACGTACCACTTGGCGAAGAAGCCCATGCCACCCACGAGCGGCATACCGAGGAAGGCAAGCAGAAACACAGCCATCGCGGACGCGAGCCACGGGCGGACCAACCACAGGCCCGCAATGTCGTCGACGGTCGGTGATACATCGCGCCCGTTGTTGATCGCGACCAGCACCCCAAAGGCTCCCATAGTCGCGAGCGTGTATGACACCATGTAGAACACGATCGCCGTTGTGGCAGGTGCACCACCAACGACGAGCGCGACAAGCAGATACCCGGCATGCGCGATACTCGAATACGCCAGCATGCGGACGAGGTTGCGCTGCGAGAGTGCGAACACGTTGCCAACGACCATCGTCACGACGGCAAGCCACCAGAGGCCGGTGTGCCACCGTGCGGCGGAGGCGCCCAGCACTTCCACCATGACTCGCGCGAAGGTGGCGAAGGCCGCCGTCTTGACCGACGCCGACATGAAGGCCGCCACCGGCAACGGTGCCCCGTCGTACACGTCGGGCGTCCACAGGTGGAACGGTGCGGCAGCCACCTTGAACGCAAACCCCACGAGCAGCAGCGCGGCGCCCATGACGAAGAGCGGCGTCAGCGACGCGTGTGCCGTCATCCACTGCGCAATATCGACTAACCTGGTGCTGCCGGTTGCGCCGTACAACAGCGCGATGCCGTACAAGAGAAACCCGGAAGCCACGGCCCCGAGCAGGAAGTATTTGACCGCCGATTCCGCGCCCCGCTTGCTGCGACGGTTCACGCCGGCGAGCACGTAGACGGCCAGCGACATGAGCTCGATGCCCAGAAAGACGAACATCAAGTCGCGCGCGGCGGCGAGGACCATCATGCCGACCGCTGCCAGCAACACCAGCACCGGGACTTCCGGGCTGAAGGCGTGACTGCGCTGCTGCTCCGCCTCGACCAGCATGAGCGTGAGAACCACCCCCAACAGGATGATGAGGTCGATGGCCCAGCGGAAACCATCGCCGGCAATGCGCAGATCGGCGGTGCCCTCGGCACCGTCGCCCCAGGCAATGACGACCACCAGACCCACCAGCATGGAAAGCACCATCCCGAAGCGCGCCATGGACGAGGTCCGCTCGGCGCCCTCCGCGGCGCCCGCCTGCTGACGCTGCGGATGCCACACGGACGCTAACAGCATGACCATCGCGCCGGCGGACAGCAGAAGTTCGGGAGCAAGGGCGCGCAACATCGCGCCACCAGTCATCATCTCGCTCATCGATTCAGCGATACAGGGGGAAGCTGCGCCGGGGCATTCGGACCGAAGCGTACCGATTCCACCAGATCACGCGACGCACGCTCGGCGCGCTGCAGCACAGGCTGCGGCACAATACCGAGATACAGAATGGCGACGGCAAAGACACTCATGACGAACTTTTCGCGCCCCGACAGATCGGCCAGAGCACGGTTGTCCTGCCCGTCGAGGCGACCAAACAACAGGAGCTGCAACGCGCGGAGACCGTAGGCCGCCGCGAAGATCACGCCGCTTGTGGCGATGATGGCCATGACCGGGAGCTCGGCGTAGGTCCCCAGCAACACGAGGAACTCACCCACAAAGCCGTTCGTGCCCGGCAACGCCACGGTCGACAGCATGACGAGCGTGAGCATGACGCTGAACCACGGGACGACCTTCGCAATCCCGCCGTAGGATGACATATCGGTGCTGCCCGTACGGTCTTCGAGCATACCAGCCAACAGGAAGAGTGCGCTGGTGCTGATCCCGCTGCTCACCATACTGACGACAGCGCCCTGCACACTCTGCTGCGTGAGCGCAAAGCTGCCGAGCATGATGAACCCCAAGTGACTGATGGAGCTGTACGAAATCATGCGCTTGAAGTCACGCTGTGTCGTGGCAAGCAGCGCGCCGTACACGATTGCCACTACGGACAGCACGAGAATGGTGCCTCGCACCGTCTCGTTGGTCGCCGCCGCTGGAAACAACGGAATCGCGAAGCGCAGGATGGCGTATGCCCCAACCTTGAGGCCGAGAGTCACGGCCGCAAACGTTGGCGCCGCCCCCTGCGCGTCCGGCAACCACGTGTGAAACGGAACAAGCGCCGACTTCACGGCGAACGCGGTGAAGAACGCCAAGAACATCAGCAGCTGCGTTTGCGGCGTCAGCGTAATCTCGCGCAGAGTGTCGAGATGCAACGAGGTGCCGCCTCCCACATTCCACAGGGCGATGATGGCCACCAGCATGAGCAGTGAACCCACCAACGTGAACAGCACGTAGCGCAGGCTCGCCCGTGACGTGCCCGCCGCTCCCCACACCCCGACCAGCAGGTACGTGGGAATGAGCATCAGTTCCCAGGCAAGATAGAAGAGCAAGAGGTCGAGCGTCACGAACACGCCGACCAGTCCCGAGGTCAGCAACAGCGCCAGGGCGCCAAAGGCGGGCGTCCGGACGGTGACGTTGTTCCACGAGCCGAGGAGGGCGAGCGGCGCGACGACGGCGGTGAGCACCACCATTGGCAGCGACAGTCCATCGACGCCGACACTGAAGGTCGCCCCGAGATCGGTGAGCCATGGGAGGTCCACACGCGCCTGCCAACCGGTGACCCCGGCGTCGTACCCCCCCCACAGCGCCAGCGCGAGAACGGCTTCCACGACGAGGGCGCCGAGCGTGAGTACTCGCGCATCGGGGCCTCCAGAGGGCGCTTCGACTCCACTCTCATCGCGCGCGACATCACGCCCGAGCACGCGCACGAGCAGCGCGGCCACGATGGGCCAGAGCAACATCGCCGGAAGCACCCAGCGATCGAAATTCAGAGACAACAGGAAATCGCGCATGGGTCAGCTCAGCGTAAGGGCGGCAATGAGCGCGAGCGCACCAGCGGCAAGCATCCACGCGTACTTTCCAATGTCACCGTCCTGCAGGCGCGTCCCCATGAGTGCGGCAGTGCGGGCCAGGAACGATCCGCCCATACTGAAGCCGCGATCGACGCCGCGGTCCACTCCCCGATCGAGCACGACACTCGCGAGCGCCTGCACGGGGCGCACGATGATGGCATCGACCAGCGCATCGGCGCCGTAGGCACGTGCCAGGAGGCTCGTGTCTTCCGGCGAATGTGCCTTGTCCGCCAGGGGCGAGCGATACAGCACGAACGCCAGCACGATGCCGAGCAGCGCGACGCCCGTCGCGACGGCGACCAGCATCGTTTCCGTCGCGTGATCCAGATGGCCTGCCCCGGCGAGTACGACGCCGCTGGCGCCGGTCACCGGCGCCAACCACTTGTCGAGGAGGCCAACGGGGCCGATCGGGATGAGCGCCGGCAAGTTGAGCCAACCGCCGGCGACCGTAAGCGCGGCCAGCACCAGTACCGGTCCCGTCATGATGACGGGCGCTTCGTGCAGCGCATGTCGCTCGCTCTCGCCGGTCCGGTTCTCCCCGAAGAAGGTGAGCAAGAGCATACGCGTCATGTAGACGGCCGTGAGGAGCGCGGTCAGCACGCCGATCGCGTAGACGCCGTACAGGAGCGAACTGCCCGGCACTCCGAAGAGCGATGCCTGCGCCAGCGGTGATCCGTGTGCCCGCGCGAAGACCGACGCGAGGATCTCATCTTTGGAGAAGAAGCCAGCGAGCGGCGGCACACCGGCAATGGCCAACGTCGCGAGCGTCATGGCCGTGGCGGTAGCGGGCATATACTTGGACAGCCCGCCCATGTTCCGCAGATCCTGCGGATCATCGTCGCGATGCGTGTGGTGATACGCGTGATGCATGGCGTGGATGACCGAACCGGCGCCAAGGAACAGCAGCGCCTTGAAGAACGCGTGCGTCACCAGGTGAAACACACCGGCCGTATACGCGCCGGCACCGACCCCCACGAACATGTAGCCCAGCTGCGAAACCGTGGAGTACGCCAGCACCTTCTTGATGTCCCACTGCCTGAGGGCAATCGTGGCGGCATACAGCGCGGTCAGCGCTCCCACGATGGTGATGAGCAGTGACGCCTGCGGTGCCCCCGCAAAGATGGGCGCGGCGCGCGCCACGAGATACACGCCCGCCGTCACCATGGTGGCGGCGTGAATGAGCGCCGAGACCGGCGTTGGGCCGGCCATGGCGTCGGGCAGCCAGATATACAGTGGAAGCTGCGCACTCTTGCCGGCGCAGCCGACGAAGAGAAAAAGCGCAATGGCCAGCACCGTGGGCGTGCCGGCGAGTTGCGCGAGCGCGGGATGCGCGCCGGCGTAGCTCAGCTGTTGCGTCGTGGTCCAGATGAGGAACATCGCGACGAGAAATCCGAAGTCGCCGACGCGGTTGACGATGAACGCCTTCTTCCCGGCGTCGGCATTCGCCTTCTCGCTGAACCAGAATCCGATGAGCAGGTAGGAGGCGAGACCCACGCCTTCCCAGCCGACGAACATCACCGGGTAGCTGCCACCCAACACGAGCACGAGCATGAACGCCACGAACAGATTGAGATACGCGAAGTACCGCGCGTATCCCTGATCGTCACGCATGTAGCCCACCGAGAACAGGTGGATCAGCGAGCCTACGCCGGTGATGACCAGCACCATGAGCATGGAGAGCTGGTCGAGCTGGAAGCTCCAGTCGACGGCGAAATTGCCAGCCACCATCCACTGACCGAGCGACACGATCGCGGGGCCCGTCATGCCGACGCGCATACGCATGAACAGCGCGACGGCGATGGCGAACGCGGCGATGATGACGCCCGGGCCGACCAGCGTCACCAACAGGTGGCGTGCAGTGGTACGGCCCTCGCTGGCGTCAGCCGATGCGGCACGCAGCGCCACGGCTCCGTTCACCACGAAGCCGAGGAGCGGGAGCAGGATGAGAAACGGCAGGAGCGTAGCGATCATCCGCGGAGGGTCCGGAGGTTCGAAACGTCCACCGTGCCGAAGTGCCGGAAGATCGAGATGATGATCGCCAGGCCGACGGCCGCTTCTGCGGCAGCGATCGTCATGACCATGACGACGAACACCTGACCGGTCACGTTGTGCATCTTGGCAAAGGCCACAAAGCTGAGGTTCACGGCGTTCAGCATGAGCTCAGCGCACATGAACAGAATGATGGCGTTGCGACGCGTAAGCACGCCGACGAGGCCGATCACAAAAAGAATCGCCGACACGATAAGCGCTTCGGTAATCATGCCTGCACCCGTTTTTTGGCCAGCAGCACCGCGCCAATGACGGCCACGAGGAGCACCAGACTCGTCAGTTCGAACGCCACGAGATAGTCAGTGAAGAGCGATGCGGCTACCGGCTCCACCACGTTGTCCAACGCAGGCGCCGATTCGACACGCGGCAGTTTGTTGCGCTGCGCCACGAGGAGATTGGCCAGCAACGCGATGCCGACCAGACCGGCCCCAAGCCGCGCCCCGAGGCTCCGGAGATCGGTCAGTTCGCTGTGCCCCAGATTGAGGAGCATGACCACGAACACAAAGACCACCATGATGGCACCGGCGTAGACCAGTACCTGAATGGCGCCGATGAACGGGGCATCGAGCATCACGAAAAGCCCCGACAGCGCGAACATCACGTTCACGAGCCACAGCGCCGCCGGCACCGGGTTCTTGCGCGTGACGAACAGCAGCGCCGAGACGATGGCCAACAACGAGAAGAGGTAGAACTGGAACTCGAAGAAGCTGTTCATTCGCCCTTCGGGTCCGCAGGGTCCCACAGCTCGCTCACCGGATGCGTCTGCGCCATCAGTCGCTCGAGGTCGTACACGAACGAGGCCCGATCGTACTCCGAGTTCTCGTAGTGGCGCCCCACGTGAATGGCCTCTTCGGGGCACACTTCCTGGCAGTACCCGCAGAAGATGCACCGAAACTCGTCGATCTCGAACACGATCGGGTAGCGGTTCCCCTGCTCGTCTTCCCCAGGCGTCAGCTTGATGCAGTTGGCCGGGCACACCGTGGGGCACAATCCGCACGCGACGCACTTGGCCTTGCCGTCTTCCGTGGTCAGCATGCGGTGCGTGCCGCGCCAACGCGGCGAGAGATCCCACTTGGTCTCGGGATACTCCATCGTGACCTTGTGCGGGTCGACGAGGTGCTTGAGCGTCACGGCCATCCCCTTGAGCGTCGCGCGCACGTAGCTCACGCGCTCGAGCGGACGCTCCATGACCTTGATTCCGATTGCCATCAGTTTCCTCCTTCCGCCGTCAACGACGGGGCGGCGATCGCCACCGGCGATGTCAGGTCGGCACGCGGGCGTCCCGCGGCCAATTCACTACGTGACAAGTCGAGCCCGCGGGCGCGCAACCGCTCGAGATCGACGGGAGCAACACGCGCACTCGCCGGGCTGATGAGTTTGCCGCGATCGAGCCACCACAGCAGGAACGCGATGAGCATCACGTTGAGCGCCAGTAGCGCCAGCGAGAAGAGCGGACCGCGCGCGACGCCGAGCATGTCGAGCCCCAGCGTGGCCGTTGCGATGATCACGATGTACGCCAACGCCACCGGGAGCATCACGCTCCACCCCAGTGACATCAATTGGTCGTAGCGGAAACGCGGCAGCGTCCAGCGTACCCACATGAACACGAAGATGAAGAAGCCGACCTTGCTGATCATCATCAGTGTGGTGGCGAGCGTCTTCAGTACCGTGTAGGGGGCTTCGTTGTCCCACTGAGTGAACGGGATGTCCCAGCCACCGAAAAACATCACTGCGGTCAATCCACTGACCGTGAGCATGTTCGCATACTCGGCGATGAAGAACATGGAGAACTTCATGCCGCTGTACTCGGTGTGATATCCCGCTACGAGTTCCGACTCCGCCTCGGGCAGGTCGAAGGGCAAGCGGTTGGTCTCCGCGAAGGCCGCCACGAGAAACGTGAACCAGGCCACCGTCAGCGACAGTACATTCCAACCCATGGACGACTGCTGCTGTACAATGGCGCCAAGCGACACGTTGCCGGCAAGAAGCAGCACCGGGATGGTGGACATCCCCATCGCGATCTCATAAGAGATCATCTGCGCACTCGAACGCAGGCCGCCCAGGAACGCGTACTTGTTGTTGGAGGACCATCCGGCGAGCACGATGCCGTACACCCCGAGCGAGGACACCGCGAGGGTGAACAGGAAGCCGACGGGAAGCGGCGCGATGGCCAGATCGATGAGTCCCCACGGCGTGGGCAGCGGCGCACCGAACGGCAGCACGGCCCATGTCATCATGGCGGGAATGAAGGCCAGCGCCGGAGCGATGATGAAGAGCCATTTGTCCGCAAACGGCGGATTGGTCTCCTCTTTCATGAAGTTCTTGATGCCGTCGGCGACGGGCTGCAGGATGCCGCCGGGACCGGCGCGATTGGGGCCGCGTCGATCCTGAAACCACGCCGCCAGCTTTCGCTCCACCAGCGTCAGCAGCGCCACCGTCACGAGATAGATCCCGAAGAACACGAGGATCTTGATGACGCTCGCGGCGACGAACGTACCGATCGCTTCTGGCGCGACCTGCGGATTGGCCCGCGGAAAAAGCGTAGCCAGGTCGAGCGCGTTCAAAACGGCCAGGGGCAGCGTCATGCGCTCACCCCGGCTGCCGCTTCAACACCCTGCTCCAGCACGGGCAATCCGCGCAGCCCCAGCGCTTCGTACTCGAGACCGGCGAAGGCCGGCTGCGAGGCCGCGAGCGCGGTAAACACTTCGGACGGCAGGAAGTACTGACCATTGCCACCGGCCGCCGCGACCAGATCGGCCAACACGTACCAGGTTGGCCGGGCCACGCCGGGGGCGGTACGCGCCTGCAGGAAGCGCTGTACGCGCCCACGCAGGTTCGTAAACGTCCCTTCTTCTTCGATGATCGTCGTGATGGGCAATACCACGGTCGCCGACTGCGCCGCGACGGCAGGGAGCGTCGTGCCGATGTAGACGAGCGACGACAGCCCCGCGAGATCGGCCGCCGACACGTCGTCGAGGGCATCACCAACGACCAGCAAGGCGTCGCCCAGTCGCGAAGCGTCCGCCACCGTCTCCACTTCCGAAAATCCGAGCAGGCGGGCGCCGGTGGCGTTCGCCGCACGCTCAGCGCGGAGGGCGAGGTCGGGCGCGCCCGGGAGCGGCACCACATCGCCGCGCACGACGCGGAACGTCCCCTGCCCCTTCAGCTGCGCGACCAGTTGCTGCAACAGAAACAACGCTTCGTTCGACAGATTGGGCGACGCCAACACGGTGACGCGAGTCCCGCTCAGGGCGCGCACGCCAGCAGCAATCGCATCTTCCCAGTCGGCGATGGCGAGGGCGCCGTGCTGGCGCACCATCGGCTGGTCTGCACGATCACGTCGAGCGAAGTCGCGATACGTCTGACGCCCGACCTCGCACATGTAATACTGATTCACCGCGTCATTGGGACGAGGCTTGAGACGAACCGGAACGTTGTCACGCGTTTCGGCGACCGCGTTGCACCCTTGACTGCAACCGGTGCAAATGGTGGGCGCCCGATCGAGCTCCCATGCGCGTGCCTTGTTGAGGAAATCCTTGCTCAGCAACGCGCCAACCGGGCACAAGTCAATGACGTTGCCAGCCCACGGATTCGTCAGGTCGTGACCTTCCGCCTTGCCGATGAACGCCCGGTCGCCGCGCTCGGAGACGTTAAGAACCGGCTCCTGTGCCACGTCGCCCATGAAGCGCACGCACCGCGTGCAGAGAATGCACCGGTTCTGCACATAGAGAACATCGCCGCCGAAATCTTCGACGGGATTGAAGCGCTTCGGCTCACGATAGCGTGAATCGGCACGCCCTTCGGCGAAGGTGTAGTCCTGCAGCTCACACTCGCCCGCCTGATCGCAGATCGGGCAGTCGAGCGGGTGATTGATGAGCAGGAATTCCAACACGCCCTTGCGCGCGTCGAGCGCCTTGGGGGAGTGGACGTGTACGACCTGCCCTTCCATGACCGTCGTGGCGCACGCCGGCGCCAACTTCGGCATCTTCTCCACTTCGACCAGACACATGCGGCACACGCCGGCCACCGGGAGACCCGGGTGGTAGCAGTAATGCGGCACGAGTACACCGGCGGTCTTCGCCGCTTCCAGAATCGACATACCGTCCGGGACCGTGACCGGACGACCTTCGATCGTGAGCGATACCATCTTCACGTCAGCCATTGTCCCCTCACGCCGCCGAGGCGCGGAGCGCCCCGGGAACGGTAACCATCGACGGATTCGCCGCGATCTTCGCCTCGAACTCGTGCCGGAACTTCTTGAGACCGGACACTACCGGCGTCGCGCACGAGTCACTCAACACGCAGATCGTCTTGCCGCTCATGCCATCGGCAATGGACAACAGCGTATCGAGATCTTCCATCGTGCCCTGATTGTCGCGAATACGCTCCATGATGCGCGTGATCCACGCCGTGCCTTCGCGGCACTGTGAGCACTGTGCGCAGCTCTCGTGCGCATAAAAGCGCGTCAGGCGCGCAATCTGACGCACCATACACTGCCGATCGTCGAATACGATCGCCCCACCGGAACCGAGCATCGTTCCCGCAGCGACCATCCCCTCATAATCCATGATCGCGCCTTCGGCTTCTTCGCGCGTCAGAATGGGGACCGACGAGCCGCCGGGGATGACCGCCTTGATCTGCCGACCCGGCAGCGGACCGCCACACAGCTCGTAGAGGAAATCCTTGAACGGAAAGCCGAGGGCGACTTCGTAGTTGCCCGGACGCGTGATGTTGCCGCACACCGAGAACAACTTGGTGCCGATGCTCTTGGGGTTGTCCGGGCGCCCGAATTGCTTGTACCACTCCGCACCATGCTTGATGATGTACGGGACGGTGGTAAGCGTCTCCACGTTGTTGATCGTGGTGGGCTTGCCAAACAACCCGGCGACGGCCGGGAACGGCGGCTTGATGCGCGGGTTGCCGCGCCGCCCTTCCAGCGAATTCATGAGCGCCGTTTCTTCGCCGCAGATGTACGCGCCGGCACCGCGATGCACGTGGACGTCCACGCGCTTTCCGCTGCCCATCGCGTTCGCCCCAAGAATACCGGCGGCATAGGCCTCTTCGACCGCCTTGGTCACGCGCGCGTACGGTTCGGTGAACTCGCCGCGAATGTAGATGTACGCCGTCTCCGCGTAGATCGTATGCGCGCCCAGCGCGACACCTTCTACCAAGCCATGCGGAGTCCAGCGCATGATCTCGCGATCCTTGAACGTCCCCGGTTCGGATTCGTCCGCGTTGCAGCAGAGATAGTGCGTCTTGCCATCGGGCTTCATGAAGGACCACTTCATGCCCGTCGGGAATCCGGCGCCGCCGCGACCGCGCAGCCCGGAATCCTTAACGATCGTCTGCAGTTCCTGCGGGTCGGTAAAGAGCGCCTTCTCGAGGGCTTCATACCCGCCACGGGCACGCCAGCCGCTGAGGGTGCGCGCCTCGGGATCGCCGAAGTACTTGGAAAGGATCGGCGATTCACGCGGATGGGACGGATGCGGGTACCCCATTACTTCAGCTCCGACAGAACGCGCGGCACCGACTCTGGTGTCACGGACTCGATGAAGTCGTTGTTGATCATGACCGGCGTGGCGAAACCACAGGCGCCAAGGCACTCCACCTCGATGACGGTAAACTTGCCATCGGGGCTGGTCAGCCCGAGGTCGCCGCAGCCGGTGTGTTCGAGAAAGCTCTTCACCACATCTTCGGCACCGCAGATGTTGCACGGCGTCGTGGTGCACACCTGAATGAAATGGCGCCCCACCGGATGCTGGTGATACATGGTGTAGAAGCTGACGACGCCCTTGATGTAGGCCGGGGTGATCTCGAGGATCGACGCAATCTCTTCGATCCCCTTGTCGCTCACCCAGCCGCGCGCGTCCTGCAGCATCCACAGCGCAGGCAACAACGCCGCCTGCTTCGTGGGATAGCGTGACAGAATCGTGTCGAGTTGTGCGCGCGCGTCCCCAACGAACACGGGTTCGTGCGGCGCGTCGTGATGATGACCATGCGGCGGGGCGGCGACGAGCGCGCCCCCACTGGCAGATGGGCCATGACTCACCGGTCGATTTCTCCCATCACGATGTCGATGCTGGCGTTGATGGCAATCACGTCAGAAAGCAGATGGCCTTCCACCATGCGGGGGATGGCCGAGAGGTTCACGAAGGACGGCGGACGAATGCGCCACCGCACTGGTTTGGAGCTGCCGTCGCTGACGAAGTAGTAGCCCTTCTCACCCTTGGGGCTCTCGACGGGCACGTAGCACTCGCCGGCAGGCGGACGTGGCCCTTCCATGACGAGCTTGAAGTGGTGGATCATGCTTTCCATCTCACTCGTCGCCTTGTGCTTGGGCGGCAGAATGAGACGCGGGTCGTCGATGTTGATCGGGCCGTCCGGCAGACGACGCAGCGCCTGCTCGAGAATGCGCACGCTCTGGCGCATCTCTTCGACGCGCACGAGGAAACGATCGTACACATCACCCTGCGTGCCCACCGGTACGTCGAAGTCGTACGTCTCGTAGTCGAGGTACGGAAAATCCTTTCGCACATCGTACGCGACGCCCGACGCGCGAAGCATCGGTCCCGACAAACCGGCGTTGACCGCTTCCTGCGCGTTCATGGCGCCTAAGCCCACCGTACGCCCCGCCCAGATGGCGTTGGTCTCGAGCATGCCGACCGACTCTTCGAGCGTCTTGGGGAATCCCTTGAGAAACGCACGGAGTCCATCGAGCCACCCGTCGGGAATGTCAGCCGCCATGCCGCCGACGCGCGTGGCCGTCGTCGTCAGTCGCGCGCCAACCCACCCCTCAAGCAGGTTGTACACGTTCTCGCGTTCCTGATACAACCAGAGAAACGGCGTGAACGCGCCGATGTCCACCGACGTCGTGCCGAGCCACACCAGGTGCGAGATGATGCGCGAGAGTTCCATGAGAATGACGCGCAGTACCTTGGTCCGCTCCGTCATCCCGACACCGAACAACCGCTCCGCGCCCAGTACGAACGCGACATTGTTGCCCGGCGAATTGAGATAATCCTCGCGGTCCGTCCACGGGATGATCTGATTGTACTGACGGTACTCACCGATCTTCTCGAAGCCGCAGTGCAGATAGCCGATGTGCGGGATGCAGCGCACGACGGTTTCGCCATCGAGCTCCAGCACCAGTCGCAACACGCCGTGCGTTGCGGGGTGCTGAGGGCCGATGTTGATGAGCATGTGGTCGGCTTCGAGCTCAGGCTCGGCGGTTTGCATCGCGAGTGCCGACGGTGCGTCAACAGCCAGCGCGCGTCCGCCCTGCGCGGTGAGTGCCGCCCGCAGCGGCTGCCCCTGCGCGTCGAGGCCGCTGGTGCCGAGCGCCACTTCGATGGTGCGACGCGCGCTCATTCGCCTTCCTCCAGCTTGTCGGTCGCTGCGTGGTCTGCCAGGCGCTGCTTCATGTCCTGCGGCAACGAGTCGAAGGCATCGGCGATGCTGAGCTCTTCCATGGAGTACCGCGCTTCGGGGTCGGCCGCGAGCGCCTGCTTGAGTTGCTCGGCGCGCGAAAACCGACCGCGGAGTGGGAAGTCTTTCCGCAACGGATACCCCTCGCGGTACTGCTCCCACATGAGGAGCCTGCGCAGGTCGGGGTGTCCTTCAAAGCGAATGCCGAACATGTCGTAGCACTCGCGCTCGAGCCAATCGGCGCCGCTGTAAATGTCGAAAATGCTGGGGACCCACAGCGCACCGCGCTTGGGCAGCTCGACCTTCAGACGGAGAAACCGCCGGTTCGCCAAGGCGCGCAGATGCCACACGACTTCGAGGGGACGATCACCGTCCCGATACTCCACGGCAGTGACATCGACGAGGTAGTCGTAACGCTCGGTGGGGTCGTCGTGCAGGAAACGCACGATCTCGTGCAACGCGTCCCGTGTGACGAAGACGGTGGTCTCCCCCCAGATGACCTCGGAGCGCAGGACGGCGCTCCCGAAGCGGGAGGCCAGCACCGCAGCGGTCGGATTGGCAGGCGCGCCGGTCCGCGGCACGTTGACAGGCGTGATCGGCATCCCATGCGCGTCAGACGCCACCGCCGCCATGGGCGACGGGGCGACGAGCGCCTCAGATCCGGTAGGCACAGGGACGGTCACGGTGCCGATCGGGTTTGATGTACGGAGTTGCCGAACGGCTCGGACAGTTCGTCGATCCGCGAGGGCGGGATGTACAACTGGCTCGTGGGATCAGGCTCGATCTCGACATGCCGCGTGCTGTCCTTGAGGCGCTCCTGCATGACCTTCTTCTGCAGCATGATGATGCCATGCATCAGCGCTTCCGGACGAGGCGGACAACCGGGCACGTACACATCGACGGGGATGATCGTGTCGATGCCCTGCACCACGGCATAGTTGTCGAACATGCCGCCGGTGGACGCGCAGGCGCCCATGGCGATGACCCACTTGGGTTGCGGCATCTGCTGATAAATGCGTCGCAAGACCGGCGCGAGCTTGAGCGGCACGCGGCCGGCGCAGAGCAGTACGTCGGCTTGTCGCGGCGAGTAACTCAGCCGTTCCATACCGAAGCGCGACAGATCGTAGCGGCTGGCCGCCGTCGCCATGAACTCGATGGCGCAACACGCGGTGCCGAAGGGCATGGGCCACAGCGAGCCGGCGCGCGCCCAGTTGACCAGAAAGTCGAGGCGCGTGGTCACCCAGCCATCTTGTGCGGCGGGATCGACCTGAACGAGGCGCGAGTCGGTAGCGGGAATCAGTCCCACGTCAGCGCTCCCTTCTTCCAGACATAGAGGAATCCGACCACGAGGATGAAGGCGAAGACCAGCATCTCCCCGAGACCGAAGAACGACAGCTGTCCGCTGGGACAGGCATTCGCCACCAGCGGTACGTGGCAAGAGAGCTGCCGATAGTGCACGCCCCACGGAATCATGAACACCGTCTCGATATCGAAGACGATGAACAGCATGGCGACGAGATAGAACTTGACCGAGAATCGCTCGCGGGCATCGCCGAGGGGGCTGATGCCGGACTCATACGGTTGCGATTTGACCGCGGTCGGCTGTGCCTTCGTGATGAGATGCGCGATGCCGAGAATCAGCACCGCGTTCAGGATGACGAAGCCCAGGAGGAGCAGGACCGGCAGATATGTACGTAGCATCGCGGCGCAGCAGGGAACCAACAGATCACGAAGGGGGAGTGACTTCGTGAAACAATTCACAAACGCAGGAGGAAGGTACCAACGGGACCAGAATCCCTCAACAGCATGTGTTATTGTTTTTGTATGAAGTAACCGTCGAAGCTGTTTTGGCAGGCTTCGCCACTCGGCAGTAGACTTCACCGCGTAGTCTCGGCGTCTCGGGCGCCGCGCATCATGGACCGGCTGGTCCTAATGCGGACCATCCAACCCTCCTGCTCTACTCACCCCATGGGGCTCTGCTCAGACCGCTGGATCACACGCATGGCGCGCGAACACGGCATGATCGAACCGTTCGAGGATCGCCAGGTGCGCGAAGGCGTCATCTCCTATGGCGTCAGCTCATACGGCTACGACATGCGGGTCGCATCCGAGTACCGGATCTTCACCAACGTGCTGAGCTCGGTGGTCGACCCGAAGCAGTTCGATCCGAAGAGCTTTGTAGAGTTCGAGGGCGACGTCTGCATCGTGCCCCCCAATTCGTTCGCCCTGGCCCGCAGTGTCGAATACTTCCGCATTCCGCGCAATGTGCTCACGCTCACGGTTGGCAAGAGCACGTATGCCCGCTGCGGCATCATTACCAACGTCACACCCTTCGAGCCCGAGTGGGAAGGATATGTGACCCTCGAGATTTCCAATACCACGCCGCTCCCCGCGAAGATCTACTCGAACGAGGGCATCGCGCAGGTCGTGTTCTTCACGGGCGACGAAGGTCCTGAAGTGAGCTACGGCGACAAGAAGGGGAAGTATCAGGGGCAGCACGGCGTGACCCTGCCCCGCATCTAACCCGCTCTTAACCGAGAATTGAGGACGCAGAACTGAGAATTCCGAACTCAGCGCTGGATAGGTGTGAGAGTCGAGTAACGCAGGGGTGAGAAGTGAGGACCCGCGGTTGGGGAGACCGCCACCGCAGGTCCTGGCCGCTCGCATCTGCGTGACTCGACTCTCACGCCTATCCGGAGCTGAACTCTGAGCTCTCAGCTCTCGCGTCCGTACCTGACGTCTCAGCCCTCGGCTCTCGCGTCCGTACCTGACGTCTCAGCCCTCGGCTCTCACCTTAGCCCCCGGCGTAGATGTATCGGCAGTTTCGCTCCTGCGCCTGCTGCAGGGTAACGATCATGGCGGGTACCACTTCGACGCCCGGCAACAGGTTGGCGCGCACTTCTTCGCCGAAACTGGTGACGCGGTCGCGATCGGCGCGCTGATCTTGGGGAAGGAAACGGCCCCCCGATGAGCGAATGGAATTGGCGCACGCAAGCAAGATCACCTTACGCGACGCGAGCGTCGTAATCGCATCCCTCATGGGACTGCGGTCCCCCGGCATCCCCATGATCTCCCCAATCGTGGGGTACTTCGCCCAGACGGAGTCGTTGAAAAACCAGCCGATCGAACGGCCGTTCAATCCAACGATCACCGTGCAGTCCTGCTCCCGAATCCCGTACGCGGTCTTCTGCGTGTCGAGATAGGTTTGCGCCCAACGGAGCGCGAGGCCCTCGGTGGGCATATGTGAGTGAAACACCACGCGGTGCGTGCCGGTGACACGCTTCATCCATGGGTCTTCGACGACGGCGTTAGCTGCAGCGGCCCCCACGGCTTGCGCCGGCACCACGCCGATGGCCGCGCCGATCGCGGCAAGCCGGCTAAGGAAATCGCGACGCGCGGTACTGGTGGTCATCTGGCGAGAGAGTCGGGGGAGAGACGACGAGTGAGCAGCGGTCGTGGCGACGGGATGGATCGTCCTGCACGGCGAGCACCATCGGTGGCGTACGCGACGTCGAGCGGCGCGTCACCTCGCGGCCAGTCACGTTCCTTGCCGGGATGGTCCTGACGCGGCTGCGATAACACGTACGCCGCGATGTCCGCCGCCTGCTGCGGCGACAGCGTGCCACGTTGGTCGAACGGCATGTTGTGGCGAATGAACGTCGCGAAGGTGAAGTGCCGAGCCATGCCGGCTCCAATGGAGAAGCTGCCAGCCCCCCAGAGCGGCGGATTGATGCCCATGCCCTGACCCGCCGCACCATGACAGCGCGCGCATGTGGCCGCATAGCCCTGGCGGCCGCGCCGACCGTCGCCACCGACGCGCACCGTGTCCACGCCGGCCGATCGCGGTCGCTCGCGCAATGACTCGATGTACGCGACCATGTCGCCTATATCGCGCCCACTCTCCGGCAGCATGCGGCCGGCAAGGCTGCGCGCGATGCACTCGTTGACACGACGTGCAAGCGATTCCTCGTATGCGGGGCGCGCACGGAAGCGTGGGTAGCGCGATGCGCTGCCGTTCCACGGCATCGCCGCGTTGTTGGTGCCGTTATCGAGATGGCACGACACACAGCGCAACCCATTTCCGCTGTACGCCGGAAGCGAATCCGCAAACGCCGTCACCAGCGCTAGCCCGCGGACCGGATTCCCGGTACTCGCGTTCGCGACCACCGGCGTCCTTTGGGCGCGGATGACGGAGACGCCCACGATAGAGGCGATCAGAACGACCGACACGAGTTTCATACGCACGAATATGCGCCAACTACGCGGGGGCGCCAGCGATAGCTCGTCGGCGCCCCCGTGATCGTTCGATGTACCCGCCGAATCAGCCTGAACCGGCAACGGCGCGCGGCTCCTGACGACGGGCGCTCGCCACCAGATAATCGCGGTTCATCTTCTTGATGACGTCGATGCTGATCTCCTTCGGGCACGCCTCCTGGCATTCACCTGCCAAGGTGCAATGGCCAAAGCCTTCGAGATCCATGTGCTCGACCATGGCGAGGGCGCGCTTGTCCCGCTCAGGCTGGCCCTGCGGGAGGTTGCCGAGGTGCGAAATCTTCGCGCCGGTGAAGAGCGACGCCGACGCGTTGGGACACGCCGCAACGCAGGCACCACAGCCGATGCACGCGGCGGCATCCATCGCCTCCTCGAGCACGTCTTTGCCAATAAGGATCTCGTTGGCGTCACGCGCGCCACCGGTGTTCACCGAGATGTAGCCGCCCGCCTGAATGATGCGATCGAACGACCCACGGTTGACCACAAGGTCCTTCACCACCGGGAACGGTGAGGCACGCCACGGTTCGACGGTGATGATGTCGCCGTCCTTGAACGCGCGCATATGCAGCTGACAGGTCGCGGCGCCCTTCCACGGTCCATGGGCCTGACCGTTGATCATCATGGCGCACGATCCACAGATGCCTTCACGGCAATCGTGCGAAAACGCCACCGGCTCCTTGCCCTCGAGCGTCAACTGCTCGTTGAGCATATCGAACATTTCGAGGAACGACATGTCCGGGCCGACGCCATCGAGCGTGTACGTCTCGAGCTTGCCGGGGGCCTGGGACGCCGGCTGACGCCAGACGTTGAGAGTGAGCTTCATTACTTGTAGCTCCGCGTGGAGAGGTGCACGTTCTCGTACACCAGCGGTTCCTTGTTGAGGATCGGGGCCTTGCCTTCACCGGCGTACTCCCACGCGGCAACATACGCGTAGTCGTCGTCATTGCGCTTGGCCTCGCCTTCTTCCTGGTACTCGGTGCGGAAGTGACCACCGCACGACTCTTCACGATTCAGCGCGTCACGGCACATCAGTTCACCCAACTCGATGAAGTCGGCCACGCGTCCGGCCTTCTCCAGCGACTGGTTGAGCGAGTCGCCGCTGCCCGGCACGTTCACGTTGCTCCAGAACTCTTCCTTGAGTTGCGGAATCAGTTCCAGCGCCTTCGTCAGACCGGCCCGGTCACGCGCCATCCCGCAGTACTCCCACATGATCTTGCCGAGTTCCTTGTGGAAGGAATCGACCGTCCGCTTGCCCTTGATGCTCAGGAACTTGTTCTGCTGCGCGCGCACAGCGCCTTCGGCTTCTGCGAACGCCGCATGCGACGTGTCGACCTTGGGCAGCTTGGTACCAGCGAGATAATCGCCGATGGTATACGGCAGTACGAAATACCCGTCGGCAAGTCCCTGCATGAGCGCCGAAGCGCCAAGACGATTCGCCCCGTGATCGGAGAAGTTGGCTTCACCGGCCACGTGCAATCCGGGCACCGTACTCATGAGGTTGTAGTCGACCCAGAGGCCGCCCATGGTATAGTGCACCGCGGGGTAAATGCGCATGGGCTGTTCGTACGGATTCTCGTCCGTGATGCGCTGGTACATGTCGAAAAGATTCCCGTAGCGTTCGGCGATCGTCTGCCGGCCGAGACGCTTGATCGACTCGGCGAAGTCGAGGTACACGCCGAGCCCACCCGGACCCACGCCACGACCATCGTCGCACGCTTCCTTGGCCGCACGTGACGCGATGTCGCGCGGAGCCAGGTTGCCGAAGCTCGGATACTTGCGCTCGAGGAAGTAATCCCGCTCTGCTTCCGGAATCTGCGCCGGCGGACGATTGTCGCCGCGCTTGAGCGGCACCCAGATACGTCCGTCGTTGCGCAGCGATTCCGACATGAGCGTCAGCTTCGACTGATGCTCACCATGCACCGGAATGCACGTGGGGTGAATCTGCGTGTAGCACGGATTGGCAAACGCCGCCCCCTTCTTGTGCGCGCGCCAGGACGCCGTCACGTTGGAATACATGGCGTTGGTGCTCAGGTAGAACACGTTCCCGTATCCACCCGTCGCGAGCACGACGGCATCGGCCGCGTGCGAGGTGATCTTGCCGGTCAGCAGGTTGCGCGTGACAATGCCGCGCGCGTGTCCGTCGACCACGACCAGATCGAGCATTTCCTCGAAGGTGTGCATCTGCACCTTCTTCGCCGCCACCTGCTTCTCGAGCGCCGAGTACGCGCCCAGCAACAGCTGCTGTCCGGTTTGTCCGCGCGCGTAGAACGTGCGCGAGACCTGCGCGCCACCGAACGAGCGGTTGGCGAGCAGTCCGCCGTATTCACGCGCGAACGGCACTCCCTGCGCCACACACTGGTCGATGATGTTCACCGACACCTGCGCAAGCCGGTACACGTTGGCTTCACGCGCCCGGAAGTCGCCGCCCTTGATCGTGTCGTAGAAGAGCCGGCGCACGGAGTCGCCGTCGTTCTGGTAGTTCTTCGCCGCGTTGATGCCGCCCTGCGCCGCGATGGAGTGCGCGCGCCGCGGCGAATCGTGGAAGACGAAACACGACACGTTGTAGCCAAGCTCGGACATCGTGGCTGCCGCCGATGCACCGGCGAGGCCGGCCCCGACCACGATGACATGGTGCTTCCGCTTGTTGGCGGGGTTCACGAGCTTCATCGAGAACTTGTGGTGGTCCCACTTCGATTCGAGGGGACCACTCGGGATCTTGGGATTCAGGTCGAGCATGTCAGTGGGTCTCCGCGGCGGCCGTGGACGTGACCGTCGCGTCGTCGACTTGTGCCGGCGCGTCGGGGAACAGGCCGAGGACGGCCGCGACAGGAACGACAATGAAGCCGCCCGCCACGACGATCGCGAGTACGAGCGCGAGCTTGCGCTTGAGGGGCTGCGTGGACGGTTGTGCCACGCCGAGCGTGCGCACCACGGCCCAGCTGCCATGGTAGAGGTGCAACCCGAGCGCCAACATCGCCAGCACGTAGAACCCCGCGACGAGCGGGTTGGCCAGACCGAGTCGGACGTTGTTGTACGGATCGAGGTGCGTGAACTGCGGATGCACCGCCCCAATCGTGAGGTGCAGCAGATGGAAGACGATGAACGCGAGGAGCAGCACGCCGCCCCAGCGGATGGTGCGCGCCGCCAGTGTCGTGACCTGCGGGCGGCGCACGGCATACGCCTCAGGCCGCGCCGCCTTCGACAACATGGTGAGCTGATACGCCGCCACAGCATGGAGGACGACGGCCGTGAGCAGGCCGATGCGGATGGCCCAGAGCAACGGCATGCTCGTGCGGAGCAGTTCGGCGTAGTGCTTCATGGCTGCAGGCGCATCCGGATAGAACATCTGGAGGTTGCCAGCCATATGGCCGATGACGAACAGGATCCCGATGATCCCGGTCACAGCCATCACGATCTTCTTGCCGACCGTGCTCTGCCAGAAACGCGAGAGAGCGTACATAAGCGGGGTGGAAGTAGAAACCGGCGCCTCACTGTCGTGAGCGCGCCGGTTCGGACTGAATCAGAGAGTGATCACCGACATGGGCTCGCGCACGGCCTGTGCGGACTTCTCGAGCGCGGCACGCTCATCGGCGGTAAGCTCGATCTCGAGGACCTTCTCGAGTCCATTCTTGCCGAGCTTGCAGGGCACGCCGAGGTAGAGGCCGTTCATGCCGTACTCTCCTTCGAGCCACGCGGCACACGGGAGAATGCGCTTGCGGTCGTGCACGATGGCGTCCACCATCTCGACGGCGCCCGCCGACGGCGCATAGTACGCCGACCCGGTCTTGAGATACTTCACGATCTCCGCCCCGCCGTCACGCGCGCGCTGCACGATGGCGGCGAGCTGCTCTTCACCCATGAGCTGACGGATGGGGATGCCGCTGATGGTCGTGTACGAAATGAGCGGCACCATCGTGTCGCCATGTCCACCCAGCACCATCGCCTGAATGTCGCGGACCGACACGTCGAGCGCTTCGGCGATGAACGAGCGATAGCGCGCCGTATCGAGCACACCGGCCATGCCGATGACGCGCTCGCGCGGGAAGCCGGTCACGGCCTTCGCCACATAGCACATCACGTCGAGCGGATTCGAGACGACAATGACGATCGCGTTCGGCGACGTGGCCTTGATCTGCTCGGAGACCGACTTGACGATGCCGGCATTGGTGTTGAGCAGATCGTCGCGCGACATGCCCGGCTTGCGGGCGATACCGGCCGTGATGACCACGATGTCCGACCCTGCGGTCTCCTCGTAGCCGTTCGTGCCGATGACACGCGTGTCGAAGCCTTCAACCGGTGCGGACTCCCACTGATCGAGTCCCTTGCCCTGCGGCACGCCGTCGACCACGTCGACCATCACTACCGTACGAGCAAGCTCTTTTTCGGCGATGCGCTGCGCCGTGGTGGCGCCCACATTTCCCGCGCCAACGACCGTGATCTTGTTGACCATGTTATGCCGGATCTCCGAACGGCTATCGAAGCGAAGTACTGCAATGTTGAGTAGAGGAACCATTGCGCGTGCTCGGCGAAAAACGCGTTAGCCGGTTACTCGCAGCGCAACGGTCAGGGAGTGTCGTTTGGGCAAGTTAGAGTGATGCACACACGCGAGCAATGCAGACGGAACAGTCCGAACGCGACTTTCTTCGCCCGCGGCCTCCAACGCCTCAGCCGCCGACCTCACTGAGCGCACGCAGGCCGCCCACGCGCATCTGCAGCAGCGCGTGCTCTTTGGGCTTCTCGGCCAAGGCCTTGGCAAAGAGGGGGGCCAGTGGCTCCCCGCGGCGCAGCGCGTCTCGCAGAACGACTTCGTGGTCACCGAAGAGGCACGTCCGGAGCCGACCGTCGGCGGTGAGCCGGACGCGATTGCAGGTCTCACAGTAGGTGTGCGTCATCGGGGTGATCACCCCGACCGACCCCGGCGCGTCCGGATAGCGGTAATAGACCGCCGGACCGTTGCCCTTTTCGGGACCACGATCGGGCAACAGGTCGGCCACCGCGCGCACACGGGATAGCACTTCGTCGCTGGGGACGACGTGGTCCCAGGTCAGTTCCCGCAGTTCGCCCACGGGCATGAGCTCGATGAAGCGCACATGCCATGGATACTCGCGCGTAAGCGCGGCAAAGTCGGCGATCTCGTCGTCGTTGATTCCGCGCATGAGCACGACGTTGATCTTGATAGGGCCGATACCGGCCTCCTGCGCCGCGCGCGCCGCCGTCACCAGGTCGAAGCCCAGGTCACGACGGGCAATGCGAATCACCCGCTCCGCTTGCAGAGAATCGGCGCTGATGTTCACGCGATCGAGTCCCGCGTCCGCGAGCTCGCGCGCCATGGAGGGGAGCTTCACCCCGTTGGTCGACAGGGCGATGTCTTCGATCCCGTCGATGGCCTTGAGCATGCGGATCAGCGCGGGCAGCTCCGGGCGGATCGTTGGCTCCCCACCGGTGATCCGCAAGCGCTTGAGTCCAAGGGGCGCCAGCTGTCGGACGATCTCGGCGATTTCCTCGTACCGCAGAATCTCCTGCTTAGGCAGCCAAGGAAGCCCTTCCAGCGGCATGCAGTACTGACAGCGGAAGTTGCAGCGATCGGTGACCGAAATGCGGAGGTATTCGATCTTTCGCCCGAATTGATCAAGCATCGGCGAGCCCCATGTCAGTCCGCGCCGCGGCCCGGGTCGGATCGACCCATGCGCGTTCCCCGTCGAGATAGTGCTCGCGCTTCCAAATGGGCACGCGCTGCTTGAGGGCTTCGATGATGTCCCGGGCACCGTCGAGGGCGGGGCCACGGTGCGCATGGGCAGCCACGATCGCGACGCTCACGTCGCCAACGGCGAGGGTGCCAATCCGATGTTCGATGGCCACGCGAAGCCCGGAGATGCGGTCACAGACCTCGCGTGCGACCGACGCGAGCTCGAGCGCCGCCATCGACTCGTATGCTTCGTAGTCCATGCCGCTGACCCCGCGCCCGTCGTTCAGATCGCGCACTGTGCCCAGAAAAACCGAAAGGGCGCCGACGCCGGCGGCCTGCGTCGTTGCGATCAGCCGAGCGACGTCGATGGGCTCCGTGACGATCGCCGAGTGCAGGAGACCGTGCTGCGAGGAGGTCGCCGTCATCCGCCGGCGACCGGCGGGATAAGCGCCACTTCGTCGCTCGGCCCGACAATGGAGGCGGGCGCGGCAAACGCCTGGTTTACGGCGACCAGTGGCTTCGCTGGCAGACAGTCCCCGCCGGGCATGGCGCGCAACGCCTCTACCAGCACCGAGACCGCACAAGGGGCGGTAACCGGGACCTCGAGGCGACGGGCGCCAAAGGCGTCGGCGTACGACGCGAAGAGCAGGATGGGAACGCTCATGACAAGCGGAAGATAGCGCCGGGAGGCCGAAGTAGTTCCGGCACATGCGAGAAAGCACCGAAAAGAGCGACGCCCCCGCCACCTGATGCAGGCAGCTGAGGGCGTTGAACGACGAGCGGCAGCGACGGGTTAGGAATCGCCGTAATCGTCATCATCGTCGAGCATGTCCGCTTCGACGCCGGCGACCATGGCCCGCAGTTCCTTGCTGGGCTTGAACACGGGGACAGGGCGCGCAGAGACCTCGACCGGCGAGCCCGTACGCGGATTCCGCGCCATGCGCGTTTTGCGCTGGCGGATTTTGTACGTCCCGAAGCCACGGACCTCGATGTTTTTCTGCTCCTGCAGCGCTTCCTTGATAGCATCAAGGAACGCGTCAACGACGCGCGCGCAGTCTTTCTTGGAGATGGTCGGTCCGGCGGTCCGAGCAATGCGAGCCGTGACGTTCTCGACCAGATCGGCTTTGGTCATGTGGCGGGCGGAGAGTTTCGGAGCAGAAACGCTGTGGGCACCAAGCTACGGCTCGGTGCCCACGAAGCGAACGTATGGCCTTAGTGCTTATCAGTCAAGCGTTTGGGCCATCTCACCCACGACGATTTCTCAGGGCCGTGAGAAACTGATCGAACAATGGCACGGCATCGTGCGGTCCCGGAGCGGCCTCAGGATGGTACTGCACGGCAAAGATCGGCAGCGTCTTGTGGCGGAGCCCCTCGACGGTCCCATCGTTGAGATTCACGTGGGTGACAGCCAGATCAGGGGCGCCTTCGACCCCTTCGGGAGAACCGACCACGGCAAACCCGTGGTTCTGGGACGTGATGAGCACCTGACCGGTGGCCAGATCCTTCACCGGCTGGTTCCCACCGCGATGCCCAAACGGCATCTTCGCCGTCCGCCCGCCAAAGGTCAGTCCGAGCAGTTGGTGCCCGAGGCATATGCCGAACATCGGCACCTGTTGCGACGCGATGCTGCGGATGGCGGCCGGCGCGTACGTGACGGCCGCCGGGTCTCCAGGACCGTTCGACAGGAACACGCCGTCGGGATTCATGGCGAGCACCTGGTCCGCGCTGGTGTCGCTCGGCACCACCGTCACCCGCACCCCGTGCTCCTCGAAGAGGCGCAGGATGTTGCGCTTGATCCCGTAGTCGTACGCGACGACATGGTACGGCGCGTCGGCCTTGCCCCACGTGTACGGCTCGCGGGTGGAGACGACCGTCGCCAAGTCGAGCCCTTCCATGCTGGGGCAGCTGTCGAGCGCCGCGAGGGCTTCCTTGGTGGGGGTCTCCCCCGCCCCGATCACGCCCTTCATGACACCGATGTTTCGCAGATGCCGCGTCAGTCGACGGGTATCGACCTCGGTGAGCACCGGTACGTCGTACTGCTCGAGCCACTCCCGCAAATCGCCGGTGGCGCGCCAGTTCGAATAGGTCGGTGAGAGCTCACGCACCACCACGCCCGCGACCTGTGGGCGCGCGGATTCGGGGTCTTCGAGGTTGATGCCGTAGTTGCCGATCTGCGGCGCTGTCAGCACCACGATCTGGCCTTTGTAGGAGGGATCGGTGAACACCTCCTGATAGCCGGTCATGTTCGTGGTGAACACGACTTCGGCAACGGTCGGCAGGGAGGGCCCCACCAGTCGACCGAGAAAAAGGGTTCCGTCCTCGAGGAGGAGGAACCCTTTGGGCGGCAAGCTGTGCACCTGCCGCCTTACTTCTTCGCGGGCGCGGCCGGTGTGGCCGGCGCTGCCTGCTGCGTCAGAGGCGCGGCAGGAGCCGCGGTCCCGCTACCCGTGCTGGGCGCCGACGCGGGGGCCGGCGCGGCGAGCTTGTCGAGCACCGACTTGGGGGCCGTTCCGCGGCTGGACATGATCTGCAGCACGAACGCCAAGCCGAGGAAAATGCCGCCACACCACCACGAGGTCTTCGTGAGGAGGTTGCCGGCCTGACGCGACCCGATCACGGAGTCCGACGACGAGCTCGCGCCGCCAAAGCTGGCGGCGAGACCGCCACCCTTGCCCGACTGAAGAAGAATCGCCGCCGCAAGCACGAAAGCGTCGAGGATGAGCAGAGTCAGCAGAAACGTGTACATGTCGCGGAGACGGATTGCCGTGAGTGAAACGGGCCGGTTCCCGGCCCTAGCCTCGTAAAATCACCTGCTCGCGCCCCTACGACAAGTGCTTGGGGCGCAGAAGGTTGGGCAGACCGGCGTGGAGTGCGTGCCCGGTACCACACTCCACCACCTTGAACACTTACGCCCGTACGATACTTGCCCAGCTGTCGGGATCGAGCGACGCGCCCCCGACCAGCAAGCCGTCCACATCGGACGCCGCCAGCAACTGCGACGCGTTACCGCGGTTGACCGAGCCGCCGTAGAGGATGGGGACCCCCGCCGCGGCCTTCTCCCCAATTCGCGACACGAGCGCCTGTCGCAGCACGCCATGGATTTCGCTCGCGTCGGCGGGCGTGGCGGTCCGGCCCGTCCCGATCGCCCACACCGGCTCGTACGCCACCATGATCTGGGCTGTCTGTCCCGCGTCGAGCTCTGCCAGCCCAGCGGTCAGCTGGCGTTCGACCACTTCCGCGGTCCGACCGGCTTCGCGCTCCTCGAGCGTTTCGCCGACGCACAACATGGGAGTCAGTCGCCCCTGCACGATGAGCGACATCTTTCGCGTCGTCATTTCGTCGGTTTCCCCGAACACGTGACGCCGTTCGGAGTGTCCGACCAGGACGACGCGCGCCCCCACATCGCGCGCCATCAACACGGAGTTTTCTCCCGTAAAGGCGCCTTGGGCTTCCGAGTGCACATTCTGCACGCCGACCCAGATCTCCGGCCGCTCGCGCAACCCGTCGATGACCGTGGTCAGCGTGATCGCCGACGGGAAGAACACCAGCGTCCGTTCGTTCAGCTTGGGCACCTGCGCGAGAAACCGCTGCAGAAACGCCTTCGCATCGGTGGGACTGAGATTGAGCTTCCAGTTGGCAGCAATAACCGGCTTGCGATGCATGGGAGAATCCGAAAAGATGAGCGACGGTCAGCGCGCGTCGAGCGCGCTGACGCCGGGAAGGTCTTTGCCTTCGAGAAATTCGAGCGACGCGCCACCGCCGGTGGAGACGTGCGACATCTGTGCTTCGAGCCCGGCTTCGGTAACGGCCGCCGCGCTGTCGCCACCACCGATAATCGTGGTGGCACCTTTACCGGTGGCGATGGCCATCGCTTCCGCAACGCCACGCGTGCCAGCGTCGAACGGCGGCTTCTCGAACACGCCCATCGGGCCGTTCCAGAGAACGGTGCGCGCCCCCTCCACCAGCACACGATACAATGCCGTGCTCTCCGGGCCGATATCGAACATCGCTTGCCCGACCGGGATCGCGTCCCGAGCCACCGACGTCGCTTGTGCACCGGCGTCCATTGCCGGGGCAATCGTCGCGTCGATCGGGAGCACCAGCTTGTCACCCGCACGGGCGAGCAAATCGGTGGCCATGGCCAATCGATCAGGCTCGACGAGTGAATTGCCCGTTTCGAATCCCATCGCCTTGAAGAAGGTGCACGCCATCGCCCCGCCAATCAGCAACTTGTCCACCTTCGGCAGCAGCGCTTCGACCACATCGATTTTGCCGGAGATCTTCGAGCCCCCGAGAATCGCCACGAACGGGCGTTCGGGTGCCGCGAGTGCGCCGCCGAGATACGCCAGTTCTTTCTCCATGAGCAGGCCGGCGACGGCCGGACGGCAAAACTTTGCAACACCCGCAGTGCTCGCATGTGCGCGGTGCGCCGCACCGAACGCGTCGTTCACGTAAAAATCGCCGAGCTGCGCCATCTGATACGCGAGGGCTTCGTCGTTCTTCTCTTCGCCCGGGAGAAAGCGCGTGTTCTCGAGCAGCAGGACATCGCCGGGCGCAAGATTCTGCGTCGCTTCGACAGCGCGCTCTCCGACGGTCACATCGAGGAAGTGCACCGGACAGGAAAGCAATGTCTTGAGGCGCGCCGCGACCGGCGCCAGCGAATACTTCGCCTCCGGTGCGCCCTTGGGGCGTCCGAAATGGGCGAGCAATACGACTGACGCCCCGCCGTCGCGCAGTGCGTTGATGGTCGGCAACGCCGCCCGGATACGCGTGTCGTCGGCGACGGCCCCCGACTCATCGAGTGGGACATTGAAGTCGACACGAACAAGCGCGCGTCGCCCCTGCATGTCAGCAGCGGACAGGTCGCGAATGGTTTTGGTGGTCATCGGGAGCAGTTCGGGAAGGCGCGCGATGCCCGGCCGCGACACAGACGTCGACCGGGTGCGTCGTACTGATGCGAAAGGTCGCAGAGAGAACCACCGGCTCGTCTCTGCGACCTGGGCAGACTGCAAACACCGGCCCGACGGTGTACCCGTCGGAACCGGTACGGTGTCGCTTAGAGGCGCGAGCCGACGAAGCGGAGCAGATCAACGCAGCGCGACGAGTAGCCCCACTCGTTGTCGTACCAGCCGGAGATCTTCACCATGGTGCCGTTGATGACAATGGTGCTGCCGGAGTCGAGCGTGCACGACATCGGGTTGCCGATGTAGTCGACGGAGACGAGCGGCTCATCGCTGTAGCCGAGGATGCCTTCGAGCGTGCTTTCCGACGCAGCCTTGAAGGCCGCGTTGACCTCGTCCCTGGTCACCGGGCGGTCGACGATGCACGTCAGATCGGTGAGCGACACATCGGGCGTGGGCACGCGCACGGCGATTCCGTCGATCTTGCCCTTCACTTCCGGAATAACCAGCGACGTGGCCTTGGCCGCGCCCGTGGTGGTGGGAATCATCGACACGGCCGCCGCGCGGGCGCGACGCAGGTCCTTGTGCGGCAGGTCGAGGATGCTCTGGTCGTTGGTGTAGCTGTGGATCGTGACCATCGAACCATGCACGAAGCCGAAGTTGTCGCGAATCACCTTCACCATCGGCACGAGGCAGTTAGTCGTGCACGACGCATTCGAGATGATATGGTGCGACGCCGCATCGTACTTGTTGCTGTTCACGCCCATCACGATGGTGATGTCTTCATCGGTGGCGGGCGCCGAGATGATGACCTTCTTCGCGCCGCCTTCGATGTGCTTGCGCGCGTCGTCCGCCTTGGTGAAACGCCCCGTGCTCTCGAGCACGATGTCGACTCCGAGGTCCTTCCACGGCAGCTTGGCCGGATCGCGCTCGGCGAGAATCTTGATGCGATCGCCGTCGATCGTGATGGCGTCGGCCTCGTGTCCCACCTGTCCGTCGAACTTGCCGTGCACCGAGTCGTACTTGAACAGGTGCGCCAGAGTGGCGGTGTCGGTCAGGTCGTTGATGGCCACGAAGTCGATGTCGGCGACGCCCTGCTGCTTGGCGGCGCGGAGCACCTGGCGACCGATGCGGCCGAAGCCGTTAATGCCAACGCGAATACCCATTCGAGTCAGTTCCGGGTGAAGTCTGAGTCAGGAGCGGCACGGTCGCCAGGATCGGGCGCCCGTCCGAAGGTCACACAGCTGATGATGCGAGCACCGCCGTCCAGCAAGGCATGGACTGCGGCATTGACCGTCGCGGCGGTCGTGATGACATCGTCGACCAGCACCACGTGCTGGCCCCGAAGGCGTGCTTGCCAATTCACCGGCACCGCGAACGCCTGTGAAACGTTGCTTGTCCGCTCCGAAGGTGTCAACCGGACTTGCGATTGAGTATGTCGGATACGCATCAGCGCGTCGGGCCACACCGGGAGTTGCCACAACGGGCCAAGGGCCTGCGCCAGCAGCGTCGCCTGATTATAGCCGCGCTCGCGGAGTCGCTCGGCCGCGAGCGGAATAGGGATGAGCGCTACACGCTCCTCGCGAACATCCAGGGGCCAGTCGAGGCGCGCCATGCGTCGACCCATGGCCAGCGCGGCACGCGACCAGCCTTGGTACTTGAGCGCATGCACGAGGTCGCCCCCCGTCCCGGCGTCCATGCGCGTGACGGACCGGACCGCACGGAGCGCCGGCGACAAACGGGCGCACCACCGACACGGGGGGATTTCGGTGCTCGACGTCGGGATGTCGGTCGGCGTGTCGGCGGTGTCGACACGCGCTGCCTTCCGTCCTTCGGGAAGCGGCACACTGAGCGACAACAGCGGATGACCACAGCGGTCGCACAGCGGGTATGTCAACGGTACCAGCCGCGACAGACAGAGCGCGCACACAATGCCGTCCACATCCGGCCGGTGTGGGCGGCGACAGATGACGCAGGCTGCAGGAAGCAACAGGTCGAGCAATCCGCCGCCGGCCGCTCGGACCGATGCCATCCACGACGGCGCGAGAGCCGTCATGGATCGGCGTTCCCCGGACCGCGCATGGCGCGCGGCGCGTTGGCAGGCGGCACCATCGCACCCAGCGCCTCCCACATGACCGACCGCGGTGCCTCGATCCCGAACCAGCATTCGAACGCACTCGCTCCCTGCTCCACCAGCATGCGCAGGCCGTCTTCGGCGATCAGCCCTCGGGCGCGTGCGGCATGCACCCACTCGGTCCCCGACGCGCGATAGACCAGATCGTACACCGCACAGTCCTGACGAAGCAGTGCCAGCGGTACCGGATATCCATCGCCGTCGCGCATGCCGAGGGGCGTGGCGTTGACCACCAGCGAGACCGACGACCACGGTACGGTCGTGGAGTCCGCGTGATGCAGCACTGTTCGTTGCTGTCCAGCTAAGGCCGTATTCGCCACGAGTGCGACCGCGCGATCGGGCGTTCGCGTGACAAGATGCAGCCTCGTGGACATATCGCCCACACCGTCGAGCGCGACCAGCACAGCCGCCGCCGCCCCGCCCGCCCCAACAAGTACGACGTCGCCGGCGATCCCGTGCGGACAGAGCGCGGTGATCGTCGCCAGAATGCCGTCGATATCAGTGTTGTGACCGACGAGCGCCGCGCCGTCCCACCAGAACGTGTTCACGGCGCCGGTGCGTTCGGCGGCCGTGCTGCGCAGCGCACAGGCGGCATACACCGCTTGCTTGTGCGGCATCGTGACGTTGCCGCCGGTGCGCGTCTCGCGAAATGTCGCGAGGACGCCGGTGAGTTCACTTGCCGATACCTCACGGCGTTCGTACGTCACGGCGCGCCCAACGGCGTTGAGGGCCGCGCTCTGAAAGACCGGCGATAACGACTGTGCCACGGGTTGGCCGAGAATGACCAGCGCGCGCGGCGCCTCGGACGCACGCGGCGCCGTGTTCACCGATCAGCCTTGGCGCTGACGCGTGATGGCGTCGAGGATGCTGCCAATTTCGTGCTCGAGCTCGCGGTAGGTCGCGCGATATACATCGAGATCACCACCGAACGGATCGCTCACGGCGCGCGTCTCACCACCGGCGAACGCGGTGAGCATGTGCGATCGCCCACTGCCACCAAGGGCTTCTGCCCGTTCGAGATGGTGTGGTCCCATGGAAAGAATGAGGTCCGCGGCCGCGACGATCTCCGGCGACAGTTGCCGCGCGCGATGCTCACTGATGTCGATCCCATGCTCGAGCGACACGAGCAGAGACCCGTCGGAGGCCGGTGAATCCGGCCATGCGCTGGTCCCCGCACTGCTCACCGCGAGGTCAGTGAGCTGTCGCTCGGCAATGAGTCTACGGGCGATCCCCTCGGCGAGCGGGCTGCGGCAGGTGTTACCGGTGCAGACAAAAAGCAAATGCATCAGGTATCTCCGAGGAGGTCGGGCACGACATCGCGCAACTGCGACGCCGCGAGCACGCCTGGGCGAATCACGCGCGCTCGTCGACCGGTACAATCCACGACGGTGGAGGGCTTGCTGGGTTCGAGCCGCCCCCCATCGAGTACATGCAGCAATCCGCGACGGATCTCGTCCGGCCACTGGCTTACAATCTCTGAGGCCACCATGGCAGGCGGTACCCCTGGCCGGTTAGCGCTCGTACTGGTGATCGGCTCGCCGTACGCGTGCAGCAGGCGCTGCAGTCCAACGTGCGGCGTGAACCGTACGGCCACACCACCTTCGGGTCCACGCAGGCGCGGCGGTACGCGTCCCTCGCCTCCACGCAACACCAGCGTGAGCGGTCCCGGCCAGAATCGCGCCGCGAGGTCGGCGGCATACGTGGGCATGTGCAGATCCAGCCGTCCAACCTGCTGCACCGATCCGATGAGCAGCAGGAACGGTTTGCCGGGCGGACGCCCCTTCATGCGCACCAGCGCCTCGACGGAATCGAAATCGACGGCGGTGCCGAAGCCATAGACCGTTTCGGTGGGATAGGCGAGCACGCGACGCTCGGTGAGGTGCGCAATCGTGCTGCGCAGCGCTCCCTCGATCTCCGCCGGTGACCAGAACGGTACTGTGAGCTGATCGGCGTTAGCCCCGGATGGCATACGCTACTCCGACAACATGCTGAGCGCGTCCGCGCGCGCGAAATCACTCTCGTCCGTGATCTTCATACCGCGCTCACTGCCGCGCACGACGACCACCGGCAACCCCAAGCGTTCGCAGAGTGCGGCATCGTCGGTAGCCCCGATCTGCTCGCGACGTGCCGCGATATGTGCCTGCTCGAGCATCTCGCGCGGAAACGCCTGCGGTGTTTGCGCGCGCCACAACCGTGCACGATCGACCGTGCGCACGATGCGACCATCGTCGTCCACTTCCTTGAGCGTATCGACGACCGGCAAGGCGGCCACGGCACCATGTCCCTTCCGCGCTTCGGCAATCACGCGCTCGATCGTCGCATCGGTCACGAGCGGTCGCGCGGCGTCGTGCACGACGGCGACCGTGACCTCTTCGGGGAGATCTTCGAGTCCGTTCACGACACTCTCGTGCCGCTCGCGTCCGCCGACCGACACGAGCAATCGATCGACATCACACTGAAAAAGCCAAGGTGGCGGGTCGGCGGCATAGGCTTTGGGCAGCACCACGACGACGACGGCGACGTCGGGACGCGCCATGAACGCCTGCACGCTGTGCAGCAGCGCCGGCTTGCCAGACACCCAGCGGAACTGCTTGAGCTCCGTACTACCGGTGCGCGAGCCCGAGCCGCCGGCGACGATCACCACGCCCACGTCGCGCACGACGCCGGGGGCGGTGGGAGTCGACTCGCCACGAGAGGCGATGACCGGTGGAGGAATGATGCGCCGCGGCGGCTGCGGCACGTTTGGTGATTCGCTCATGCGTGACTCCACAGGGTGCTCACGACGCGTCCTTGCCAACGGTCCGCTGCAGCACATCCGTCAGCGTGCGAACGCCAATCAACTGCATATCGCCCGGCGCGCGGCGCGGCATGGCGCGGTCGGAAAGGAATGCTTTGGTCATCCCCAACTTGGCTGCTTCGGCGAGGCGACGCTCGACCTGCGACACCGGTCGGACTTCACCGCCGAGCCCGAGCTCGCCGAGAAAAATCGCCTGCGCCGGAAGCGGCTTGTCCACGACACTCGACGCGAGCGCCGCGACGATGGCGAGATCGACGCTGGGTTCCTGCACCCGCATCCCGCCGACGATGTTGCAGAACACGTCGAGTTGCGCGCAGGAGAATCCGCCGCGCTTGTCGAGCACGGCCAGCAGCAGGGCGAGTCGTCGTGAATCGATGCCGTTGGCTACCCGCTGCGGAGTGCCAAAGCCGGCCTTCGCTGCCAGGGCCTGTACCTCCACGAGTACGGGACGCGTCCCTTCCATGAGCGCACACACCGCACTGCCACTGGCGACGGCACTGCGATCGCCAAGAAACAGCGCCGATGGATTTTCGACCGGGATGAGGCCCGTGCCAACCATACGGAAGACGCCGATTTCGTCGACGCTACCGAAGCGGTTCTTGGTGGCGCGCAGGACACGATGATCGAGCGTGCCGTCACCTTCGAAATACAAGACCGTGTCGACGATATGCTCGAGCGTCTTGGGACCGGCAATACCACCGCCTTTGGTCACGTGCCCGATGACGAAGACCGTAGTGCTCGTGTCCTTGGCAAAGCGCATGAGCCGCGCGGCACACTCACGGACCTGCCCGACATTGCCTGGCGCTCCCTCGAGCAGTTCCGTGTGAACCGTTTGGATGGAGTCGACGATGAGACACTTGACCTGTCTGCCGCCGGCCATCGGTTGTGCCGCCGTAGCGAGAATGGTTTCGAGCGACGTTTCGGTGAGCAACGAGACCGCGGAGGCATCTTCGGCCAGCCGGTCGGCTCGCAGTCGCACCTGCAACGCACTCTCTTCACCGGACACGTAAAGCGTGGGCTGACCAGCCGCTTCGAGTCGCGCCGCGACTTGCAACAGCAGCGTGCTCTTGCCGATGCCCGGCTCGCCACCCACCAGCACCATGCTTCCAGGCACGATCCCGCCACCCAGGACGAAGTCGAACTCGTCGAGCCCCGTGTACCAGCGCGGCGTGTCCGCTGTCGTCACGCGACCGAGTGACACCGTCGTACCGGCAATGCCACCAGCGGCACGGGCCGCCGTGCGCTTGCTCGTCGGCGCCGCCGCTACGACCTCCTCGGCCAGGGTATTCCACGCACCACATGCCTCACACTTTCCCGCCCACTTCGGGTACTGCGCGCCGCATTCCGTACAGGCGTACACCGTCTTCGCCTTCGCCATCAAAACGGCGTTCCGTTGAAGTCGTCGTGACTCCCCTTCACCAGCTTCGGCCCGTTGAAGCCGCCGCCACCGCCGTACTCCGGCGGCGCCTCTCGCGGCGAGAAGTTGTCGAACCGGGTGTACTGCTTGTGATAGAACAGGCGTGCGCTGCCAATGGGGCCGTTACGCTGTTTGCCGATGATGATCTCGGCCTTGCCTTCGACGGACGGGTCTTTGAGACGGCCGTTCTCGTCGCGCTCCGCGTACACCTCCTGACGGAAGATGAACATGATCACGTCGGCGTCCTGCTCGATCGCGCCCGATTCTCGCAGGTCGGAGAGCTGCGGCCGTCCCTTGTCGTCGCCCGTTCGTTGTTCGGGGGCACGCGAAAGCTGCGACAGCGCCACGACCGGCACGCTGAGCTCTTTCGCGAGCGCCTTGAGGCCACGCGAGATCTGCGAGACTTCCTGCTGACGATTCTCCACGCCGGCCGGGCCGCTCATGAGCTGCAGGTAGTCCACGATGATGAGCCCGAGATCGTGCTCGGACTTGAGGCGCCGCGCTTTGGCGCGCATGTCGAGCAACGTGATGCCCGGCGTGTCGTCGATGAAAATGGGAGCATGACTCAGAATACCCGCCGCCTGCGCCAGACGTGGCATCGATTCGTCGAGCGCCCTACCACCTTTACGCAACGCCTGCGCATCGATGAGCGCTTCAGCGGCAAGCATACGCTGCACGAGCGACTCCTTGCTCATTTCGAGCGAGAAGAACGCGACGGGGACCTTGGCCGTGATCGCTGCGTGCTGCGCAATGTTGAGCGTGAACGCCGTCTTGCCCATGGACGGACGCGCCGCCACGATCACGAGATCGGCGGGCTGCAGCCCCGATGTCATGTGATCGAGCTCGGTGAATCCCGTGGGCACACCGGTTACCGCCTGATCGCTCTGCGCGAGGAGCTCCAGCTTCTCCATGGCCGGCCAGAGCAGCTCTTTGATGCGGGAGAAGCCACTCTTCTCGCGGCTCTGCCCAAGGCCGAAGATGCGCGATTCAGCACTGTCGAGCAGATCGTTCGCGGTGATCCGCCCCTCGAACGCTTCCTGTACGACCTCGGTACTGACTTCGATGAGTCGGCGCAGCAGCGCCTTCTCCTTGACGATTTTGGCGTGATACTCGACGTTGGCGACGGTGGGCACGGCGTCGAGCAGAAAGCCGAGATACTCACGCCCACCGGCGTGCTCGATCTCGCCGCGCCGTTCCAGTTCGTCGGCCAGCGTGAGTGGATCGACCACGCTCCCGCGTTCTGTGATGGAGAGCATGGCGCGGAAGAGACGCCGGTGTCCTTCGCGATAAAACATCGAGTCGTCGACATGCTCGCCGGCGCGAAGAATCGCGTCCGCATCGAGCAGCATGGCACCGAGCACGGCTTGCTCTGCTTCTTCCGACCAGGGCGGCCGGCGTTCCTTGTACGGATCACGCGTCGCGCCGCCGCTGTTCTGCAGCGCGCCGCCGGTGCCGTTCGGATTGGTTACAGCGAGACTGGTCATGTCACATCACTCCGCACCGCTTTTGGCGGCGCGTGCAGCATCGAGGATACGTCGGGCAAGTTTCACATCTTCCCACGCGGGGCGCTTCCACGCTTCGTTGCGAAGCAGCGCGGCGGGATGATAGGTGACGATGAGCGGGACGCCGTGGAATCCATGAACCTTTCCACGGAGCGCCCCGATCGCGGTCGTCGTTTGCAACAGCGTTTGCGCGGCAAATCGGCCTAGCGCCAAAATGACCTTCGGCTGCACGAGTTCGATCTGCCTCAGCAGATACGGCTGACACGCCTGCACTTCTTCCGGCAGCGGATCGCGATTGCCGGGAGGACGGTGCTTGAGCACGTTGCAGATGTAGACGTCCTCGCGCGAGAGCTGAATGGCGCCGAGAATCTTCGTAAGCAACTGGCCGGATTCTCCCACGAACGGCCGTCCTTGTTCGTCCTCCTGCGCGCCCGGCGCTTCGCCCACGCACAGAAAGTCCGCCTGCGGATTCCCTTCACCAGGCACCGGATTTCGCGCCGACTTGTGCAACGCACACGCCGTACATCCGGCGACGCGCGCGCCGATGTCGTCCAAGGAACGCAGCGCGCCGATCTCCGGCGCGACGTCGTGCAAGTGGAGCTTCCCGGCGTCGAGGCCGGCCGACAGCTCGAGCGCGGCGAGCCATGGCGGCAGCACGAAGGCCGCGCCGCTGCTCACAGGCGCGGTGGCGGCAGGCACTACGGGCGACGGGGACGACGCCGCTGGAGAAACCGGCACCGGTGGCTTCGCGACGCTGCCTGCGTCGCTCGCACCGGGACGCAGCGCCCCCGCGTTACGAAGCGTCGCCCGCCAGTCGGTGCTGACCGTCTCGTCGAAACGACGCTCCGGGACCGGCGGCGGTGGCGGCGCCTGCGGCGCAGGCGGCATGTCGTACGAATAATCGGGGGGCGCATCGTGCATGCCCGGCGGTGGGCCGTCGTGCATGCCGGGAGGCGGTCCATCGCGCAGGCCGTTCTTCGGCTCGGCGACCCGCGACTCCGCTGCGCGCGGGCGCGACGCCCCGCCGGCATTGCGTAGCCCGACCAGCTTGAGCACCTCCTCCACGGATAACCCATCGAGCACGAACTCGGATTCACCGAGCTCGCGCCGTTGTTCGAGATACCGGCGAAGCCGATCCCTGGCGTCCACGATGGCGGGTGGGGAGGAGTGGGGTGCGGCGCGAACGCGCACGGTGCCTGCGGGCGGAGAGACAACGCGCCGCGTCGAGACCGGAGTCACGACGCGGCGTCAGGTCCTGCAACTACCAGGAACTCAGGCCGAAGGACGACGGCGCGGCACGACCTTGTAGTCGATCTCGCCATCGGTGAGCTCTTCGAGCGCCCGCGTGGTGAGTTTCTTCTCGTTGATCGAACGATCGCGCGGGAATTCGTTCAGCACTCGCGCGAACTTCGCCGCGATGAGTACGCTGAGATACTTGTTGGCCGCGTGCTTGGCCACTTCCTTCGGAGTGAAAACCTGCATCAGTCGTCCTTGCTGAAGACGTGAATTTCCTGCTCGAGTTGCGCGATGAGCCCCTCGACCTGTGCTTCGACTTCATGTACCCGGTCGTGCCGGAGTCCTTCCGCGTCGATGATGGCACTGACCTGATCGACAGCCCGGTCGAGGTTGTCGTTCACTACCACGTAATGGTAGCGCCCGACTTCCCCCAACTCGGCCCGTGCATTCCGCAGGCGTACCAGCAACTTGGCGCGATCTTCGCTTTTGCGCGCCGAGAGACGGGTCTTGAGCACCTCTCCCGACGGCGGCAACACGAAGATGAGCACGGTGTCGGGGAACGCCGCATGAAACTGCCGCGCCCCCTGCACATCGATGTCCATCAGCACATGACGTCCAGTGTCGAGGACCCGCTCGACCTCTGTCCGTAACGTGCCGTACAGGTTGCCGTGTACCTCAGCCCACTCGGCGAACTCGCCGCGTTCCACGGCGCCCTGAAAGTCGCCGCGACTGAGGAACCGGTAGTCACGACCGTCGACCTCCCCCTCACGAGGGGCTCGCGTCGTGCAACTCACAGAATAACCAAGATCGAGGCGCCGCTCCAGCAGGCGTCTCGCAATCGTGGTCTTTCCACCCCCGGATGGGGCGGACAGGATGACCGGAAATGCGCTCACTCGAGGTTCTCTACCTGCTCGCGGATACGCTCGAGCTCTTCCTTGAGGCCCACCACCTCATGGAGGATCGGGGCATCGGCGGCCTTGCTGCCGGTGGTATTCGCCTCGCGCAGCATTTCCTGCAGGAGAAAGCCGAGCCGCTTCCCAACGGGTTCCCCACCCGATTCATCAAGCGCGCTCCGGAAGGCCACAATGTGGGACTGGAAGCGGTCCAGCTCCTCCGCGACATCCATGCGATCGGCCAGGATGGCGATTTCCTCGGCCAGCCGCGCCTCGTCGACGGCAACCCCGCCGGCGAGCTCCCGCACCGATTCACGCAGGCGATCGCGGTGGGCCACGATCCGTTCCGGGGCACGGGCGGCTATCCGGCTCAGAGCCCCGCTGACCGCCTCCAGCCGCTGCCGAAGGACGAGGGCCAAGCGCTCCCCTTCCTCGGCTCGTGCACGCTGCAGGGCGTCCAGAGCGCCTTCCACAATGGCCACCAGCTCCGTCACCGTGCCCGACAGATCTTCCTCACGGGGCGCGGACATGACATCGGGCATACGCAGCACACTGGCCAGATCGACGCCGCCACTCAATCCGTTCGCGTCGACAAGGGCCTTGAGTTGCGCCGCCGCCGCAGCGAAGCGCTCATGATCGATGGCAACCGGCGCATCGGCGAGGCGCTCTGCGCGCGCCGTGAGGGTGACATGGCCGCGAGAGACTTTCAGCCGCATGGCCTCGCGTACCTCTGTCTCCCAGCGGCCGAAGGCACTGGGCAGTTTGATGCTGGGTGAGAAGAACCGGTGGTTTACCGTGCGCACGTCGACGACGACGCGCAGCGCGCCCACGGTGCCCTCTGCCTGTCCATATCCCGTCATGGAGCGAATCATCCCCGAATGATAACCTGTTCAGGTCATCCCGGGGATGCGCGGGTCAATTCGAAAACTCCCAGCGCACGCCGTACATCTGCACGGCAGGTGGCATGGTTATGCCCCGAATCTGCTCGTATTGCCCGCCCGTCAGGTTTCGGTACTGGTAGAACAGCGTCCCGCGTTGAATCCGAATCTCGACCAGGCCGGTGACCACGCTTGCCGGCTCCGTGGTCCATTTCACGGGATCGGCGTCCGGCCCGTAGTAGAACGGCACCCCCGACCGGCGATCGAGAATCAGACGCGCATTGAACCCGAACTGTCCCTTGGGAAACATGCGACGCCACTCGGACACCAGCGCGAGCTCCGTGCGGATCTGTGTCTTGGGACGATTGAACTGCGCACCGTCCCACGTGATGGCCTGGACGTCGACATACAGATCCTTGTACAGACGACCGTTGGCGTTGACCGTGAGTCCGGTGGCCGCATTGGTGGGCAGCACGTTGGCGGTTGCCCCAATGAGCGGCAAACTGCTGTAAACGGTCGCATCATCGCGCAGCACGCCGCCGCCCAACCACAGCCGCTTGACGTTGATCGCGGCTTCCGCCCGGAGCGTGGCCGACGCCGGCCGACCGGTGGCCGAATCGGGCGAGCGACTGCTGCGCCCCGCCAGAACGGCAAGCCACGGCAACGGGCGGATTCTCGCAAACAGGTCGACACGGTCCGTGGAATCACGTCCGTTACGCTCGACCCACCCGCCAGCATCGAGCTTCCACCACTGCACCTGACCGCGTAACACGGGCGCCTGCTCCAGCCGACCCGCACGTGGCCGAAGGCGATTGGTGAGCGAAGCGGTCCACCACGAGGCGCGGTAGCCCACCGCGAGCAGATGCTGCGTTTGGCCGCGAATGGTATCGCCCTCGATCACCAACGTGTCCTTCTCGGAGATGATCGTCGAATCGGCTCCCTGCTGCTTCGTGCGCAGCGCATTCACCAGCGCCTGCGACCAGAATCCGCGCGACGTGTCTCCGTAACCGACCCGCACATAGGCTTCGCGCCGCTGTCCCTTGAACGCAGGGAGCGCAAGGAACTCGGTGCGCGGTGTGTGCGCGTCGCGCTCGCGGCTCACCCCAGTGGCAAAGGCATCGACGCTCAGTTTGCCACGCGCCCATCCGAGACGTGTGTAGAACGACTGCGTTTGCCCATCGCTGCGAAGTCGCGTGGTCCCTTCGGTCCCGCCGAATGCCGATACGCGTCCTGACTGCGTGGCGATCTGTTGACCGCCAAACTGGAACATGGCGCCATTGCGCCAGCGACGGGAAAGGAATCCGCGGAAGGCGTTGGTGTTCAAATCACCGGTAAAGATGTCCACGCGCGTTGCCGGCGTCGTGCTACGGACGGTCTTCGAACGAAGCCAGACACGCACTTCGCCCGGTGCCCGTTCCACGACCACCTCATCGAGATTCCAGAGTTGGACATCCGAGAGATCCAGCATGCCCTCGTTACGCGGTTCGATCGCATCGAGTTCGACGCCGTCGAGAAAGATGCGAATGCGCGACGGATCGCCATTCAACGTGGCGGCATGGATGCCGGCCAGCCACCCGCTGCGATACGTCGTGATGCCCGGCACGCGATCGAGGAGATCCGCGAGATTGAGCGCGCCGCTGCCCAAGATGGAGTCGCCGCGCCACCGCAGCCGATCGACGATCTCCGTGTTTCGCGGGATCTCGAAATGCATCACTGGCGACTTGATCGTGTCGCCGGCGATGAACTTGGCTATGCTGTCGGCGCGCTCACGCGCCCGCACCCGCGCGGCGGAGTCGGCCTTGGCATCGGCGGCCGCACGAACGGAGTCCACGCGGGTGGGCGTCGGCGGCTTCCGCACCGTGTCGCGCGCCGGGACCGGCACCACTACGCGGACGGAATCCTTCCGCGTGCTGTCGGGTCGCACCTGCCCCACCGCGGGACGCGTGACCGTGCCGATGGCGAGTAGCATGGTCACCGCGTACCGCGCAAAACGGGACACAATCGTACGCATGCGCACGGCGTACCCTGCGTCCGTCATGGCTGCCGTCACTGCTGCGCGCGGGCCCGTACGAACTCCACGAACGTTCCCACCGGTGTACCCGTCGGCCCCTTGGGGATCCAGCCCAGGTCGCTCTGCGAGTAGGCCGTACCCGCCACATCGAGATGCACGAACGGGAAGCCGTCGACGAACTCCTGGAGGAACAACGCCGCCGTGATCGAGCCCGCGGCGCGGCCACCGGTGTTCTTGATGTCGGCGACGTCGCTCTTGATCTGCTCCTTGTACTCATCCCACATCGGCATCGGCCATCCGGGTTCACCGGCTGCAATACCAGCCGCGAGTACCTCGTCGGCAGCCGCCTTGTCGGTGCTGAACACGCCAACGGCATTCCCGCCGAGGCCGATCACGATCGCCCCCGTGAGCGTGGCCGCATCGATCGCGATCGCCGGATTGAAGCGCTTGGCGAAGACCAGCAGATCGGCCAGCACGAGGCGGCCTTCTGCGTCGGTGTTGATGATTTCGATGGTCTTGCCGTTGGAGGCGCGCACAACGTCACCCGGCTTGACGGCTTCGCCCGATGGCATGTTGGTGGTCGAGCCGATGATCCCCACCACGTTGATCGGCATCTTGAGGCGTCCGATGGTTTCCATCGCGCCCATGACACCGGCAGCGCCCATCATGTCAAACTTCATCCACTCCATTTCCGGCGCCGGCTTGATGGAGATACCACCCGTGTCGAAGCAGAGTCCCTTGCCGATGAGCACGACGGGCTGCTGATCGGCAGGGCCGCCCTTATGCTCGAGGGCCACGAGACGCGGCTCCTGCGTTGTGCCTTGTGCCACGCAGAGAAACGAGCCCATCTGCAGATCTGCCATTTCGCGGCGACCGAGCACAGTGATCTGCATGCCGTGCCGCTGTGCGATATCCTGCCCGACTTCGACGAAGCTTTCAGGGGTGCAATAATTGCCCGGCATCTGCCCCAGTCGCTTGGCAATATTCTGGCCTTCGCCCGTCGCAACACCGACCTCTAGGGCCGCGCGGTTGGCGGCGGTGTCGTCCGCGAGGATCGTCACCAACTCGAGACGGGCGCGCCGATCCTTCTCGGGGGGCTGCGTCTGCAGGTCGGGATACGACCAACTCCCAGCCGCTGCACCGATCGCGAGTCCTTCGATACTCGCCGTATCGGCACCAGGCAGGTAGAGATGCATGGCGCCGGTCCCGAGCTTGCCCGCCTGCCGCGCCGCGATGGCTGCCGCCCGACGCGCCGTGGTACGTGTCAGCGGTGCAGCGGCGCGCCCCACGAGCAGCAGGCGCTGGACCCCGCGTTCGCCGCCGACGAGCAGAAGCGTTTCGTCCTTGCCCCCACGGAAATCGCGTCGCGTGATCGTGCGCGTGATTGCCCCGTTGAACTGCGCGTCGAGCGCCGTCAGCGCCTCAGGAAGCGTGGGCTCCGAGGGCAGGATGATCGCGAGCAACGGAGTATCGAGCGCATCCGGCGCGTCGTGACGGAGCGAGAACGAGAGCGGCATGATTGCGATGCAAAAGGTCAGACGACGTCCCAAAGGGACTCTTGGGGAGACGGGAAGCTAGGCATTCGCGGGCAGCTGCGGCAAGCGAACTACCGAGGTGGCACATTGGCCGCCATGGGGCGCGGCGCCTTGGCGAGATATCCCACGCGATGTACCCGAAACAGCAAAGCCCGGTCCCTCACGGGACCGGGCTTTTGCAAACTGGGGCGGGTGGACTCGAACCACCAACCGTCCGATTAACAGTCGGATGCTCTGCCATTGAGCTACACCCCATCGAATTCCCTGCTGCACATAACGCAGACCGCGCCCGAAGCGCTGCCCCCGCCATGTCCCCCTACGCCGTACATGCCCAGAGTGGGGGTCGAACCCACATGACCTTGCGGTCGACGGATTTTGAGTCCGTTGCGTCTGCCGATTCCGCCATCTGGGCGCACGAACGGGCGCCTGCGGAGCGCCCGTGCGTGGAACAAGTGTACATCGTGAACCCGCGGCACGCTACCGTGTCGGCGCGGGATCCGTCCAATCAGCGCTGGCCACCGGGGGGACGTCGATACCGCGGGCCATTTCCGGGCCGGTCCGCAGCCGAATCCGCCCCGACGCGTCGCCGCTGGAGCTCCTGCATCCCCCGTCGAAGCTCATCCTGCAACGCAAAGTACCGGGCGCGCTGCAGCGGGCTCAGGAACTTCGACAACTCCCTGAGTTCCTGCTCCATGAGATCGAGTCGACGCCGCTCCAGCCGAGGCATCTGGTCGAGCAGTTCACTGATGCGCGCCTCGTTGGCGTTGTCACCGGCCAACAACTCGTCGCGCATCGCTTGACGCGCCTGCATCTCGTCTCGACGCAGCGCGCGGCGCGACTCTTCCGTGCGTGTCGCCACGTCACGCAGTTTGCCCGCTTGTTCATCGGTCAACTGCAACCGCTCGCGCACCATGCGCTCGACTCGCTCCTGAAAGCGCCGCTCGAGCGCGACACGCCGCGGGTCATCCTTGCGCCAGCCCCCCATATCCTTGGGCGGCTGACCGACAGGCGGCGTGGCCTGCGCCAACGCCAGCGACGACGAAAACACGATGGCGAGGAACCCGCACACGAGGCGGACCGACGTGACTACCGGCTTCATGGTGTACTCCCGCCGCTGGGAGGCACGATAGGCACCCCCGGAAGCGGCTCAGTGTTCGTGGCGCCATCCCACTGGTCGAGGCGATCGAGCATGCGCTGCAACTCGGCCTCGGTGTAATCCCCGAGATCTCCGTACGACACCGAGACCGTGGCGGCGGCACGCGCCGGTGCAGGCACGGCGGACGCCCCCGTATCGACGTTACCCTCAGGCAGGATGGCGACGACAGACGCGCTCTCCCCAAGCGGCAGCGCGCTGGCGGTCGGCGCCGGTACGGCCACCACGCCGCGTCTCGCCACGAGCAGCGACGTGCCGCCCGCCACCATCACCGCGAGGGTGGCCGCAATACGCCACACCGACAGGCCAAACACTTCGGGGCGCCGGCGGCGCTCACGCAGAGTCGGCGAGACCGTCGGCGAGTGTTCGCGACGAGCGTTGCCTTCGTCCTCGGGCCTAGACACGACCAACCGAGGGCCGGTGACTTCCGGTCGCGGGAGCGCCGCGACTATACGCGCGATGTCCGGCACGACGACGCGCGGGCGGGCCTGACGGACCAGCACCAACACCGACGCATCCTCGGCGCACACGGGGCACTCCGCGACATGCGCAGCAACCCGCGCCATCGTGATGTCGTCGAGCGACTCCGCGATGTAATCGGGAAGCAGATCCTGCAGCTCGTTGTTGCCGCATTCAGTCATGAAGAAACTCCTTCACCGCACGCATCGCGTTATGGTAGTGCACTCGTGCCGCTCCCTCGGTAGATCCGAGAATCTCGGCGATTTCCTTGTAGTTCCGCCCTTCCTGCACCCGCAGCAGGAAGACGTCCCGCTGCATGCGGGTCAGGCGCGCCATCGCGTTGGTCACGCGCTGAGCCGCCTCGTTCGCGACCATCGTATCCAACGCATCGAATCCGCTGATCGCGTGCATATCCTCGAGCTCTATGTCTTTCCCTCGACGCGCGTTCGCACGACGACGGTCAATCAACAACCGACGCTGAATGGTGAACAGCCACGTCCGCAGCGAGCTGTCGGCGCGAAACGTGTCCATCGCCGAAAAGGCCCGCACGAACGTGTCCTGCACCAACTCATCCACGTCATCGATGACGCCGAGCCGAGCGGCGAAACGCGCTAGCGCCTCAGCATGCCGCTCGACGATCGCCGTCGCGGCACGCTGATCACCCGCCTTCCACTGTTCGATGAGCACGCCGTCGACTGAGGCGTCCTCCTGCTGGGTGGCATCGATCATACGTTCAGAATATTGGACGAGTGGAGGGCCCAGTTGTTAAGGTGCCCGTTCGAACGCTTGGCCCCCACCGGGATTTGACCGGAGCGGCTCGGGGGCACAGGTTGGCAACCATGTCACCATCTTCTGTCGATCGACCGGCGATTCCGGAGATCATTGCGCACCGGGGGGCCTCCCGCGCCTTTCGGGAGAATACCCTGCCGGCCTTTGCCCATGCGCTCGCGCTGGGCGTGGACGGCATCGAACTCGATGTGCACGCGACGTCCGACGGAGTGCTCGTGGTACATCACGATCCCGATCTGCCGGTGGGCGCGGACCATCGCGCCACTCCCATCGCCTCCATGACCGCCGCCGAGCTTTCGGCGATCCGGCTCTCGTCAGGCGATCAGGTCCCCACCCTGGCGGAGGTATTCGAACTGGTGGGCGACCGGGCCACCGTTTATGTGGAAGTCAAAGCGGCGCAGGTGGAACGCCTCGTGGCAGCCATGCTGGATCGCTTCGCGGGGGTAAGGACCGCCGTCCACGCCTTCGACCACCGCATCCCGGTAGGCGTTCGGGGCTTGAGACCCGCGACGCCGATTGGCCTGTTGAGCGCCTCGTACCCGCTCTCGCTTCCCGGCGTCCTGAACGGTTCTGGGGCCGAAGCCTTGTGGCAGCACGGCGATCTGATCGACGCGTCGCTGGTGCGCGATGCACACACGGTGGGAGTTCGCGTCATCGCGTGGACGGTAAACAGCGCGCCCCACGCGCGCCGACTGGCTGCGTGGGGCGTTGACGCCCTGTGCACCGACATCCCCGATGAAATCAGACGGGCGGTGTCGTAGGATCGCTGGGAGGGGCAGCCGGAGGCGTGCCTGGCGTCGAACTGCCCCCTTCCGCGGCGGGCGTGGGAGCCGCAGCCCCGGCGGCGGCCCGTTCATTGGCCAGATCCGTTTCGAGCTTGCGCGCCTCGGAATCTCGGGCCCGGAGTGCATCGAGCAGCCGCTGACGCGCCTCAGCCTCCAGTTCACCACCGGCGTCGGCGGCGCGGAAGATCGCGTACCCGAGCGCCTCCGCCGCCTTATCGGCCTGCTCCCGTGCGCGATACGCGTCGAGGCGCAGCTTGCCTTCGTCGAAGACATCCTGGGCCGCCTTGCCCGCCTTGTCGATGCCTTGTCTGACCTTATCCCAGATTGCCATGGTACCCTCGGTGGAAGTGACTCTGGGGATACTACGGCGACGAGGCGCAACAAGTTGCGCGTGGCGGAAACGAACAAGGGGCAGGACACCGGATGGTGCCCTGCCCCTCTGCGTGTCGCGAGGCGACTTACGCTTCGACCAGCTCGTCCGACGTCTCTTCCACGTACTCGACGGGGACGACGTTGACCTTGTAGGCCTTCTTGCTCTTGTGGGCGAACTGCACGACGCCATCGACGAGCGAATAGATCGTGTAGTCGGTACCCATGCCCACGTTGGCGCCCGGGTGCCACTTGGTGCCGCACTGACGCAGGATGATGTTGCCGGCCGTCACGAACTCACCGCCGTACTTCTTAATGCCGCGGTACTTCGGGTTCGAATCGCGGCCGTTGCGTGAGGAGCCAACGCCTTTCTTATGTGCCATGACGACTACTCCAGTGAGGAAGCGGACGCGTTAGGCGCCCGCCGCCGGCGCTCAGCCGAGGGTGATGTCCTTGATACGAACTTCCGTAAACTTCTGACGGTGGCCCTGCTTGCGCGCGTAATTCTTGCGGCGCTTGAACTTGAAGACGATGATCTTGTCTTCGAGGCCGTGCTTCACGATCTCGGCCGTCACCTTGGCGCCGGCGAGCGTGGGCACGCCCAAACGGACCTGCTGGCCGTCGGAGCCGATCAGGACGTCGTTGAATTCGACGGCCGTGCCGGCATCACCCAGCAACGAAGGGATCCGAAGGGTCTTGCCCGGCTCGGCACGGAACTGCTTGCCGCCGGTGCGGATGATCGCGTAGCTCATGGTTCGTTCCAGTTATGTGCGTTCCAAACGTAGCCTAGAAGCTTATCAGACCACGTGTTAGCTGTCAACTACCGACCGGCCCGGTGAATCGGGCTGGTTAGGCGAGGGCGTACTGCTGCGTCACGTCGCGCTGGGCGCCACGGACGACCAGCTTGATTTCGTCGGGCTTGAGCAGCGGGTCGTCCCGGAGTTCGAGCGGGAATCCCGCCAGCTTCTCCAGCCGCTTCACGAAATCGTGTTCCTGCTCGAGCACGTGCAGCGCGACTTCGGGGTGCAGGCGCAGGACGACCGACTCCTTCCGCCCTTCCGACGCCATGCGCCGGACAGCGCGCTCCGTACGCCGGACGATCGTTTCCGGCGTAAAGACACGACCGCTCCCCGAACAGGTCGGGCAGGATTCGGTCATGCTCTGGTAATGGCTTTGGCGCACCCGCTGACGGGTCATCTCCACCAGGCCAAGGTCCGAGACGGCAAACGCCTTCGTCCGGGCACGGTCGCGCCCCAGGTGCGTGCGCAACTCGTGCAGCACCTTGTCGCGGTTCGATTGCGTCTCCATGTCGATGAAGTCGCACACGATGATGCCGCCGACGTCCCGGAGCCGAAGCTGCCGCGCGATTTCCTTGGCGGCCTCGGTGTTCGTCTTGAGAATCGTCTTTTCGGGATCGCGCTTGCCGGTGTACCGCCCGGAGTTCACGTCGATCGACACCAGCGCTTCCGTCTGCTCGATGATGATGTAGCCACCGCTCGGCAAATCGCAGCGCCGCTTGAACAGATCGCGGATTTCCGTCTCGATTTCTTCCTTGTCGAACAGCGGCACGTTTTCTTCGTACAGCTTGACGCGCTCGACGAGCTCCGGCGCGATCCCTTGCAGGTACTCGGTGATCTCGTTGTAGACCTGCTTGGAGTCGACCGAGACCCGCTCCACCTTCGCGCTGAACAGGTCGCGGACGAGGCCGCGCGTCACGTTGGTTTCGCGATGGACCAGCGCGGGCGCGCGAAGAAACTGCGTCTTCCGCTTGATGCGCTTCCAGTTGTTCATGAGCGTGTTGAGTTCACGCTCGAACGTTTCTTTGGTCGCGTCTTCGGAGACGGTGCGAACGATGACGCCGCCCGAGTTGTCCGGGAGCATTTCGCCGACCATGGCGCGCAGACGCTGGCGCTCGGAGCGCTCGTCGATCTTGCGACTGACGCCCACTTTGGCCGCGAACGGCATGTACACGAGGAATCGGCCAGCAAGCGACACCTGAGCGGTGACGCGGGGGCCCTTCGTCGAGATGGGCTCCTTGGTGATCTGGACGAGAATGTCCTGACCGCGCTTGAGGAGGTCCTGAATGGGGCGGACCTCACGGCGACCGCGACGACCACCGCTGCCGGCCGACTGATCGTCGGCGCCGGATTCGTCCTCGTCGTCGTCGTCGTCGTCACCTACCGGAGCGTCGTCGACGACGACGTCGGCAGCGTGCAGGAACGCAGATTTTTCCGTACCGATGTTCACGAAGGCGGCCTGAATGCCCGGGAGTACCGCTTCGACCTTCCCCAGATAGACATCGCCAACCATGCGGCGCGCGTCCGGGCGATCGATCAGCAACTCCACCAGCTGGCCATCCTCCATGATGGCGACGCGCGTTTCACGCGACGTCGCATTCACCAGGAGCTCTCTCTTCATTAGGACGTGCCGAACACACAGGACGGCGGCGACTCCGCTTGGCCCTGGCGGCCGACGAACACGGTGGACGAACGAGATGACCGCGCGCGCCAATGGCCGAAGCCCGGCGGCTGCGCACGACCGAACGTCACAAGGCACCCCCTTCGACTGGACCAGGTCGGTCGGGCGACACGCGCCGCAGACCGCGGACCGTCCCGCGCTGGCAGCGGCGGGAGGCGCAGGTCGTGCGGAAAAACGCGGACACCCGCGACCAACGCGCGCATGGCGTGTCGTGCGGAGGGGCGTGTGGGCGGGTCGGGCGGTGGCTCGCTGGCTCCGTACGGCCCGCTCCACAAACGCAAACGGCCCGCGAGTCGCACGGGCCGCCAGCGCCTGAAGCGACGGCAAGGAAGAACGGTGTAACCTACCGCCGCACAGGGCTTTCCCGCAATGCTCCGCCGGGGCTCAGGCCATCAGTCCCTTAAGCAGGTGCCGGGCGATTACCATCCGCTGGATTTCGCTGGTGCCCTCACCGATCTCACAAATCTTCGCATCGCGCATGTACCGCTCCACCGGATAGTCCTTGGTGTAGCCGTACCCGCCGTGAATCTGGATGGCCTTGATCGTGGCGCGCATGGCAAGCTCCGAGCAGAACAGCTTGGCCATGGCGGCTTCCTTTCCGAAAGGCTTGCCGTTCTGCGACAGCCAGGCGGCGTGGTACACCAGGTGACGGCCGGCCTCGATTTCGGTGGCCATGTCACTGAGCTGGAACTGGATACCCTGGAAGCTCGCGATGGCCGCTCCGAACTGCTTGCGCACACTGGCGTACTTGAGCGACTCGTCGAGCGCGCCCTGCGCAATGCCGAGCGACAACGCGGCGATGCCGATACGACCGGCGTCGAGCGTCTTCATGAAGTTGACGAAGCCAAGCCCCTCGGTGCCCAACAGGTTCTCCGCCGGTACTTCGACATTGTCGAACAACAACTCGCGCGTGTCGGAGGCCCGCCAGCCCAGCTTGTCTTCCTTCTTGCCCGACTTGAAGCCCGGCATGGGCACCAGCGAGTCATCGTGGCCGACGCCGAGAACGCGGCAGGTCTCGATGTCCACGCTCTCCTTCGTGAGCACGAAGCTCGAAATACCCTTGGTGCCCTTGGAGGGATCGGTGACCGCCGTGACGACGAACACCTCGCCGACACCAGCGTGCGTGATGAAGCGCTTGCTGCCGTTCAGCAGGTAGTAGCCATCCTTCTTCACCGCCGTCGTCTTGGTACCGCCGGCATCACTGCCCGCCGCTTCCTCGGTGAGGCCGAAGCCGCCGAGCACCTTGCCGCTGGCGAGCAACGGCACCCACTTCGCGATCTGGTCGGGCGTGCCGAAGTTGACGATGGGAGAGGTCCCGAGCGTCGTGTGGGCGCTGATCGTGATCGAGTGCGAGGCACAGACTTTGGCCAGTTCCTCGATGGCGATCATGAAGCTGATCGTGTCGAAGCCGGCGCCGCCATGTTCCTCGGACCACGGAATCCCGAGCAAACCAAGTTCGCCCATCTTCTTGACGTTCTCCCACGGGAACGTGGAAGCGTCGTCGTGTTGAGACGCCACTGGCGCCACATGTTCGCGAGCGAAGGCACTGACCATGTCACGCACGGCGAGGTGCTGCTCGGAGAAATACAGACTGTCGTCCATCTGGAACGGTCGGGGTAGGAAGAGAAACGGGACCGTGGGCAAGACCGAGGCAACGATCGCAGGCACCGCAATACGTGCGAGCCTCGGGGTCCCCGAAATAGCGCAGGACGTACGCTCTTCGGCAATAGCGACTTTGCGCGTACTGCTGCATGGCATCGAGTCTTGCCATGTCCGTTCGGCGTCGCCGCTCGAGTCCAGACCAATTCAGGGCGAGCGAATTTCCACCTGCCGAACGTGGATCGAGTTGGTACCCCCCCCCGGTTCGCGACCACGAAACGAATTGATGCGTTTCCAAGCGTGTCAAAACAGGGACCAGTCCGATTGCCCCGCCGAGTCCCGGTGGTAGGCCGTCGAGGTCCACGGGCGCGCCCGTGAGGAGGCGCGCGCCAATGGCGCGCCAGAGCACCCGCAATACCTCCAAATCGAACTGCCGCTCCCCGCTGAGTTCGCGGCGAATGCGGGCGGGCGACGCCAGCAGGCGGATCCAGACACGGCCGGGTGCGGGGGCGATGCTGTGACAGAGACCATGACTGAGCAGAACGCGTACGGCCGCACCCACCTCCCGCGCTCCCACGCTCGACAGGGGACGCCGCTGCACCAGTTCCTCAACCGTCATATGCACGCGATGCGCTGAATCGGCCGCGGCGCCCAGTGCGCGCCACACCTGCTCGACGACATGGCGCTCAGGATGCGCGCTCTTGATGAAGAACTCGTGCGTGAAGCGGTCGGGATAGCTGTAGAGCAACATGCACTGGCCGGGTTGCCCATCGCGCCCCGCGCGGCCGGCCTCCTGGTAATACGATTCGATCGCCCCCGGCATGGCGTGGTGCACGACGAGTCGCACATCGGGTTTGTCGATCCCCATGCCGAACGCACTGGTCGCGACGATTACGCGTGCACGCTCTTCCATGAACGCATCTTGCGCGCGCTGTCGCAGACGATCGTTCAATCCCGCATGATATGCCGTGGCTTTGACACCACCGCGAATAAGCACGCCGGTAAGTCGCTCGACGGCTTTGCGTGTCGGCGCATAGACCACCGCAGGACCATTGGCATCGCGCAACCACCGCAATGCCGTACGGTCTTTCTCCTGCTGCGTGTTCGCGGTGACGACATGATACGTCAGGTTGACACGATCGAATCCGGCGACGACCACAGCGGCGTTTCGCAGGGCCAATTGCTTCACGATGTCGGTCCGTACTTCGGGCGTTGCGGTGGCGGTCAGCGCAATCGTTTGTGGGGCCCCCAGGCGTTCCCGTATGGCTCCGATGCGCCGATAACTTGGCCGGAAATCATGGCCCCACTCACTGATGCAATGCGCCTCGTCGACGGCAAGCAATGCGACGCCAATCTCGGACAGCTTCTCCAATGTTCGTCCCGCCTCGAGCCGCTCGGGCGCGAGGTACAACATTGTGAGCGTACCATCTCGTGCTCGCGCGAGACGCTCGGTGGCATCTGCCTGCGCCAACGTGCTGTTGATGTACGCGGCTGCGATACCGCGCCGATTCAACGCCTCCACCTGGTCTTTCATGAGCGAGATGAGCGGACTTACCACGACGGTAAGCCCATGTCGCATCAGCGCCGGAACCTGATAGCAAAGCGACTTGCCGCCGCCGGTGGGCAAGACGACCAGGGCATCGCCGCCTGCCACAGCGGCCTCGATGGCTCGAATCTGCGGGGCGCGAAAATCAGGATATCCAAAGCGCGCACGAAGTGTGGTGCGCGCTTCGTCGAGCGTGCCGTATCGGCGGCGGGGGGCACATGGCTGCGGCATAACACACACTACCACGACCCATGCGCGCGATCGATGGCGCCGCTACGCCACGCCGCTCAATTCAACGCACCCACCTGCCCTACCATCAGCGATCCGGGATACGCTTGCCGGTATCGTAGATGAGATAGGCCACACCGAGGAAGATCAGGGCCTTCGCTGCTTCCCAGATGGCGCCGCCGGTCCGCCCCTGCTGCATGGCGATGACCGCATCGTAGCCGCACCAAATCGTGAGTGAAAGCGGGAGAATTGGCGCGAGGCGCCGGACGAATCCGTTCATGTCAAACTGCTCTCGCAAAGTGTCCGCGTGTAAACTCGCCATTGAGCAGACGACGCGTTGCGGCGGTGTCGGGTGTTTCGCCGCTTGCCAATCTGTCGAGGGCCTCGCGATACGCACGGACGATGTCACGTACCGGATCGCCCGGGACGTTGAATACCATCTGATATCCGCGAATGCCCTGTGCCCACAGCGCGGGGAGGTACTCGGAGGCCTCGATGGGACGGGAATGCAGCAACCGGTTGCGGCACGCACTGTCAGTGGCCACCGCAAACGTGTAGCCCGTAGGATCGGTGAGCGACACGTTTGTGTGCTTCTGCACACACAGATCGCGACAGGTCGTCGGCTCACGATCGAAGGCCGCGCTGAGCACGCAGTGCTCGATGGTCATGCCCTCGGGACGTCCGTACACGAGCACATCGAAGCCGCGCCCTTCCCACGGTGCCACCAACTGTCCCAGCTCATCGGTGGTGAGTTCAATGCTGGCAACCAGTTGCTTGGCACCAAGCTCGAAGAACAACGCCGCCGTATGCTGGTTGAACACGTTCGTGGCGTAGTCAGCCACGACGTGCACGCCCTGCTCCGCCAGTTCCGCCGCGAGGCCGAGATGTCCCGTGAGCACGGGCAGACCCAGCGCGAGCCACTTGTCGAGTCGCTTGCGTTCTTCCGGCCGGACAACGGTGGGCGTGCGGAGCCGTAATCCGATTCCTTGCGCCGACAGCTCATCGCGCAACGCCGTCACGCGGGCCAGCGGCGGCGATGGGTGCCGCAGAAAGGGATCGAGCACGATTTCCGTCGCGCCACCGGCCGCCGCCTCTCGTGCCTGATCCACATCGTACACAATGGCACGCAGCGCAGGCTGTTCAAGCGCGGCCACCTGCTGCACCCGCTCGGGAATGTGCGCGACGCACTCACCGATACGTGCATCACGCACCGCCGCGTCACTCATGCGCGCCCACCCCAGCTGTTCCTCGAGCTGCTCCGTGGCATCCTGCCGGAGGCGGTTCAGTTCGCTCACGGGGATGAACAAGCCTGGGGCCAAGCCGTTGATATCGACGGACCCGAGCCGGAATGGCGTCCCGCCGAGACGCCCCAGCTGTTCACGTAGCTGCGTCATGTCGAGCGCACGCTTGCTGGCGGGGGCAAGTGCGACCTCGCCGCGGACCGTGAGCTCCACGTCGCCGTAGCTCCAGACGGTTTTGAGCGGACCACCCGCGTGTCCAAAGCATCGCACGTCGACGCGAATGGAGCCGACGCGCTCCGGTACGGGCACGTTGGCGAAGGACTGCTGAGCCGCGGCAAGGAGCGTCGCGTCGCTCGTTCGAACGACACGCCAACCATCAGCCACACGCACGCCCTTGGGACCACTCCGCACTACGATGGCCTGACGGTGTACCTCACCGCGAGACGAGAGCAGGCGCACCTCCTGCACCGTGCCGCCCAGCGTCGCCGCCGATCCGTCCACCGGGGCCTCGAAGCCCAAACCGTCGCCCACGGCGATCATGCGCGAGACTTCGACGATGAGCTCATGGCCGTCGGTCGCGACCACCGTGCCCAGCGTCAATCCGCGATTGTCCGGCTGCGTGCGCGTGATGTACTCGCGCCCTTCGCGACCACCGTACATCCCGCCGGTATTGCCCCGGCTGAAGATCTGGACGAGCGGCTCCACTTCCTCGATGCTCGGCGCACGTCCGGTTTCCCCGCGCGCGATGCCATCGAGCCAGCCACGGTAGGCCTTGGTGACGGTGGCGACGTACTCCGGCTTTTTCTTCCGGCCCTCAACCTTCAGACAACCCACGCCAAGCTCAGCGAGCGCCTCGAGGTGGTCGTGCGCTGCCAAATCCTTCGTGGAGATCAGATACCCGCGATCAAGCTCGGCGCCCGTCGCATCGTCGTTGAGCAGATAATCCTTACGGCACGACTGCGCACACGACCCGCGATTCGCCGAGCGTTCGCTGATCATCCCCGACATGAAGCACTGCCCTGAGTACGAAATGCACAGCGCACCGTGCACGAACGTCTCGAGCCCCAGCTCCGGCACATCGTTCCGAATGCGTCGGATGTCCTCGAGCGTGTTCTCACGCGCGAGGACCACCCGCTCCACCCCGAGATACTGCATGACCTTCGCGCCGGCGCTGTCGTGCACCGTCATCTGCGTCGAGCCATGCACCTCGAGCTGCGGATACACTTGCTGAATGAGACGGACCACACCGAGGTCCTGCACGATAGCGGCATCGATACCGCGGTCGACGCATTCGCCGAGGTAGGACAACGCCTCGGTCAGCTCGTGCGGCTTGATGAGCACATTGAAGGTGAGGTACACCCGCACGCCACGCGCGTGCGCAATCGCACACGCCTGGGCCAACTCGTCCAGTGACAGCTGGGCCCCCTCGTCGCGGGCGTTGTACATCGACGCCCCGAGGTACACGGCGTTAGCGCCGTTGGCGACGGCCGCGCGGACGGCGTCGAGGGTACCGGCGGGGGCCAGCAGTTCGGGGACAGGGTGGGGCGTCATCCCGGAAATCTAACGAAAACGCCGCCGGCACAGAGACCGGCGGCGTCCACTACACCATTATCGCTTGATGAAGCGAAGGAGCAACGCGAGTGCCACCAGACCGATGCCCAGCCAGCGCAGCCACTCACGCTGCGTCTGCTGGGCGAGCGCGAAGGCGATAACCCCGAGCGCCAGCAGCGCGATGCGCGCTCGCAGAATCACGGCTGGCCCGGCGCCCCAACTGCCTTGGCTTCGGCGTCTGGGACATCGATCACGAGGCGCAACAAGGCGGTGGAGTACACTTTGCCCTGTGCATCGGTCTTGAGAGAGAGGGTGCCGCCGCCGTCGAGCGCGCCGTGCAACAGAAAGTTCAGCGCGTTCAGGTTGGGCAGTTCGAATCGGACGACACCACCGGTGAGCTGGCCGTCGAAGTGTGCGGCGACGGCGTCGCGCGTCACGTAGCGATCGAGAAGTGCATACCACTCCGGCTTGAGAGCGATGAGACCGACGTTGGCGGTATCGCCCTTGTCGCCGCTGCGGGCGTGCGCGATGTCGAGGAGTCTGATCTTCATGGTCCTTACTCCACGATGGAGACTGCGGTGGACACGGCACGCTTGTCGAGCAGCGCGGGCCAGTAGGCCACGATTTCTTCAACTTTCGGGCGGCCACCGGCAAAGCCGGTCACACTGGGCGGACCGTTCAAGACGAGCGGCGCAATCTCGCGCGTGAAGCGCTCAACCGCGGCGCGATCGCTGCCACGCACACCAATCCGATACTGCACCTCGGGGGCGTCGCGGCCGTCTCCGGCCAGAGCGCCGTGGGTCGACGTAGCGCCGACGAACTCGCTGAGCACCTGGTCGAAGCGCAGTCCCAAACGATCGAGCCGTTCGCGCAGGATGCGGTCGGCCATCTCGGCCTTTTCCATTGCGTCCGGCCACGAGTAGACGAGTGACCCGACCGCCTTGAATCCTGCGCGATAGGCGATGGAGACCTTGAGGAACGGCGTTGGCGGTCCTCCCGTGATCCCATGCACGCGCACCCGGTTCTCGCCGTCTTCCGCAACGCGGATGCTGGTGAAATCCGCGACGACATCAGGCGTGATGTACGCGTGGGGGTCGCCCATCTCGTATACCAGCTGCTCGGTGACACTGGGAACACTCACCCGTCCACCGGTGCCCGCGTGCTTGGTGATGACGAACGTGCCATCCGCTCGCGCTTCGGCGATCGGATAGCCGACGTTGGCGAGGTCGGGGATGTTGCGCCAATCATGCAAGCAGTTGCCACCGCTTGATTGGGCGCCGCACTCGAGAATGTGTCCGGCGACGATGCCGGCGGCGAGCGCGTTCCAATCGTCGGCCGCCCACCCGAACTCGTGGCGTAGCGGTGCCATGGTCAGGGCCGTGTCCGTGCTGCGGCCGGTGACGACGACGTTCGCCCCCTGCTGGAGCGCCTCGACGATCGGCGTCGAACCGATGTACGCGTTTGCGGAGAGGACACGGTCGCGGATGTTTGCGAGCGGCTCACCGGTGTCCATGTTCTTGAGTTCATGGCCTTCGGCAAGCAGCGTATCGAGGCGACCGAGAATATCGTCGCCCGTCACCACGCCAATGCGGATCTTTCCTCTCACGCCGGCGCGCGACGCGGCCTCGAGAATGGCGTCGGCACACGCGGTGGGATTCACTCCACCGGCATTGGCGATGACCTTCACGCCGCGTTCGGCGACGGCGGGAAACACGCTCTCCATCGCCCCAACGAAGTCACGCGCGTACCCCATGCGCGGATCGCGCTCGCGCTGCTTCTGCAGGATCGACATGGTGACTTCGGCGAGATAGTCGAGCATGAGGTAATCCACCTGCCCGCCTTCCACCTGACGACGCGGGGCTTCCAGCCAGTCTCCCCAAAATCCTTGGCCGCTCGCGACGCGAACGACTTTGTCCTTGTGCGACTCCGACATCATTCGCCTCCAACGGGCAGCATCGGCGGCAGCACGAATGCGCCGAGATGTGGTCCGCGATTCTGGTTGGCTGCTCGCAGGGCCATCGCAAGCAGATCACGGGTGTCTTCGGGATACACGATCGTATCGACGAATCCGCGCGCGGCCGCATACCGCGCATCAAGTTGCGTTTCGTAATCGGCGCGCATGCCTTCGACCGCGGCCAGCACCTCGCGTGACGCTTCGGTCCCCGCCTTCTTGGCGGCATCGAGCGCGGGGCCATGGACCGCTTGCACCGCGGCTTCGCCTTCCATCACCGCCATACGTCCGGTCGGCCACGAAAAGATGAAATCGGGATCGAACCCCTGCCCGGCCATGGCGTAATAGCCGGCACCACTCGCGTGGTTTACCGTGAGTACGATCTTGGGCACACGCGCACATGCCATCGCCTCGACGAAGCGTGCACCGGCGCGGATGATCCCTTCGTGCTCCGCATCGGGGCCGACCATGAAGCCGGACACGTCCTGCACGAAGACAATCGGGATGCCCTGCTTGTCGCACCGCTCGATGAAATAGGCGACTTTTTCGGCGCTCTCGGCGTAAATGATGCCGCCAAAGCGCGGTCGTTCACCGGGACGACCCTTGATGAGGCCGCGTTGATTGGCGATGACGCCGACCGTGATTCCCTCGATGTGTGCGTCGCCGCAAATCATCTCTTTCGCGAGATTCGGCTGGAACTCATCGAGCTTGCCTTCATCGAGCACGGCCTTGAGGACGGCGTGCATATCGTACGACATGCGATGATCTGACGGCAACACATCGTACAACGTCGACGGTGGCTCCGCCGGCGGACGCCAGGCCGCGAGCGCCTGCTGCTGCGGTCGCGGTAGCCGGGCCACCAGCTCGCGGAGTTTGTCGAGACACGACGCGTCATCGTCGAGCGCATAGTGCGCCACACCAGACACTTCGGTGTGCGTCACGGCGCCACCGAGCGTTTCGCCATCGACGGATTGCCCAGTCGCGCCCTTCACCAGATTCGGGCCGCCCAGCCCCATGAACGACGTCCCCTTCACCATGAGGATGACATCGCTCAACGCCGGCAGGTACGCACCGCCCGCCACACACTGGCCCATTACCGCCGAGAACTGCGGGATGCGCAGATAGCGGCGCATGATGGAGTTGTAGTAAAAGATGCGCGCGGCGCCGTACTGTCCGGGGAAGACTCCGCCCTGATACGGCAGGTTGACTCCCGCAGAATCGACCAGATAGATGATCGGGATCCGGCAGCGCATCGCGACTTCCTGCGCGCGCAGAATCTTGGTGATCGTCTCGGGCCACCACGATCCGGCCTTTACGGTGGCGTCGTTGGCGACGACGACCACTTCGCGTCCCTCGACCATCGCGATGCCGGTGATGACACCGGCACCGGGTGCCTGGCCATCGTAGCGATCGTGCGCGACAAGAAGGCCGATTTCGAGAAACGGCGTCCCCGGATCGGCGAGCCGCTCGACCCGTTCACGCGCGGTGAGTTTTCCCTGCTTGTGCTGCTTCTCGATCTTGTCGGCGCCGCCACCGAGGCGAAGCTGTGCTTCGAGCGCCCGGATGTCGTTGGCGAGCTGTTGTAGTCGTCCGCTCACGCGCCCTGTTGCTCGCGTGACGCAAACCACTCGCGGATATAGTCCACGAGATCCTGCGTGCTCGTGCCGGGGCCGAACAGGCGGGCGACGCCCTGCGCCTGCAGCGCGTCCATGTCTTCCTTCGGGATAATGCCGCCACCGGTCAGCAGAATGTCGTCACGTCCCGCGTCGAGGAGCAGATCCCGCACGCGCGGAAACAGCGTCATGTGTGCGCCGGAGAGAATCGACAGACCAACAACGTCCACGTCTTCCTGCACCGCCGCGGTGGCGATCATCTCCGGCGTTTGGTGCAGGCCGGTATAAATCACTTCCATGCCAGCGTCACGAAGCGCGGCGGCCACGACTTTGGCGCCACGATCGTGACCATCGAGGCCAGGCTTGGCCACCAGCACGCGAATGGGTCGAGTCATCGGTTTGGTAATCGGGAGGATCCTGCGGTGCTGCTCTGGTCCGTTGGTCCGAACGCCAAGGAACCTCGTAACTTACTCAGCCGTCCTTACGCGCCACCAGCAGCATTTCGCTGGAGGTACGAGCCAACGGGCGAGGACTCCAAGAGTCGAAGGCCTGTTCCACAATCAGGCCGACGTCCCGCAACCGCGACGCCAGCTCCGACGCCGTGTACAACCGGATGCGATGGGATCGCTCACCGTGCCCCTTGGGGCCGCGCCATGTCGATGTGATTTCCAGAAAACCGGAGAGCGGATCGAACGAGCGCTCCTGCCCGAACATCGTACCATCGGCACTGCTCCACCAATCCCTGGACAAGAACTTGGCCATCACACCGTCCCTGGCTCCACCGTGCCATACGAGGATGCCCCCCGGCTTGAGCACCTTGGCAAACTGGGACAACACGCGCTGATCATCGTTCGGTTCGTCAAAAAAGCCGAATGAAGTGAACAAGTTCACCACGGCATCGAACCGACCCGCCCACCGCGCGGGGAGCTTCCGCATGTCGCCTTGCGTATACCGTAGGGTCTTGCCCGTACCACGTCGGCGGGCGACCGCCAGGAGGTCGTCGGAGTAGTCCAAGCCGTCGACATCGAAGCCGGCCTCCGCCAACAGGTGGGCGTGACGCCCCTGCCCACAGGGGCAGTCGAGAATTCTGGCGCCGGAGGGGAGCTCGAGCACATCCATTAGCCTGGCGACTTCCCGACGATCCTGGGTGAGATCGAAGAGGGGCTCGTACTCGTGGAGGTACTGCTGGTCAAACTGGGTGGCCCACCAAGGGCTGTTGGTCTTCATCCGGAGACGCTAGATACTGGGACGAAGCTGCACAAGCCGCAGAGACTCTGTGCGCCCATTTTTGCGCCGGTGTCCCGCTTCGGGCACGCCTCCCTCTTTCGCCACCATACCGTGTCACTGCCATTGATTCGGCTCCTGTACGCCAGTCGCGCGACCAGCGGCACCTCCTACGGGGCGCTGATCGGCATCATGGATCACGCGCGAGACAAGAACAGCGTGTCCAACATTACGGGGATGCTCTGCTATGGTTCTGGACAGTTCCTTCAGGCCCTCGAGGGTGACCGGCAGTCGGTCAGCGATCTGTACCACCGCATCGCGCCGGACCCGCGTCATACGGAGTGCCAGCTGATCAGCATTGTCGAAATCGACGCGCGGGCGTTTGCAGAATGGTCCATGAAGGTGGTGAACTGGGATGACGGAAAGTCCGCCCGTCGCCAATCATTGCTGGAGGCCGATACCGGGACGAGCGAGTTCAATCCGAGCGCCATGCGTGCCGAGCAGGCCAACCGCTTCCTGCAACATCTCGCCGAACTCGAGCGCGAAATAGCCGGCGACTGAGTCGCGAGCAACGGCGCATTCGCGTGCGTCAGTCGGGAAACAGGGACGCAAAAGGGGACGCGCTGCAGACTGCGGCGCGTCCCCTCATTGGTCCCTTCAACCACAACGGTGTTAGAAGAACACCGGCTCGCGATAGGCACCGAAGACATCTTCGAGTGCGGCTCGAATTTCGAACAATGTGCAGTAGGAACGCGCGCAGTCGAGGATGCGCGGCACCACGTTCTCCGTGCCCCGCGCCGCCGCGCGGAGTGCCTCGAGGTTGCGTGCGCACAGGTCGTTATCGCGCGTGGCCCGCAAGGTCGCCAGACGCTCACGCTGTTCGCGCTCCGCCTCTTGGCCAATGCGCAGAATGGGAATGGTCAGCTCAGGCTCGTCCGTCACGAACTCGTTGACCCCAACCACGATCCTCCGGCGCTGTTCGATTTCCCACTGCTGACGCGCAGCGCTTTCCGCGATGCGCTTCTGGAACCACCCCTCTTCGAGGCCGTTCACGACGCCGCCGACGCCTTCGATTTGCTCGAACAGTTCCTCGGCGTCGCGCTCGAGCTGATCGGTGAGTGCCTCCACGTAATAGGAGCCGCCGAGCGGATCCATCACGTTGGGGACGCCGGTTTCGTACGCCAGAATCTGTTGCGACCGGAGCGCCACCTGCACAGCCCCTTCGGTAGGCAGCGACAGTGTCTCGTCCATCGAGTTGGTGTGCAACGACTGCGTGCCCCCCAACACCGCGGCGAGCCCCTGATACGCCACGCGGACCACGTTGTTCATGGGCTGCTGCGCCGTGAGCGTCACACCGGCCGTCTGCGAATGGAAGCGCATCATCCAGGAACGTGGATTCTTGGCGCCGAAGCGTTCCTTCATGTGACGCGCCCAGATGCGACGAGCGGCACGCAGCTTCGCGATTTCCTCGAAGAAATCGTTGTGGATATCCCAAAAGAAGGAGAGGCGCGGAGCGAACTCGTCGACGTCGAGTCCACGCGCGATGCCGCGCTCCACATACGTAAATCCGTCGGCCAGCGTGAAGGCGAGTTCCTGAGCCGCCGTGGCACCCGCTTCACGAATGTGGTAGCCGGAGATGGAGATGGTGTTCCAGTTCGGTGCGTTGCTTGCACACCAATCGAAACCATCTACAATGAGGCGCAGCGCGGGCTCAATCGGGAAGCACCACGCATGTTGCGCCATGTACTCCTTGAGGATGTCATTCTGCACGGTCCCCTGCAGCTTGCTGGCATCGACGCCCTGCTTCTCCGCGGCCGCGATGTAGAAGCACAGCAGAATGATTGCCGGCCCGTTGATGGTCATGCTCGTGGACACCTTGTCCAACGGAATGCCCTCGAATAGCGCCTCCATGTCGGCCAGCGAACTGATGGCTACACCGCATTTTCCGACTTCGCCTTCGGAGCGGACATGATCACTGTCGTAGCCCATGAGCGTCGGGAAGTCGAACGCCACCGACAATCCCGTCTGGCCCTGCGAGAGCAGGAACTTGTAGCGCTGGTTGGTCTCCCGCGCCGTGCCGAAGCCCGCAAACTGCCGCATGGTCCACAGCTTGCCGCGGTAGCCGGTGGGATGAATGCCACGGGTGTATGGCCACGCTCCCGGCGTTTCGAACGCGGTGCCGGCCGAGTCCTCGAGGTCGAGCGCCGTGTATAGCGGCGGAATCTCCGCGGCCGAATTCGTGAAGGCGATGTCGCGCTTGCGACCGCTGTCGTACTGGCCTCGCCACCGTACGACTTCCTGGCGCAAAGCATCCAGCTCTTCCTGCTGCTGGCGGACGACATCTTCAAGTTCACGTGTGGAAGTCATACGCTGCTCCCTGTAGGAACCGGCAAGGGCGCGTAGGACGCGCCCGTGAGTAAAGCATCACTGCGGGCACGGAGTGCATCCGCCACGGCGAACGGCACCAGCGTCCCAGCCTCAAGTCCATCGAGCTGTGCATCCAACCATGCCAACGTTTCGGCATCATGCCAGAGGCGCTGGCGCACCTGCTGTTCCACGACTTCCATGACGCGCTCGCGCAGGCGGGCCCGCCGACGGCGCCGTAGCTCGCCGCTCTGTTCAAGATAGCGAAAGTGCCGTTCGATGGCGTCGGCGATCTCGGTAATTCCCTCGTTCTGGGCCGCGATCGAGCGCAACACCGGCGGCGTCCACTGCTCGGGAGCCTCGGCCTGCGCCGCCGCGCGGGCAGCACGGGCCGGGTTCATCGCGTCGCGCAGGGCGTCCCGGTCTGGCACGTTGCGCAGGTCCACACCATGGTGCGCCGGCATGTTCTGCATCGACGCGCCTGCGCGCAACCCGAGCATCAGCTCGATGTCGTTGCGCAGGCGGTCCGCTCCCGGGCGATCGGCCTTATTGACGGTGAACACGTCGGCGATCTCCATCACCCCGGCCTTGAGTGTTTGAATCGAATCGCCGGACTCCGGTACCAGCACGACGACGGTGCTATCGGCCGCACGGGCGACGTCCAATTCACTTTGCCCGACGCCGACCGTTTCGATGATGATGACATCCATGCCGAAGCCATCGAGGACATCGCACACCTCGCGCGTGGCCGTGGCCAATCCGCCGAGGGATCCGCGTGTCGCCATGGAGCGGATGAATACCCCGGGGTCGAGGGCAATCTCCTCCATGCGAATGCGATCGCCCAGGAGCGCGCCGCCGGTGAAGGGGGAGGTGGGGTCCACGGCGACAATACCGACCGTCTTTCCGGCCTGCCGATACTGACGAGCGAGGCGTGTGGTGAGCGTGCTCTTGCCGGCCCCCGGCGGTCCCGTCAGCCCGATGCGACGTGCGCGCCCCAGCAGCGCGTGCTGCGCGGCCAGCACCTGCTCGAACCCTGGCCGGTGATTCTCCACAATACTGACGGCGCGCGCGAGGGCCGCCGGCTTCCCGGCGCGGAACTGTTCGAGCAACCGCGCGATCGCGGCGTCAGTCGGTGTTGTCGTCATGCTCATCACGGATGTCACCCACCAACTCTTCAAGAAGGTCCTCGAGCGTGACCAGCCCGACGACGGTTGAATCGTCCTGTACGATGGCCAGCTGGCGCCGCGAGCGCAGCAGCTCGAAGAGCAGTTCTTTTGCCGGCTTCTCCGGTCGGGTGTAGGCCACCGGACGAATGGCCGGTACCGCCTCCCCCCGACGACGGAAGACATCGAACACATGCACCATGCCGGTGATCTGCTCCGGACTCTCGCGATACACCGGAATGCGACTGTAGCCAGCCTGCGCCACTTGCCGCGCAAGCTCGTCGGCCGCGAGCCCGTCCGGCAGCATGAAGATATCGCTTCTTGGCGTCATCACGTCGCGTACCGCCTTGTCACCGAACTGGACGACGCCCGAAATGATCGCAAACTCCTCGGTCGCTCCGATGTCGCTGAGCGTCCCGTCGCGCAGCATCTCTTCGAGGCCGTCGCGAAGTTCTTCATCACTCGTTTGGGGTACTGGCGTCGAGACCAAGCGTCGTGCCCCATTGGCGACTAGATGAAACGGCGCGAAGAGCAGATCCGTCACGCGCAGCAGTGGCACGAACAAAGGTACCAACTTCGGTGCAAAGCGCCGTGCGATCGCGCGCGGCAGCAACTGACCGAACACCAGCATGAGGAGCAGAAACAGCACGACGTCGCGCGCGAACGCGACGGCTCGCAAGCCATCCTGCATTGCGATCACGGAGCCCGTGGCGAAGACGACGATCATGCTGGCGGTGCCTGCGGCATGCACCAGTCGCGTGGGACGCTCGAGATACCGCGCCATCGTTCCTGCACCACCTGCCCGATGCTCGATCCAGTGGCGGAGCCAGAGTCGACTCACGGCACGAACGGTCGTCGCCGCCATGGTCAGCACCGCGAGTGCGAGAACGGCCGCGAAAATCACGACGCCGGTCATGCGACCTCCTCGTCGTTGACTGGCGCGGGGGGCACGTCAGGCGCGATGCGCTCGAGGTATACGCGTTCGATCTTACGGCGAATGACCCGCTCCACGATGACCTTGAAACTGCCGATCGTGAGCGACTCCCCGGCGCGTGGTACCCGCCCCAGCAACTCCAGGATGAGTCCACCCACCGTCGACACATCGTCGCGGGCGAAGTCGTAGCTCAACGCATCCGACAGGTCATCGAGGGTGAGCCGACCGGAGACCCAATACCGGGTATTCGCCTCACTTTCGACGAGCCGCTCTTCGTCATCGTACTCATCGCGAATCTCGCCTACGAGTTCCTCGAGGATGTCCTCGATGGTCACGAGTCCGGCCGTGCCGCCGTATTCGTCGGCGACAATCGCAATGTGCCGACGCGCCTGGCGGAACTCCTTCAACAGGTCAGCGATGCGCTTCGACGACGGAATGAACACCGGCGGACGCATGAGCGACGTCCACCCGGCTTCGGGTTCTTCATCGGCGAGCACGGATGGCAGCAGGTCTTTCACGTAGAGGATGCCGACGATCTCGTCGATCGTTTCCTCATACACGGGGACGCGCGAGTGCTGGATGCTGCGTACCCGGTCGAGCATCTCCGACCACGGGATGTCGCGCTCGACTCCGAGCATGTCCACCCGAGGGACCATAACCTCGGCGGCCGACGTCTCACCGAACTCGAACACCCCGAGCAGGAGTGCCCGTTCGTCACCCGTGACGTCGGTTTCACTCGTCACGACATCGCGGAACTGTTGCGCGGCTTCTTCACGTCGCTCCTGCGTGGCGTCCGACTCGGAGACGACCTCGGCGAAGAGGCCGTCCACCCAGTTTCCGAGTGCGACCACCGGCGACAGAACGCGCTCGACGACCCTTGTGTAACCATCGAGTCGCGCGGCGGCCTCATCGCCCAGTGCATCGCCCAGGACGCGCGCTGCACTTTCGGCGAACAGGACGGTGGTGAGCCCCAGCAATATCAGCAGGCCCACCAGTGGCACCGTCGCGCGTGCGGCGAGATCGAGCGCCACCGCAAGCCCGCTGCCTGCGGCGAGATGGCCCAAGACGCGCGCAAACGCGAGTGCCCGGTGTGTTTGCTCACGTGCGGGAATGGCGCGCGCCACCGTGGGCAACGGGGCTCCGAATCCGCCGCGATCCTGAGCGGTTGGAAGATGTGACTCGGACAACAACGCGCCGTCGGCGACGGCAGAGAGCGCTGCAACAGCGGCACCGGCCACCGCGAGCCCCCACGCAGCAGCGCTCATGCCCTGGGGGCCGAAGACGTCCAGAAGCGCGTCATCAGCTGCTCCTGGCGTCGCCACATTGGCGACGTCATGCGTGCATCGTCTTCAGGGTGCTCCCATCCGCAAGCGTGCAACGTCCCGTGTACCACCAGCCGGGCAAGCTCTTCGCGAATGCCGACGCCGTGGGACTTCGCCTGTTGTCGGGCCACGTCGGGACAAATGTAAATGTCACCGATGACGGCACCACCGGGGTCAGCGCCGAGCGCGAACGTGATGACATCGGTGGGCCCGCGATGCCCGAGATGCTTGCGATTGAGCGACGCCATTGTGCGGGACGACACAAACGTGACGGACAACATCGCCTGCTTGACCTTGAGTGCGCGCAGCACTTGCCGCGACAGCTCCGCGAGCTTCTCGGTGGCGACCGGAATCCGCACGCCATCGCATTCCACCGCCACGGCGCGCGGTTCCGGCTTGGGCAATCGGGCTGGACTCATCCGCCACCGGCCGCGTCTTCGTTGTACGCGCGGATGATGTCGCGCACCAACCGATGGCGCACGACATCGGACTCGTTGAAGTAATGGAACGAGATGCCTTCGATGCCGTGCAGAATGCGCTCGATTTGCATGAGGCCGGAATCTTCGCGGCGCGGCAAATCGACTTGGGTTTTGTCGCCGGTGATCACGATCTTGGAGTTCACACCAAGACGCGTGAGGAACATCTTCATCTGCGCGCCCGTCGCGTTCTGGGCTTCGTCGAGAATGACGAACGAATCACCTAACGTACGCCCGCGCATGAACGCCAAAGGCGCCACTTCGATGGTCCGTGCTTCGATGAGCTTCTGAATGCGTTCGAACGGGATGAGGTCGTCGAGTGCATCGTACAGCGGTCGCAAGTACGGATCGATCTTCGCCTGCATGTCGCCTGGCAGAAAGCCGAGACTTTCTCCAGCTTCGACCGCCGGACGTGCCAGTACGATGCGCCGGACCCGCTTCCGCATGAGGGCGTCGACGGCAGCCGCTACCGCGAGATACGTCTTTCCGGTACCGGCGGGACCGATGCCGACGACGATATCGTGTTCGCCGATCTTCTTGAGATACTCTGCCTGTCCGGGCGTCTTGGGCTGCACCCCGCGCCGCGAACCCGGCAGCACGAGGCCGCCGTTCGTCGCGCCGGGAGCATCGGCAGGGCGCTCGGTGAGTGTGAGACGAAGCACGTCGTCGGCGCTCACGCTCTTCCCGTCACGAACCATGGCCACCATGGCGGCCGCGACGCCCTCGGCGCGCGCGATGGCGTCGTGATCACCCGACATCGACAGATGATCGCCGCGGAGCGCGATGCGCGCACCGGTGGCGCGCTCGAGCTCTTTGAGATTGCCGTCGTTCACACCGGCCAGCATCTGCAGGTCGGCCCCTTCAACAGACACGCGGGCGGTGACCACGTCACTACGCTCACCGCCGCGCTCACTGCGAGATTCACTCACGTATGCTTCCTGCGCGCGACTCGCGCACGCTGATGTGCAACTGGGCCAGATCCTCGGCCGGGACGGCCACCGGCGCGCCTTCGTACAGCGAACGGGCCGCCGTGGTCTTCGGGAACGCAATCACATCGCGCAGCGACGTCGCGCCCGACAGCAACATGGCAATGCGATCGAAGCCAAACGCAATGCCGCCGTGTGGCGGTGCGCCGGCACGAAGTCCTTCGAGCAGGAACCCGAAGCGACGTTCCTGCTCTTCAGCATCACCGATGCCAAGCAGTGCAAACATGCGGGACTGCGTGGCCGGATCGCTCGTACGAATGCTACCACCGCCGAGTTCGGTGCCGTTGAGGACGACATCGTACGCCAGGGCTCGCCAGCGTGCCGGCTCGTCGGGATAGGCGGCCATGTCGTCGGCGTGGGGCGCCGTGAAGGGATGATGCACCGCGGCCAGCGCGCCGGTCTCCGGATCTTCCTCGAACATGGGGAAGTCGAGCACCCACAGGAAACGCTGCGCCTTGTCGTCGATGAGTTCGAGGCGGCGCGCGCACTCCTGACGGACCCGGTCGAGCGCCGGGCTGCTGACGCGGTCGGCGGCGGCCACGAAGAGCGCGAGATCGCCGTCGTTGAGTGCCAACGCCGCCTTCGCGTCATCCGTGAGGAACTTGGCGAGCGGGCCGTCATACTCGCCATCGGCCTTACGGAGGCGCAACAACCCTCCAGCACCTGCCCCCTTGGCAAGGGCTTCGAGCTCGTCCACCTGCTTGCGGCTCCACGCCCCACCGCCTGGCAGGACGATACCGCGCACGCGGGCCCCGTTGGCCAGTGCCGTCTTGGTAACGGCAAAATCGAGCGACGCGAAGACGCTGCTGTAATCGCGGATGCGGAGCTCGTATCGCAGATCTGGACGGTCGCAGCCGTAGAACTCCATGGCATCGGCGTACGTCATGCGTTCGAACTGCGCGGGCACGTCATGATGACCGGCTTCACGCCACATGCTGCCGATGAGCCCCTCGGCGAGCGTCATGATATCCTGGCGCTCGATGAACGAGGCCTCGATATCGATCTGGGTGAACTCCGGTTGGCGATCGGCACGAAGATCTTCATCGCGGAAGCAGCGCGCGATCTGAAAATACCGATCGAAGCCGCAGCACATGAATAACTGCTTGTAGATCTGCGGTGACTGCGGCAGCGCATAGAACTCGCCAGGATGGACACGACTCGGCACCAGATAGTCGCGCGCACCTTCGGGCGTCGGCTTCGTGAGTATGGGTGTCTCGAGTTCGAGATAGCCGTGGTCGGTGAGGAACCGACGCGACACCTGCAGCAGCCGATGCCGAAGGACCAGGTTCTCCTGAAGCTCCGGGCGTCGCAGATCGAGATACCGATGGCGCAGCCGCAACTCTTCGGCTGGCATTTTTTCCCCGCGGCCGCGCGCCACGGGCAGTGCCGGGGTGACCGCCGGCCCAACCACACGGAAGCTCGTGACCCGGACTTCCACCTCACCCGTGCCCATTTCCGGATTGACCCGCTCCGGTTCACGGGCCACCACTTCGCCTTCGCACAGGATGACCGACTCCACGCCAACTGAGGCCGCGAGCTGCTGCACTTCGACCGCGCTCCATGCGGGACCGAAGGCCAGTTGCAGCAGTCCGGTGCGGTCGCGCAGATCGATGAAGACCAACCCGCCAAGGTCACGGCTCCGGTGCACCCAGCCGCCAAGCTGGACGGTTCGACCCACGTCGGCCCGCCGCAGAAGACCGCACGGATCGGAACGCATCGATGTGGAGAGGACGGACGATTGGGGCGAGGACGACGTCAAGTGTGGCACTCCAAAGCGGAACGGGACCGGCCTCGGCGCGGAGACGCGTCGGAGGAAGGGTCGAAGGCAAGACGCAAACGTTGAAAAGTAAATGCGTTACGAGGCGGAGGGTAGCGATTTTCCTGCCGCGGTTCGCTTGACCTTGGCTCTTGGCGCCGTTTAGTCTCCCATATGCGCCGCACGCTCATCTGCGGGCTTGCTGCGTTCGGCTGGGCCATCAGGCTTGGCGCGCAGCCAGTACCCGCGCGCGACCTTTGGGAATTCCCGCTGGGGGCTTTATTCGAGCCGCCGGCCTTGGCGAGTGAGCCAGGTGCCGGATTGTGGAATCCCGCCACGATTGCGGTGCCGAAAGGCGAGCGGATGCGTATTGGTGTGGCCTCGCTGGCCACCGGTAATGCGCAGGGCGTGGACGGGCAGTTGCTGGCTGCTGCGTGGCGGCGAGCTTCGGGAGCCACGATCGGTGTATCACTCGCGCGGGCGGCTGTCGGCGGTCTCGTTCGCACGGATTCCGATCCGCAATCCGTGGGGACGATCGCGTACAACACCACCCTGGTCAGCCTGACGGCATCGAGAGAGTTGGTGCCCCATCTGACTGCCGGTGCCGCGATCCGGTGGCGGAACGGACAGTCCGACCAACTGTCCCGTAATGCCGTCGCTGCCGATTTCGGCGCGGTACTGCATGACCTCCCGTGGCGCGACGCGCGAGTGGCGCTGTCGAGTTTCCTCTGGCGTCCCGGCCGGGAAATCGAGGATCGTCCGTCGGTGATGGCCGCGGCCGACCTGAGGCTGATTGGAGTGAGTCGGATCCGGGAGGTGCGCCTCGGGTACAGCGAAAACGCCGTCAATCGTGGCGCGAGAGAGCGTGGCCCGTTCGTTTCGGGACGATTTGGACTCGTTGAAGGACGGGCGGGCGTCATGCGGACGTCGGCGGGCGCCGCAAGCATCACGCGCATGCGTACCGGCCTGGCGCTGTATTTTGCGCGCTACGTCGTGGGTGTGGCCCGCGAAGAAGGTTTGGCGGGACTTGGTCCCGTGTATCAGTTCACGCTCAGCTCGCTCATCAAGTGACCGTCTTGGAAGTGCCCACCACGCCCGATCTGCTCGACTTCGATCCCGACGCGGCGATCGAACTGCTCCGTGCGTGGATGACGGCGCGCGGAGAGCCCGCGTATCGCGCGACGCAGGTGTTTGCCCGTTTATGGCTGCGACCGGTGCGGAGCTTCGAAGACATGACCGAGCTGCCCAAGGCACTGCGCGAGGCGTTGACGGCGGACTTTCGGTTGTCTTCGCTCGAGCTCGCAACGCGCCAGAAGTCGACCGACGGCACGGAGAAGTTCCTTTTCCGAATGCACGACGGGCAGTTGATCGAAACAGTTGCGATTCCAGATGGGGATCGCATGACCTTCTGCATTTCGTCGCAAGCGGGCTGTGCGCTCAAGTGTGCGTTCTGCGCGACGGGCGCCATGGGATTCCAGCGAAATCTTGCCCCATCGGAGATCGCCGGTCAGGTGCGTGAACTGCGCCTGTTGAATCCGCCCATCATTCCCACGAACATCGTTTTCATGGGGATGGGTGAGCCGATGATGAATTGGAAGGCGGTCGGTCCGACTCTGTCGCTGCTGAACGACGCCCGCGCGCTGGGTATCGGGGCCCGGCACATCACGATCTCCACGGTCGGTGTCCTGCCCGGTATCATTGCCCTCTCCGAGCGTCCCGAACAATTCCGGCTGGCAATTTCCATTCACGCGCCAAGCGATGCGCTGCGGAAGACGCTGATGCCGGTGAATACCAAGTATCCACTCGCCGAGGTGATCGAGGCGGCAAAGCAGTTCGATCGCCGGGTCACGTTCGAGTATGTGATGCTTGGTGGCGTGAACGATCAGCCCGAACATGCAGCGCAGCTCGCACAGTTGGCGCGGGATTGCCGCGCGTTTGTGAATCTCATTCCGCTGCATCCTGGCGGGTCGATGGGATTCACGCCGACCACCACGCCAGTCATCACGGCCTTCGCGAAGGCCCTTCGCGCGCGTGGCGTGGAGACCGCCGTTCGACGCAGCCGCGGTCTCGACATCGCCGCGGCATGTGGGCAACTACGGACGGAGCGTCTCGGTCGGCGCGCGCCAATCGCTGCCGACGAACACCGTGAGATCGGCATAGCGTGAACTGTCGGGGGAGATCACGATCTCCCCGACGCCCATCGCTTTGCGGACACGCGTCGCCCACGCGTCGTGTCCCGTATGCACAGCAATGCGTGTCGCGGACGCGCGTTCCTTGGGACCTGAGCCGAAGTCGACGACATCGAATCCATACTCGCGGAGATGCTGCGTCGTCCGCCGCGCCAAGCCCGTGATGCCGCTCACGTTGATGACGCGCACGCGAATGCGCACCCCCGACGGCGCGCGCGCCGCGGTGTCCTCGAGCGCCGCCGCGCGCGGTGTGACGACAGCCCCTGGTGACGCAGGCGTGCGCCGCAAGCTCCACCATCCCGCTGTGGCACCGGCAACCACGATCACCACCAAAGCCAGCGCCACCACTCCCCCGCGCCCGCGCGTGCGTGACGGAGGGGATGCCGGCGGCAACGTCGGTAACCCGATGCTCATGCGCCTACTCCCGAACCCGAGGACTCAGCGCACATCATTCCAGAGCGCCACTGTTTCGGCAGACAAACTCTTTCCTTCGCGAATCGTCCACTCCAAACGCAATCGCACAACTTGCCGAAAAACGGCGTCGAACGCGTCCGGGACGCGGTCAGCAAGGAAAGCGCGATCGGCCTGCATGAACGTCCGGCCAGGCTCCAGGAAGTCCGCCATATAGAGCGCGCGACCCGTCCGGGTCCACGTACTGCACCCAACGGTGTGCCATCGAATGGCATCGAGTACATCCTGGCGCGTTTCGCCGACCGCTTCGAGGCGCAGTGCCGCGGCTGGCCCATGCAACAGCCCTACCGGTCGCTGGCTGTCCCCGGTCAGCGCGCGTAGCTGCAGCTCGTCGGCATCACGAAGGGCGTCGTGCCACCATCCGGCGTCGCACCACGCGCTCCGGGTCTCGACATCTAGCGCGAGCGCCACCGCCCAGCGATCGAGCAACGACGCGACGCGCTCGATGTGCGCGCGTCGTTTGTCGCCAACGACAGCCCAGTCGGGCAATCCGCCCTTCATGCTTCTCGATGGGTCAGATGGCGTCGATCGCCGCGCGGAGCGAGGCGGTCAGCGCGATGGCATCCTCCACACTGCGGCCGGCTGCACGAACGATCGCACTGCCGACGACCACGCCATCGCCGAGTCGCGCCGCAGCCTGTGCCTGCTCCGGTGTCGAGATGCCGAAGCCGATGCACAACGGCAACGTCGTCGAGGCACGAAGTCGCGCCACCGTCTGCGGGAGATCTTCTGCCAGCGACGTTTGCTCACCCGTCACACCCAAACGGCTGATGAGATAGACGAAGCCGCCGCCATGGCGACCGATCTCCTCCATGCGTGGCGCCGGCGTCGTGGGCGCTACCAATCGCACGAAGTCGAGCCCGCTCGCACCGAACCACTGTTCACGCACCGGGTCGGCCCCGACGGGCAGGTCGGTCACCAGGACACCATCAACGCCCGCGCTCCGCGCCCGGGCCAGCACGTCAGCGCCGCCGGCGATGATCGGGTTGAGGTAACTGAAGAGCACGATCGGCACATCGACCGCCGCTTCACGAACGATCTCGAGCGTTTGCGCGAGCGTGACACCCTGATCGAGTGCCGCCTGCGAGCTTTGCTGGATGACCGGACCGTCGGCGAGGGGATCGGAGAACGGGACCCCGACTTCGATGACGTCCGCGCCGGCCGCTGCCAATCCGCGAATGAGGGCCACGCTGCGCGCGGGATCTGGATGGCCGGCGGTGACATAACAGACCAGCGCTTTGCGCCCTTCGGCTGCAAGGGCTGCAAAACGTGCCGTCAAACGGGAAGCGGACGGCGATGGGATGTCAGGCGAAATAGTCACCGATGTTGATGCCATAGCGTTGCGGGTCTTCGGTACGAATGATCGTGCGTGCAAACTGACCGTTTGCCGCCCGCACCGTAAGGTCCAGCGGCGTAGCATCGTCCAACAGATTACCGCGATCGTCCATCAGAATTCGAATGATGGGACGAGAAAGCGCCGTCTCATCGGGATTCGACGCCAGTACGATCGCCAGTTCGAAGGTATCGAGCACGACGACGGTGCCGACCGGATAGATGCCGGTGAGATTGATGAACGCCTTGACGACCACGGGATCGAGACCGAGACGCGGATTGTCGCGCATACCGCGCACGACATCCGCCGGGGTCCACGGCGAATCCTGATACACTCGCGTCGTCGTTGCGGCATCGAAGCCGTCAGCCACCGCAATGACCTTGCTGAAGAGCGACAGTTTACGCGGCCGCGATACCTTGGGGTACCCCGACAGATCGGTTCGCATGTGGTGCTCATACGCCGCCGTCATGGATCGCCACGGCCGGACGCCGCCCGTTGGCAAGGCGAACATGGCCAGGACGCCTTGCCACGTATGCTGCTGCAGAATCAGGCGATCGTCGCTGTCGAGTTGTCCGCGCTTGTTCAGCAACTCCAGCGGAATGCGCGATTTCCCGATATCGTGCAGGAGCGCGGCCAGGCCCAGGTCGAGCAACTGGATCTTGCTCAGCCCAAGCCGCCGCCCGAGCGCGACCGCAAGGATGCAGACATTGACGCTGTGCACGAACGTGTATTCGTCGAAGTCGCGCAGCGTGGTCAATCCCATCATCGACGCCGAGTCGGTCAGGATGGAATCGACGATGCCCTGTACCGCGCGCTTTACCCGCTTCAGCCCCGGGCTTCGCCCAAGTCGCGCCGACGTGATGACTTCCCGCGTGACATCGAGAGAGCGCACGTACGTCTGACGCGCTTTCTCCTTACTGTCGAGATCGCTCTCCGGTTCGTCCTGCTCGTCCGACGCCGGAAAGAGCTCGAAATCGTGTACCTGCGCCGTCTCGAGACGGGCTGAGAGCTGCGCGAGTCGCTCCTCCTCGGGATACTCGAGGGGCGGCGACTGCAAGAACGACAACAGCACCACCCACGCTCGCGGCAACGGCTTATCGAACAATCCGATGCCGCCGATGCCCGCTTCGCGGAACATGCCGAGCAAACTGGCCACCGCCGCGTAATTATCGAAGGTCAGACGAAGACGCGTGTCGTTGACGAAAAGAAAATCTCCGACACGACGCAACGCACAACTCCCTTCGCCTTCGCGTACGCGTTCAGCGGAGCTGCCCAGTTCGGCGATTGCTTTCTGGACGGCGGCATTCTCCACCGGATACAATCGGACAGCGCGGATCGCGCTGTTCATGGCGACGACGAACGATCGAGCGGCCTTCTGCCCGCTCGGATCGCCCACCCCGCTGGGCGGTGATTGCGTCGGTGCCGTCATGCGCCGCCTCGCATCGCACGCGCCACGGCACTGCGTACAACAACGTCCTTGGTGTCAGCCGCCTTTTGCAGCGACGCCACAGCAGACCGCGTGCCGATCATTCCCAGCGCACGGGCGGCACACGCCCGCATCTCCGGTGGTTCCTTGGCACCGAGAAGTCCACGCGCATTCAGAATGCCATCGAGTTCACCAACACCGGCATCGCCACACATGGCCCCGAACGCTTCGAACAACGCCATCTTTTCGCCAAGGTCGGCGGCGCGAACATCCTTGCGACGGATGGCGTCGAGCAGACGCGGTAACGCCCCCGTGTGCTTGCGATTGCCAATGGCGCGATAGGTCGCCACCCGCACCTCACGATCCGTGTCGTCGATCGCGCGTTCGAGCGACTGGAGTGCGGAGGGGGAACCGATATCCGCGAGCGCAGTTACCGCTTCGGCCCGCAACTTGACATCGGTCCCGCGCAACAGGCGCGCCAGTCCCGGCACGGCAGCTGGTGTTGCCAATTGTGCGACGAGGCGCAGCGCCCCCCGAACGACGTTGTCCTGCTGATGCTCCAGCAGTTTGGACAGTTCGGCGGTGTTCGCACCCGCCAGACGCAGCGATGCGCGCTCGATGGACGCACGCGCCGGCGAAGACGGCGCTGAGCCAAGCCATCCAACCAACGGCTCCAGGGCGGAAGGCCGGAGCTCGGCGAACAACCCCTCGAGGAGCGACGCCACCGGAGTGCGCGCACTCTCGTCGAGCGCGTGCAACAACTGCGCGACGACATGAGGCTCGCTGAGCCGCGCGGGCAGCTCGCGGAGTGCTGTCAGCACATTGGCATCGATACTCTCGCTGCGGGCGGTCGTCGCCGCTTCGCGGAGCGTATAGGCTACCAACTCGTACTCGCCAATGGAGAGAAACTCGAGCACGAGAGTGTCGAGAATGCCCAGCGCTTCGTGTTGCGCCTTTGCATCCGGCTGCAGCTCGACGATGTCGAAGAGACTGGCCAGCACCAGCCGTCGCTGATCTTCGATGTACTCACGCTTGAGTTCATCCTGCAGGTACGACGCTTCGCGCGGCTCCAGAAAGTACAACGTCGAATCGAAGTCCTCGACGCGCACGATGCCCGGCGGCCCGTCACCCGGCGCCTGTGTTTCGGCGGGCGGGACCGCGAGCGGCAACTCCCCGGGAGTGTGTGTCGCGATTCCCGGACGGTCGCCAGACGCCATGACGAAGTCGTTCGCGCCGTTGTTCTCGACGTAGCGGTAATTCACGAACTCCAAGTCGGTCACCCACAGCATGGTGACCAGATCGTCGTCTTCACCGGACGCGGAGCGCGCCCTGTGAAGCAACAACAGCAGCGCCTCCAGATCGGAGCCTTCCACGCCGGGCATCAGCGTCAGACTGCGAACGCCATCGCGATAGAGTAGCCATGGCAGCGACTCGGTCCCGCGCTCCACATCCTGGTAAACCACCCGGTCGTCGAGCATGAACGACGCTTCGCGCACTTGAATATCCAGCGGCGACACGTGGGCCCAGATCCGACCAAACGCCTGTCGCGTCTGATCGATGCTCTGCGCCCGGGTGGGGTTGTTCGGCAGGTACAACTGCACAGCACGAAGCGCCTTCGCAAACGCGCGGAGCGCGTCTTCGACGGCGGATATCGCGAGCGGCGATACCTCCTCTTCGTGAGTCGTTACGGTCATACCTCAGGGAGTGTGTACTGGCTGATGGTGCCGACATCCTTGTCGCCACGGCCACTGACGCACAGCAGCACCGGCTCGTGTTCGGACCACCGTCCCGCCTCGCGCTCCAACCAGGCTACGGCGTGGGCGGTTTCGAGGGCGGGAATGATGCCCTCTAGACGACTGAGCAAGGCCACTCCGCGCAACGCTTCGGTATCTGTGACCGCCACGTACTCGGCACGGCCGCTGTCGTGCAGCCAGGCGTGCTCGGGCCCCACCCCTGGGTAGTCGAGGCCGGCCGAGATGGAATGGGCGGGGTGCACCTGCCCCGCCGCGTCCTGCAGCAGGTACGAGAGCGAGCCGTGGAGCACGCCGGGGGTGCCCTTCGTGATGGAGGCACTGTGACGGTCGGTGTCGAGCCCTTCGCCAGCGGCTTCCACGCCGACCAGTTCCACGCCCGCATCGTTGACGAAACCGGCAAAGATACCCATCGCGTTGGAGCCGCCACCGACGCACGCGATTACGGTCTTGGGAAGCTGACCGGCCTTGGCCAGCATCTGAGCGCGCGATTCGTTGCCGATGATGGACTGGAATTCCCGGACCATGCGCGGATACGGCGCCGGGCCGACGACCGAGCCAATGATGTAGTGACTCTCGTTGACATTGGTGACCCAGTCACGAATGGCTTCCGTGGTGGCGTCCTTCAGCGTGCGGGTGCCGGAGGTCACGGGCACGACGGTCGCACCCATGAGGCGCATCCGGAACACGTTCAGCGCCTGACGCTGCATGTCCTCCTCGCCCATGTACACGATGCACTCGAGACCGAACCGTGCGCAGATCGTCGCCGTGGCGACGCCGTGCTGACCGGCTCCGGTCTCGGCGATGATGCGCGTCTTTCCCATGCGACGGGCGAGCATCGCCTGCCCGACGGTGTTGTTGATCTTGTGCGCGCCCGTGTGATTGAGATCTTCGCGCTTCATCCAGACCGGCGCGCCGATCCGCGCGCTGAGGCGGGGGGCAAAGGTGAGCGCCGTCGGGCGTCCCACATACTCGCGCAGCAGCCCGTCGAGTTCTGCCTGAAACGCCGCATCGTGGCAAACCGCCTCGAACGACGCCTCCAGGTGGTCCAGCGCGGGGATCAGGGTTTCCGGCACATAGCGTCCACCGAACGGACCGAACCGGTCCGTCGTCGTTGTGCCTGCACTGTCGACCATCGTCATCGCTGCATCTCCGCGGCGCCGCGCGCCGCCATCACGAACTGTTGCACCAGCGCCGGATCCTTCACACCGGGCGCCGTTTCCACTCCGGAAGATACGTCAACGACATGTGGCGAAAGCAACTGAATGGCCATCGCGACATTTGCCGGACGTAATCCCCCGGCCAAGACAATCGTTACGTCCGGAACCGCCTCGCGCAGCGCATCGAGTGCACCCCGAAGTCCAGACCAGTCGAGTGCGACTCCGGTCCCACCGAGTTGTCCCACAACATGTGCGTCCAACACCACGTGCCCAGTGATTTGCGCGAACGCCGCGGCCTCCTCCGGCAGTGTCGTTCCCGCCACACGCAGGACGGGCCACACCGTGCGACCACTCTCAGCAGTAATTCGCGCAACCTCGTCTGGTGCACGTGCTCCGTGAAGTTGCACCACGTCGACGTCAATCTCTCCAGCAACGATGAGCACCTCCCGCCACGGCTGATCACCGAAGACTGCGACACGTCGCACATTGTGACGACGTGGGCCAAGCACGTCACGTGCGCGCGCGGGGGTGAGGAGGCGTGGACCACCGGCGAGGATGGCGCCGAGGTAGGCCGCGCCCGCGGCTTCGGCTGCTGCTGCGTCTTCGGGGCGCGTCAGACCGCAAAACTTGACCAGCGGGGTGACGGCGGGTGTCGTCACCGTGCGAGGGGGCGACACGGGCTCAGCGCGCCAACGCCGCGCGGGCCGACGCGGCGTCGCGTGGGAGGGTCCGTCTCGGCACGCCGGCAAGGAGCCGGACATTGTCAGCAGGATCGGATGCTGCGGAGATGGCGCTCCCCACGAGGATAGCATCAGCGCCTGCCGCGGCGGCTGGCGCAACATCGTCGACCGTACGCATCCCGCTTTCTGCGACCGCGATACAACTCGCGGGGATGAACGGAATGATCGCCGGCGCGGTCGCGGGATCGATCACGAGCGTTTCGAGGTTCCGGTTGTTCACCCCGATGACGGTCGCGTTCACGGCCAGGGCGCGCTCGAGTTCGCCGAGGTCGCGGATCTCCACCAGTGTGGCAAGCCCCGCCTCCGATGCGGCGTCCATCATTCGCGCGAGTTCGTCGGGGGACAGGGCGCGCACAATGAGCAGTGCCGCCGATGCCCCAGCGGCCCGCGCCTCCCAGAGCTGGACGGGATGGACGAGGAAGTCCTTGCGAATCGCGGGCGCCGGTACCGCACGGCTGACGGCTTCGAGATCGGCGAGGGTGCCGCCAAAGCGCGTGGGTTCGGTAAGTACCGAGATGGCCGCGGCGCCCCCGCGCACATAGGCCCGTGCCTGGTCGGCCGCATCCAAACCGGGAGCGATAGGTCCCTTCGAGGGGGAGGCGCGTTTGACCTCGGCGATGACCCGGACGTGCGTGTCACGCAGGGCATCCGCGAACGGCCGTACCGGCGGGGCGTCCGCGGCGCGGGCCTTGAGCGTCGCCAAGGGCTCCCCGACGGCGTCGGCCCGGGCGTGGGCATCCTGGGTAAGTGCGCCGAGGGTTCCAGTTGGGAACGTCCAGGGGGTCGACGAAAAAAATGCTTGCACTTCGGCCTGTATTCGGTTAGCGTGGCGGGTGGTTGGATTCGGCCTGTTTTCGGGCACGACCAGTCCCCCCTCTACGAGGAGTTGCCATGCCGCTCACCAAGCGACAGCGGGAAATTTTGTCGTATCTATCGGAGTACAACGAAGGCAACGGTTACGCACCGAGCTTCGAAGAAATCGCGTCGCAGTTCAACTATAACTCTCTGGCGACGGTGCACGAGCACCTCACCAATCTCGAACGCAAGGGGTACATCAAGCGTTCGTATAACGAGAGCCGGGCGATCGAGATTCTTCCGTCGGAGATCTACCAGCGCTCGGTAGAGCTGCCGTTGCTCGGGACCGTAGCCGCCGGTGCGCCGCTCGAAGCGATGCACACGGGCGAAACCATGGCCGTGCCCGATGGGTTCCTGCGAAAGAACGGCAGCCACTACGTGCTGCGCGTGAAGGGGGACTCCATGATCGAAGAACAGATCCGCGATGGCGATTATGTCGTCATCAACGACAAGCAGGCGGCGGACAACGGCGAGATGGTCATCGCGCTACTCGACGGCTCTGGCGCGACGGTCAAGCGCTATTATCGCGAGCGGGATGGCCGCATCCGTCTGCAGCCCGCCAACGAAGCCATGCAGCCCCTTTTCGTGCACGAGGACTCGGTGCGCATTCAAGGGATCGTCGTGGGCGTTTTGCGGCGGTACTAGCCCGTCACTCCTGTCGTGCCGTCAGCGCGCCCGTGGCCACTTGGTGGCCGCGGCGTGCGACGCGCGCCGCAACCGGTCGAGCGCGTGCGCGCCGACCCCACTATCCAAGGCTACGCGCGTCTGCTCAACCGCCTCGGCGTATGTGTTTCGCTCGTTGCTCACATACCACGCCGCAGCAGCGTTCAGGAGTACCGCTGCCCGCGCCCCCTGTGGGCCGTCGCCTTGCAATACCGCCTCGATAACGCTCGCGTTCTCCGCCGGGCTCCCGCCGGCCAAGTCTGCCAGTTCCACCGCGCCGAGGCCAAAATCGGACGGGTCGATCTCCCAGTCGCGCGCCACGCCCGATGCGACCTCGCGCACATAGGTCCGCCCTAGCGGCGAGATCTCGTCCATCCCGGGCTCACCGTGCACAACCATGGCGCGCACGCTGCCAAGGGTGTTGAGCGTATCGGCGAGCAACGCCAGCCGTCCCTTTTCCGCCACACCCACGACCTGACGACCCGCGCGAGCTGGGTTCGCGAGCGGACCGACGATGTTCATGACCGTGGGCACAGCGAGTTCGCGCCGCACAGGACCCACATGCCGGAGCGCGGGGTGCATGAGTGGTGCAAACATGAACACGATGCCGGCCTCGGCGAGTGTGCTGGCCATCGCTGCCGGCGTGGTCTCCACGACCACGCCGAGCGCTTCCAGGACGTCGGCGCTTCCCGATTTCGAGGTGAACGAACGATTGCCATGCTTGGCCACGCGCACGCCCATCCCGGCAGCGACCAGTGCGGCGGCCGTCGAAATGTTGAACGTGGTAAGCGTGCCACCGCCCGTGCCGCAGGTATCCACCAGCGACTCCGGCGCCTCCGCCGGCAACACCACCATCGCGTCACGCAGCGCCTGCACCACGCCCGCGACCTCGTCGGCGGTCTCACCCTTCACGCGCAGGGCCATGAGCAGCCCCGCCACCTGCACCGGCGATCCTTCGCCGCGCATGATCACCCCGAACGCCGTACGCAGCGTGTCGGCGGTCAGCGGGTCGTGCAACGCAAGCCGCTTGATGGCCTGCGCCAGTGCATCAACGGACATCCAACGTCTCCAACAGGCGCTCAGGCAGCCCGTTTCTCGAGGCAATGAGCGAAATAACCAGCCCCAGCAGCCGAACGCGCTCGACGTCCTCGTCGGTATACACGCCACGCTGCGCGCGGTTCGTGAGATTGAGCACGCCGACCAACTCGCCGTGATACACGAGCGGGAACGAGATAAAGCTGCCGGTGGTGAAGTACTGATCGCGGAGCAGCGGATGCTGAGCGGCTTCCCGCACGTCCTGCACGAGCAGCGGTTCACGCGCAGCCGCCACCCGTCCAGCGACGCCTTCGCCGATGCGGATGCGCATGCCTTCCACCACGTTCGGCGCTATCCCGCGAGCGGCCGCCAGATACAGGTAGTCGGGCTCGGGGGCACGGAGCATCAACGAACAACGCTGCGCCTGCATGTCATCGCCCACCAGGGCGAGCAACGCGTCGACGAGACGGCGCGCGTCGGTCGTCTCGGCATCAAGCGTCAGCGCCCGATCGACGAGGTACAGCGTGCGCGTGCGTTGCCGCAACGCTTCGCTCCGGCGATGCAGCTCGATGTGTGCCTGCTCGAGTTGCGAGACCGCCGACGTGAGTTGTTGATCAGCCAGTTCGGCTTTGCGGGCAGCTCGACGAGCCTCTTCGATGGCGCGCGCGGCTTCGGCCTGCACCGCAACCAGTTCAGCTGGATCGATGATCGGGACTTCGCGCGGCGTGTTACGGACCTCGCGGAGCTCCGCCTCGAGGGCCCCCAGCTTTCGCACGTACTCGCCGTGCACCCGCTGGGTCACGTCTTCGAGCGTGCGCACGGCCTCTTCGCGCGCATCGCGTTCGGCGAGGCGTCCGTACGCCAAGTCGAACAGGGCGATCGCCGGTGCCATGCGCTCCGTGGTACGGGTCCCGAAGATCTTGCGCGGTTCGTAGAGCGCGAGGACAGCCCCGAGCAGCCCCTCGACCTTCATGCCACGCACCGCCAGCACCCCACCGTCGAGCATCGTGGAGAAGCCGCAAAGCCGGGCATAGTCGGCCGACCGGTCGGTGACGTCGACAAAGGGGCCAGCGGCCAAAATACGGTTGCGGACCGGTTCTGGCAGGTGGTCGAACGTGGTTTCCATGCGGCTCCGCACGACCGTCGCCCCAACCGGGGTGAGGCGCTCGCGGAGCATGTCGCGACGCGCATCGTACTGGATAAGCGCGAGCGACGCCCCCCGATCCAGTTCGGCAAGGCACTCACCAAGAGCGATGAGGGCATTGTCGAGATCGGGGGCGGCCGCGAGCGCGTGCGCCAGTGAAGCGAGAGAGCGTGGAGGCATGGTGTAAGAGAGAAGACGTGGAGGAAACGTCATCGACCGCCTTGGCGCAATAGCTGAGTGCTGCCGGGGCGCCTCGAGCGGAAGAAAACGCGTATCTCCGGGATCAGGATCGGGCAGCGAGTTGATGCGTACGCCGCTGGTGCCTAGCTTCCCTCAGGCATGGACCCGCGACCGATCCTCCTGGTAACCCAGTACGACGGAGGGCGCTTCGCCGGATGGCAGCGTCAGCCCGACGTCCGCACCGTTCAAGGCGAGATGGAGGCCGTCCTGGCCCGTCTCTGCTCGACGCACGTCCCCGCCGTAGGTGCGGGTCGGACCGACGCCGGGGTGCACGCGCACGGACAGGGCGTCGGCGTGCGCGTGCCGACGGCGTGGACACCCGCCCGGCTGCAGCGGTCCATGAACGCCCTGTTGCCTCAGGACATCTGGGTCGCCGAAGCGTCGCGGATGGTGGAGGATTTTCATCCGCGGCGAAGCGCAATCGAGCGCCGATATGGTTATCTTGTCGGGACCGATGCTGCCGCGAGGTCTCCGTTCCGCCGGCGCACCGAGTGGGCCGTGCCCCGTCCCCTCGATGCCGTCGCGCTCCACGAAGAGGCGGCAGCGCTGTTGGGTGAACATACGTTCCGCGCCTTTGCCATCGTTGGTACGGCGCCGGCTGACGACCACCACCGCTGCGTTATCGAGCACGCCGCGTGGGTGCCTCGCGACGGCGGCTGGGTCTTCGAGGTGGCCGCGAACCGATTCCTCCATCACATGGTGCGTTTTTTGGTCGGAACGATGATCGACGTGGCGCAGGGGCGCCGACCGCGCGGCACGATCGCGCGGCTTCTTGTCGCGCCCGACAACACCGAGACGTCCGCACCCGCGCCCGCGCACGGACTATCGCTCCGCCAAGTGGTCTATCCCGCCTCCTGCTACGCGGCCGACGCGTGAGCCTGTCCTCGTCGTGCCGCGCCCTTCTCTGCCGATGATGTCGCGCTGCTCCCTTGTCGGCCTCCTCGCGCTCGCCCTGATCGGCTGCGAGGGGGCGAACCCGTCTCGCTCCGAAGCGCAGTCGCGCACGCTGCCGCCAGCGTCGCCGCTCCCGACCGGTCCGGTTCCCGCGCAGTCTGTCGCGTCCTCCCGACGCACCGCGATCACGACGGCCGTCGAACGCGTCTCGCCGGCGGTCGTCACCGTGCAAACGGAGACAGTCGAGCGCATCCCCGTCGACTTTTACGAGTATTTCCTCGGGGGGCGCTCGGGCGAACGGCGCAACGCTGGTATCGGCTCGGGCTTCGTGGTGCGCGCCGATGGCGTCATCGTGACGAACGCCCACGTCATCGCCGGCGCCACTCGCGTCTCGGTGGCCATGCGCGATGGCACGACCTACGACGCCACGGTTGTCGGCACGGACGAATCGAATGACCTCGCTGTCGTCCGCATCAAGGCCAAGGATCTCCCCGTGGCGCCGCTGGGCCGCTCGGCGGATCTGATCGTGGGGGAATGGACAATCGCCATCGGGAACCCGTTCGGATTCGTGCTGGGCAACAACGAACCGAGCGTTTCCGTGGGCGTCGTCAGTGCCGTTGGGCGGAACCTCGCCGGTCGCGGCGAAGGGGGCGGCGCCTACATCGACATGATTCAGACCGATGCGGCCATCAATCCCGGAAACTCCGGTGGCCCGCTGGTGAACGCCTCGGGCGAGGTGATTGGCGTCAACAGCTCCATTTACTCGCCGAGCGGCGGGTCGGTGGGGCTCGGGTTCGCCATCCCCATCGATCGGACCAAGCGAATCGTCGAAGATCTGCTGGAGCATGGGAACGTCCGCCAGCCGTGGGTAGGTATCCGGCTGGAAACCCCGCAGGCCAGCAGTGCTCGCGACGTGGCCAAGGCGGGTGCCATCGTCGCCCGTGTCGTCCCCGGGTCCCCGGCGGCGAAGGCGGGTGTCCAGACGGGCGATCAGGTGATCGGGGCCGGAACGCGGCCAGTCCGGAACCCGTTCGACTGGGAGGCGCGCCTGCTCGACCTCCGGGTGGGGGAGACGCTCCCGATCACCGTGCGACGAGGTGGACGTGAGGTGCGGCTCTCCCTGCAGGTCGCCGACGCCCCGGAAGTGACGGCGCAAAAAGTCACCGTGCTGAAGGAGCTGCAACTCATCACGCTCACCGATGCCATTCGTCAGGAGCGCGGCATTGCGTCGCGCGCCGGCGCCGTGGTGTATCGCGTGTCCGATCGCATCCGCGATGAAATTGGACTGCAGGAAGGGGACGTGATCGCGCAGGTCGGCCAGTCGCGAATCAACTCTGCCGAAGCGGCCTCCGCGGCCATCGATCAGACAGGTGCGCGTGGGCCCGTGTTTCTCGTGTTCGAGCGCAACCGCCAGTATTACCAGACGTCGTTCTATCTCCGCTGATCTGCTGCTGATCATCTGCCGCATACTACTACACGCGCCGTGACCGCTTCCGATAAATCGTCGTACCAGTCTCCGCTTGCTGACCGCTATGCTTCGCGCGCCATGCTCACGCTCTGGGGGCCGCAAGAGCGCTACGGATTGTGGCGCCAGCTCTGGTTGGCGCTGGCCGAGTCACAGCAGGCGCTCGGAATCGCGATTCCGGATGAGGCAATCGACGCCATGCGTGGGCATCTCGACGATATCGACTTCGATGCCGTCGCGACCTACGAGAAGAAGTTTCGGCATGACGTGATGGCGCACGTGCATGCCTTCGGTGATGTCGCGCCGGCCGCGAGAAAGTTCATCCATCTCGGCGCCACAAGCTGCTATGTCACCGACAATGCCGAACTGATTCTCATGCGTCGGGGCATGGAGCTCCTGCGTGAGAAGCTGCTCGACACGCTCGACGCGCTGAGCGGCTTTGCGCGGGAATGGAAGGATGTGCCCGCGTTGGGCTACACGCACCTGCAGCCGGCGCAGCTCACCACTGTGGGCAAGCGCGCCACGCTCTGGATGCAGGATATCCTGCTCGATCTCGAGGATCTCGACTATCGGGTTCGCACCCTGCCCTTCCGCGGCGTGAAGGGGACGACGGGCACACAAGCCAGTTTCCTCACGCTGTTCGAAGGGGATCACGACAAGGTTCGAATGCTCGACCGCATGGTGTGCGAGAAGCTCGGATTTGCGTCGAGCATCCCGGTGAGCGGTCAGACGTACTCGCGCAAGGTCGACGCCCAGGTGCTAGGTGTCGTGGCCGGAATTGCCGCGACGGCGTCGAAGTTCTCCGGCGACATCCGCATGTTACAGGCGTTCGGGGAGATCGAAGAACCCTTCGAAAAGAGTCAGATCGGCTCTTCGGCCATGGCGTACAAGCGCAATCCGATGCGCTCGGAACGGATCGCCGCGCTTGCGCGCTTCGTCCTGTCGCTCGAACCGAACGCCAATCAGACTCACGCGGTGCAGTACTTCGAGCGCACCCTCGACGATTCGGCCAATCGTCGGCTGGCGATTCCGGAATCGTTCCTCGCGACCGATGCGATTCTGGTACTTATGCAGAATGTCGTGCGCGGCCTCGAAGTCCATCCGGCGCGTATCCGTCGGCGTGTCGAAGACGAACTGCCGTTCATGGCCACCGAGGAGCTGATCGTTCGCTTCGTGCGGGCCGGCGGCGATCGTCAGGAAGCGCACGAAATCATTCGCGGCCACAGCATCGATGCTGCGCGTGCCGTGAAGGACGGGGCGCCCAAGAACGACATGCTCGAGCGGCTGGCCGCAGATCCCGCCTTCGGCGTGCCTCTTGCCGACTTGCAAGCCGTGGCGGAGCCTTCACGGTTCGTGGGCCGCGCGCCCGAGCAGGTCGTCGAGTTTCTCGACGAACACGTGACACCGTGGTTGTCGCGCGAACGGACAGGTGCGGAGTTGGAAGAGGTGCGTGTATGAGTGCCGTGGCGCTGCTCCAAACCGATCTGCCGCTGCCGCTCGTACGCCGCGGCAAGGTACGAGATGTGTACGAGGTCGATGCGGATCGTCTATTGCTCGTGACGACTGACCGTATCAGCGCGTTCGATGTCGTCATGCACGAGGCCATTCCCTACAAAGGCGCTGTGCTCACGCAGTTGACGGCGTGGTGGCTCGAGCAGCTCACCGGTCTGCTCGACCATCACCTGATCAGTGCCGATACCAACGCGATCATCGCCGCGGTTCCTGCGCTCGCGCCCTACCGGGATGCCCTCGCCGGGCGGTCGATGCTTACGCTGAAGGCCGACGTCGTTCCCATCGAATGCGTGATCCGCGGCTACATCACGGGGTCCGCATGGAAGGAATACCAGAGTACTGGTACCCTGGCCGGTGAAGCGCTCGCGCCCGGACTGCGTGAAAGTGACCGCCTGTCGCCGGCGATCTTCAGTCCGGCCACCAAGGCGGAAACCGGCCACGACGAGAACATCACCATTGGGGCGGTGGTGCATCAGGTGGGCGCCGAAACAGCGGCGACGCTCGAGCGCCTCGCCCGGAGTGTGTACGAGTTCGGGCGTGCGACCGCCGAGCCGCGCGGTATCATCCTCGCCGACACGAAATTCGAATTCGGCTGGCGCAACGGATCGCTGCTGCTCATCGACGAAGTGCTGACGCCCGATAGTTCGCGATTCTGGCCGGCGGACACGTACGAGCCTGGTCACGGGCAACCGAGCTTCGATAAACAACCGTTGCGCGATTGGCTCGATGTCGAGCGAAAAGCCGGGCGGTGGAATGGCGAGGCACCACCACCGACGCTGCCTCCCGAAGTCATTCGCACGACAAGTCTTCGCTACCGCGATGCATTTCTGCGCCTGACGGGCGCCCCGCTCGATCTGGCCCGTCTGGGCCTCCCCGAGGATCGGTAACCGCGTGCTCATGCGCGAGGGATACCCAGCGATGTTGAGCGCGACGGCGATGGCGGTCGTGCTCTTTGCAGCGGCGCTGCGCCTCCGTTCTTGGTCGATGTGGTTGACCGCACTCGCCGCGACCGTCACGACGCTGGTGATCGCCTGGTGGTACCGATGACGACCCCCGAGCAGCCGGAGCGCCGCCGGATGCGTCCCCGTCAGGCCGCCGCGATTGCGTTGCCCAACGGGTTCACGCTGGCCAATCTGTTCTTCGGCATCTTCGGCATTGTTGCCGCCTCGCGGGGCGACTTCGACGCCGCGGCGCGATTCATTGTCTTCGGCGCCATCGCCGACACGCTCGATGGGCGCATCGCGCGCGCAACCAAGTCGGGGTCGCGCTTCGGTGAGGAGCTCGATTCGCTCGTCGATGCCATTTCGTTCGGCACGGCGCCCGCGCTCATCATGTATTTCGCGGTATTCCAGAGCAGCCGGTGGGAGTGGATCTTCTGCTTCTTCTTTACGGCCTGCGCGGTCATGCGCCTTGCGCGCTTCAATGTGGAACAGGCCGGGCGGAAGAACACGCACTTCACCGGGCTGCCAAGTCCCGCTGCGGGCATCACGCTCGCCACGTACTACTGGTTCAGCCAGACGCCGTTGTACACGGAGACGATCATTGGTGATCTGCCGTGGCACCAGATGCTGCGCTGGGTGATGCTCGGACTCGGCATGCTGATGATCAGCAATGTCCAGTATGCCAAGGTGCCAACGGTCAATTTTCACTCGCTCAAAGGCATTCTCGGGTTTCTGCTGGTTGTCGGCACATTCATCGGCGTGATCTTTCTGCCGAAGAAGTTCTTTTTCCCCGCGTCGATGGCGTACGTCCTGTACGGCATTCTTCGCACCGTTCTCCTCGGCCTCCTCGATCGCCTCCCGGGACGTGATGATCCCGAAGGTGACGACGAGGACGAAGAGGACGCCCCTCCCCGTCGCCGGCGCCGGCGACGTCGTCCCAATCGAAATCAATCCGGTCCCGATACCGGTCGCGAGGAGTCACCCGCATGACCCGTTTTCGTTGCGCCATCCATATCGTCCCCCGGCGTGGCATCCTCGATCCTCAGGGGAAGGCCGTCGCCGACGCGCTGCACTCGCTGGGCTTTGCTGCCGTGGCTGACGTGCGCGTGGGGCGCTATGTCGTGGTCGATACGCAGGCGGCATCGGCGGACGACGCCCGCGCTGCCGTAAAGGCGATGTGCGAAAAGCTGCTGGCCAACCCGGTGACGGAAGACTTCGAAATCGCCAGCGTGGAGCACGCGTGAAAGCCGGTATCGTTCGCTTTCCCGGCTCCAACTGCGACGAGGACGCGTACCACGCCATTGCGGACGTCCTCGGCCAGAAGGCCGTGTACCTCTGGCATAAAGATCACGACTTGCAGGACGTGGATCTTGTCATCCTTCCCGGTGGCTTCAGCTACGGCGATTACCTCCGCGCCGGTGCCATCGCGCGATTCAGCCCCATCATGCAGGAAGTCGTGCAGCACGCGAAGCGCGGTGGGCTCGTTCTCGGCATTTGCAACGGGTTTCAGATCGCCTGTGAAGCCGGTCTGTTGCCCGGTGCCCTGCTCCGCAACAACACGCTGCGCTTCGTGAGCGCGCCGGTATCGCTGCGGGTGGAGAGTATCGCGACGCGATTTACCTCGCAGTATCACCTCGGGCAGGTCATCTCCGTGCCGGTCGCGCATGGTGATGGACGCTATACCGCCGACGGCGATACGCTGGCGCGGCTCGAAGGTGACGGCCATGTGGTGTTCCGGTACGTCGACAGTCATGGTGACGCGAGTGATGCGATCAATCCGAACGGTTCACTGCGCAACATTGCCGGGATCGTCAACACCGAAGGCAATGTGCTCGGCATGATGCCGCATCCGGAACGTGCGCTCGAATCGGCCCTCGGCTCGACCGATGGCCTTCCGCTGTTCCAGTCCATTCTCGAGTCGATGCTCGGAGGTGTTCGCGCATGAGTTCGTCCACCCCCGTGTCATCGTCCAAAGTTGAATCGCGCCCCGGCGATCCGGCCATCACGCCGGCGCTCGTCGCGGAGCATGGCATCACGGAGTTCGAATACGAGCGCCTGGTAAACATGCTTGGGCGTACGCCGACGTTCACCGAAATCGGTGTCGTCAGTGCGCTGTGGAGCGAGCACTGCTCGTACAAGCATTCGCGTCCGATGCTCAAGACGCTCCCGACCAAGGCGCCCTGGGTGCTGCAGGGCCCCGGCGAGAACGCCGGTGTCATTTCCGTCGGTGATGGGTGGGCGGTCGCGTTCAAGATCGAATCGCACAACCATCCGTCGGCGGTCGAGCCGTACCAGGGCGCTGCAACCGGTGTGGGCGGCATTCTGCGCGATGTGTTCACCATGGGAGCGCGTCCTATTGCGTTGCTCAACTCGTTGCGCTTCGGTCCGCTGACCTCGCCACGGGTACGCTGGTTGTTTGCCGGTGTTGTCAAAGGCATTGGCGATTACGGCAACTGTGTCGGCGTGCCGACGGTTGGCGGAGAGGTCGTGTTCGATCCGTCGTACGAAGGCAATCCGCTCGTGAACGCCATGTGCGTCGGACTCATGCGCGAGGATGAACTCATCCGTGCAGTGGCCTCCGGTGTCGGTAACCCGATCATGGCGGTCGGCGCGCGGACCGGTCGCGATGGCATTCACGGCGCGTCCTTCGCGTCGGAAGACCTGTCAGAGTCGAGTGAGGCCAAGCGTCCCATGGTCCAGGTCGGCGATCCGTTCACGGAAAAGTTGTTGCTCGAGGCGTCGCTCGAGCTCATCCGCAGCGGCTTCATCGTTGCCATTCAGGATATGGGCGCGGCCGGTCTCACGTCGTCGTCGGCGGAAATGGCTGAACGTGGCGATGTTGGCGTGACGATCGATGTGACGAAGGTCCCCGTGCGCGAAGAGGGGATGACGCCATACGAGATCCTGCTCTCGGAGTCGCAGGAACGGATGCTCGTGGTCGCGAAGCAGGGCCATGAAGACGATGTGCGCGCCATTCTCGCCAAGTGGGATCTCGAAGCGGCGGTGATTGGTGAGGTCATCGCCGAGCCGGTATACCGCGTCACGGAAGGCGACAAAGTCGTGGCCGAGTTCCCCGGGTCGCGTCTGGTGACGGAGTGCCCGCAGTACGTGCTGGAGCCCAAGGAAAGTACGGCGCTGAAAGCCGCGCGCGGCAGAGATCCCCTCGCCGTAAAGCCGCTCGCAGAAGAGCGCGATCACTCGTGGACGCTCGAGAAGCTGTTGTCATCGCCGACGATTGCGAGCAAGCGTTGGGTGTGGCAGCAGTATGACTCGACGGTGCGCACGAGCACCGTTCGCGGGCCGGGTAGCGATGCGGCTGTGGTGCGCTTGCGTGGCACCGACAAAGCCATCGCGCTGTGCATCGATGGTAACGGGCGTCACGTGGCACTGTCGCCGCGCAACGGCGGTCGTGCGGCGGTCTGCGAGGCAGCGCGTAACGTAGCGTGCAGTGGCGCGCGCCCCATGGCCATCACGAACAACCTCAACTTCGGCAACCCCAAGAAGCCGGAAGTGTATTTTCAGCTGAGCGAGTCCATCGCCGGCATGGGCGAGGCGTGCACCGTGCTGGAAACGCCGGTCACGGGTGGAAACGTCTCGCTGTACAACGAAAATCCGCAGGGGGCCATTCACCCCACCCCCACGATCGGCATGGTCGGTTTGGTGGAGTCGATGGCGCACGTGACGCCCTCGGCGTTTCAACAGATCGGAGACGAGATCGTCCTGCTCGGTGATTGCACCGACGAGCTTGGGGCCAGCGAGTACCTGTTGGCGGTGCACGGGTTGGCCATCGGTGAACCGCCGGTGTGTGACCCCGTCAAGGAGCGCGCCTTGATTGACGCACTGCTCGACAGCATCCGCAGCGGCGCCGTTCGATCGGCGCACGACTGCAGCGACGGTGGACTCGCAGTGGCGTTGGCGGAGTGTGCGATGATGGAGCGGGCGTCGACCTTCGGATTCACTGTCGATCTCTCCGCGTGGGCCACGCTTCCGCATCGCGCCTTGTTGTTCGGTGAAGCGCATAGCCGCGTGGTGGTATCCACACCCGATAGCGCGGCCGTGCTTCAGACAGCGCAGCGGTATGGCGTGCCGGCTCGTGTCATCGGTCGTGTGACCGACGAAACGAACGGTGCGAGCTTCACGATTTCCGATGATACGTTCACGGCACCCGTGGCGTGGCTTGCCAAGGCGTTCCACGAGGCGATTCCGCAGGCCATGGACGGCGAAACGCCGGCCGAGCATGTGGTCGCCGCGTCGCATGCTCCAACTAACGACTGACGGGGAGTTCTCCCATGTGTGGTATTTTCGGCGTCTACGGCCACAAGGATGCGGCCGCGCTGACGCAGCTGGGCCTCTACTCGCTGCAGCATCGCGGGCAGGAGTCAGCGGGAATCGTTGCCGTTGACGATGTAGGACACGCGCGGGTCAGCCGCGCGATGGGGTTGGTATCGGAGGGCTTCGCTGATGATGAGATGGAAACGCTGCAAGGTCCCATCGCTATCGGCCACACCCGCTACAGCACGGCGGGTTCATCGGCTATCGAAAACGCGCAGCCGGTACTCGCGCGTGTCCGCCGCAGTCACATTGCGCTCGCGCACAACGGCAATCTGACGAACGCGGTCGAACTCCGACGCACGCTCGAAGATGATGGGGCGATCTTCTCGAGCACCATGGACTCGGAAGTCATCGTGCATCGCATTGCGCGGGCCACTGGGGAAACACCGGAGGCACGCGTTGCCGAGGCGCTGCAGGGCGTCGAAGGCGCGTACTGCCTGCTCGTGGTACTCGACGAAACCGTTATCGTCGCGCGCGATCCGCACGGATGGCGTCCGCTCGTCATGGGGCGCTTGGCCGACAGCATCGTGTTCGCGTCGGAGACGTGTGCCCTCGACATCGTAGGCGCTGTCGTCGAGCGCGAGATTCAACCCGGTGAAATCGTGGCAGTGGACAGCCACGGGATTCGTTCCACCCGCACACTTCCGTCCGCACCGCTCAACCGGTGCGTGTTCGAGCACGTGTATTTCGCACGCCCGGACAGCAAGGTGTTCGGTGGTTCGGTCGATCGCTCGCGCCGGGCGCTCGGACGTCAGCTCGCGCGGGAATGCCCGGCGGATGGCGCCGACGTCGTGTTTGCGGTGCCGGACTCCTCGAATTCCGCGGCGCTAGGCTTCGCCGAAGCGTCCGGGATTCCGTACGAGCTCGCGCTCATCCGGAACCACTACGTGGGACGCACCTTTATCCAGCCCACGCAGTCGGGACGGAATGCCAAGGTGAAGGTGAAGTACAATCCCGTGCGCGAGATCATCGAGGGGAAGAAGGTGGTGATGGTCGACGACTCGATCGTCCGGGGAACGACCACCCGTGGTCTGGTGTCGCTGGTCCGTGCCGCGGGGGCCCGGGAAGTCCACATGCGGGTGTCGAGCGCACCGATCATCAGCCCCTGCTACTACGGGATCGACACGCCACGGCGTGAGGAGCTCATCGCCGCCACAATGACCCACGAGGAACTCGTGCGTCATCTTGGCGTTGACTCGTTGGGATATCTCTCCATCGACGGCATGCTTTCCGCAATGCCCGAGGGGCCGAGTGGCTACTGTCACGCCTGCTTCTCGGGGCGGTATCCTACTGCGATACCCGCCGACCCGGAGCTCCTTCGCGCCGGTAGTGCGGCAGGCGTTCCGGCTGGTATTCCGGTCGGCGTCGCCTGACGTAACGCACGAACTTCACAATAGGTCAGGAGAACACCTGTGGCGCGGTCGGTCTACTTCTTCGGGAATGGCAAGGCTGACGGCACACGGGAGATGAAGTCTGTCCTCGGTGGCAAAGGCGCAAATCTCGCCGAGATGACGAATCTCGGCGTGCCGGTGCCACCAGGATTCACCATTGCAGCAGAACAGTGCGTTTCTTTCCTCGAGCATGGCGGCATCACCGATGCGCTGCGCGATGAGGTAGGAGACGCACTTGTGCGCTTGGAGCAGGCCAGCGGCAAGCGCTTTGGCGATGCCGCCAATCCATTGCTCGTGTCGGTGCGCTCCGGGGCAGCCGTCAGCATGCCCGGGATGATGGAGACGATCCTCAATCTCGGCCTCAATGATCAGACCGTCGAGGGGCTGGCGGCGGCAAGCGGGAATCCGCGCTTTGCGTACGATTCGTACCGGCGGTTCCTGCAGATGTACGCCGACGTCGTGCTCGGCGTCAACATTCATCGCTTCGAGCAGCTGCTCGCCACCAAGCGCCTTACAACCGGTGCCGCCAACGATGCGGCACTGACCGCTGACGCCCTGCGGTCTCTCGTGCACGAGTATCAGCAGCTCGTGAAGGCGGTAACCGGTGCGGATTTTCCGATGGATCCGCAGGTACAACTCTGGGGCGCCATCGAAGCGGTGTGGAAGTCGTGGACCCTCAAGAAAGCCATCGATTACCGCAAGGTGAACGGGATCTCGCACACGCTTGGCACCGGTGTGAACATCGTTTCCATGGTGTTCGGCAACATGGGAGACGATTCGGGAACCGGTGTGGCCTTCACGCGCGATCCGAGTACCGGCGAGCATCGGTTCTACGGCGAATTCCTGATCAACGCGCAGGGCGAGGACGTCGTCGCCGGCATCCGGACACCGCTCCATATCGACGAGATGGCGCAGCAGTTGCCTGCCGCGTACGAGCAGCTGCTCGATACGCAGGCGCGGCTGGAGCGGCATTTCCGCGACATGCAGGACATCGAGTTCACGGTCGAACGTGGCACGTTGTACTTGCTGCAGACGCGCACCGGAAAGCGCACGACGGCCGCAGCCTTGCGTATTGCGCTCGACATGGTCGATGAAGGGCTCATCTCCCAGCGCGAAGCCGTGCTGCGTTTGCAACCCAATCAGCTCGATCAGCTGTTGCATCGCGTCATTGCGACGTCGTCGCAGGCCACTCCCGTGGCCGTGGGGTTGCCGGCAAGTCCCGGTGCGGCGAGCGGCATTGTGGTGTTCGATCCGGACGTTGCGGAACGACGCCAACAGAACGGTGAGCAGGTCATTCTCGTCCGCGAAGAAACGACGCCCGAGGACTTCCACGGCATCGTGGCGGCGCGCGCGGTACTCACGGCGCGTGGCGGCATGACCAGCCACGCCGCCGTTGTGGCCCGCGGCATGGGGAAGTGTGCCATCGTCGGTTGCACGGCCATGGAAATTCTCCCCGATCAGCGCAGCATGCGCATTGGCGAGACCCTCGTCACCGAAGGCGATTGGCTCACGCTCGATGGTGGCACCGGACGCGTGTTTCTTGGCGATCTCCCGACACAACCCAGCGAAGTCATGCGGGTCATCGCCGGCCAACAGCCGGAGAGCGAAGCACCGACGTACCAGGGCTTCGCGAAGTTGATGGGATGGGCCGACGAACACCGCCGGTTGCGTGTGCGGGCCAACGCCGATACTCCGCGCGACGCACGCGTGGCCCGCAACTTCGGTGCGGAAGGCATTGGCTTGTGTCGCACCGAACACATGTTCTTTGAAGGCGATCGCATCACCGCCATGCGCGAGATGATCGTGGCGCGTGACGAGGCGGGGCGCCGTCGCGCGTTGGAAAAGTTGCTGCCAATGCAGCGTGCCGATTTCGAAGGCATCTTTCAGGCGATGGACGCATGCCCGGTAACCATCCGCTTGCTCGACCCGCCGTTGCACGAGTTTCTGCCGCACGGTGGCGAGGAGTCGTCGCTGCTCGCGGCGTCGCTCAACTTGTCGAGGCAGGAGCTGTCACGAATCGTCTCGTCGTTGCGCGAAACGAATCCGATGCTTGGGCATCGCGGTTGCCGGCTCGGTATTGTCTATCCCGAGATCACGGAGATGCAGGCGCGCGCCATTTTCGAGGCCGCGGTCCGTGCCTATCGTCGCGGAATCGACGTACGTCCGGAAATCATGGTGCCACTCATTTCGGACGTAACGGAGTTCCGTCATCAGCGGGCGATCATCGAACGTGCCGCCGAACAGGTCATGGGCGTCATGGGTGAGCGCGTCCCGTACCTCATTGGCACCATGATCGAACTTCCTCGGGCCGCGCTCACGGCCGACGAGATCGCGGTAGAGGCGGATTTCTTTTCATTCGGCACGAATGATTTGACGCAGACCACCTTTGGCTTGAGCCGCGACGACGCCGGGCGTTTCCTGCCGCAATACGTCGAGGGGGGCATTTATCCCGACGATCCGTTCCAGGTGCTCGACGCCAAGGGCGTGGGCAAGCTGATCAAGTGGGCGGTGCGGGATGGACGTGAAGCCAAGCCTGGCCTCAAAGTGGGTATTTGCGGCGAGCATGGCGGCGAGCCACGCAGTGTGGCCTTCTGTCACGCCGCTGGGCTCGACTATGTCTCCTGCTCTCCTTACCGGGTCCCTGTGGCCCGTCTGGCGGCTGCTCACGCCTCGCTGGCCGATTAACCGCGACCTGTCGCGAAATGAAAACGGCCGGTGCCCTCGAGGAGAGGGTACCGGCCGTTTCTGTCGCTAGTGGAGGTGAGGGGAATCGAACCCCTGTCCGAGACTAGATCGACCCCAGCTTCTACGTGCGTATTCCATTGATTGAGGTCTCCCTTGGCTGGCCAATGGAAAGCCCACCTCGGGACAAGCGTTCTAGAGTTTCGCCTTTTGACGGAACGCGCACCGAAAGACTAGCCCAGATTTGCGATACTCACGTGCCGCCCCGGGCGGGCTGCCGCGTGAGCACTGCTACGTAACCCGAAGGTTAGGCAGCGAGCGCGAGGTTGTTGTTCGCGATTGGAATTTTCCCGAGTGTTTTACCAGGTGCTCGAGGACCTGGGCACGCTACCAGAGCTTCACCAACCCCGTCGAAGCCAGTCACCCCCGGTTCGAACGGTCCTACGCCTGCACCTACCTGTGTACACTAAACGCCCGATGCCGGTTCCGGCAACACGAACGGGCAACGGCTGAGGGCTGTCGTTACGCCGCCTCGCAGCTCAGACTTGAGACGTCGGGATCGTCAGCCTTGAGCCCACGCGCCACGTACTCGGCGTAAAACTGCAGGTAATTCGCAAAAATGGCTTCGACTTCAGCGAAGTCGCGCACCTGATGCAACTTCGCACGGAGGTCGGCGGAGTTGGGAAGGCCCTTCACATACCAGCCGAGGTGCTTGCGGAACTCGATAGCTGCTCCGATGGGATCTGCTTCGTAGCTCTGCACCATACGCGCATGGTCGAGCGCGACGGCAAAACGCTCGTGTACGGCTGGCGCGGCCGGCAGCGGCTCGCCGTTGATCAGCGCACGGGTCTGGCGGAAAATCCACGGCTGACCGTAGGAACCACGACCAATCATGAGCCCGTCGGCTTTGGTATGGTCAAGCATTCGCTTGGCGTCTTCGGCCGTCTTGATATCGCCATTGCCGAGGACGGGGATATCGAGGGCTTCTACCACCCTCGCGATCTCATCCCAGTTGGCTTGGCCCGTATACATCTGGGTTCGCGTTCTGGCGTGGAGCGCGAACACCTTCGCGCCGGCGTCCTGCATCCGCAGGGCAATGCCGACCGGATCGCGCATCTCTTCGTTCCACCCACTCCGCGTCTTGACCGTCACGGGGAGGTGCGTGGCTTTCGAGACGGCCCGGATGATCTCCTCGACCAGGTCGAGATCCTTGAGGCACCCCGAGCCACCATTGCGGCGCACGACCTTCTTGACGGGACAGCCGAAGTTGATGTCGACGAAGTCCGGCATGAACAGGTCGGTCACCATCGCGGCGGCGTCGGCCATCGCGACCGGATCGGCACCAAAGATCTGCACGCCGATGGGCCGCTCGTCCACATTGAAGCGCAATTTGCTGATAGTCGCTTCATTCTCGCGCCGAATCCCCTCTGCGGACAGAAACTCCGTGACGACGACATCGGCGCCATGGCTATGGCACAGGCGACGGAAGGGAGATTCCGAGACCCCAGCCATCGGCGCCAGATACAGCGGCGTCGGATGGGGGACGGCGAAGGGAAATGTCTTGCGGGGCAAGGACTTGGACATACGGACAAGTTAGTCTGGCCGGAGAACCTCGGCAACGCGACCGTTTGACTCCCGACGCTGAGGGGTTAGGATAAACGGCTATGGAACTGCGCGAGTTTTTCTCAGAAGACGCCGTCCAGCTCGAGCTTCAGGGTACGAGCAAGGACGAGATACTCAAGGAACTGATCGGGCTACTCAAGCTCGACGAAAAGTCCGAGGGCATGCTGTTCAAGATGCTCAAGCGCCGCGAGAATCTCGGCTCTACCGGAATCGGTCGCGGCATCGCGATTCCGCATTGCCGCTCTCTCGTCGTGAACCGTCTGCGCGTCGCCTTTGGGCGCAAGAAAGACGGCGTGGACTTCAAGGCCATCGACGACAAGTCGGTCAACTTCTTCTTCCTCATCGTGGCGCCGCCGCTTGAGGTGTCGAACCAGTACCTGCCGGTACTCGGAAAGATTGCGCAGTTCAGCAAGGAGAGTGACGTGCCTGGCCGCCTGCTCGAGATCGCGTCGCCAGCGGAATTCATGGCGCTCCTCGAAGAAAAGCGCGTTTAGTCGTCTGCGTCGAGCGTGCGCCGGATGGCTCCCAGCAAGTCACCGGCGCTGAACGGCTTTGGCACCAACTGCACGACGTTCGTGGCGACACCGTTCATGACCGTGTCGTCGTCGGCGTATCCGCTCATGTACACAACACGGAGCGTGGGATACTGCTCGTGGATTGCCGCCATCATTTGCGGCCCACTGACGTGCGGCATGACCACATCGGACAGGATGAGGTCAGGAAGAGTCGACAGCTCCGACAAGAGCGCGATGGCTTCTTCAGCGCTCGCGGCGACTGACGTACGGTAGCCGGCGCGCGACAGCAGAGCCACGGTCGCCGACCGCACCGCATGTTCGTCTTCCACAACCAGCACGTGCTCCGTGCCGCGCAGCGTCACGGGAGCTGCTGCGGCCGCTGGTCCCGCGTTCCCGGCGCCCTGCGCTGCGGGGAAGAGCATGGTGAAGCTGGTGCCACGCACGCTGTCGCTCGTTACCGTGATGCGTCCGCGGGCGCCCGTGACGAGACTGTAGACCATGGCCAATCCAAGACCGGTGCCGCGCTCTCGCGGTTTCGTGGTAAAGAACGGTTCGAAGATCCGCGGCAAGACATCGTCCGCAATGCCATTGCCGGTGTCGCGGACCACGATCCGAACGGTCTGATCATCTTTCATGTCCGTGACGATCGACAGCGTGCCGCCTGATGGCATTGCGTCCCTCGCATTGGCCGCGAGGTTCATGAGGACCTGTTCCAGTCCGTCCTGGGCAAAACGCACAGGGGCGACGAAATCTCCGCAGGAAATCTCGAGCGCGACGTGATCGCCGAGAAGCCGCGCGAGCATGTGCTGCAAGGTGTCGAGCTGACGATTGATGTCCAGCACCTCCTCACGCACGACTTGACGTCGGCTGAACACGAGAATCTGCCGCGTGAGGTTCGCCGCCCGTTGGCTCGCGAGGAGAATCTCCCGGGCTTCATTGCGAAGTGATGACGTGGCCGGCAGGTCGTCACGGAGGATCTCCGCGTTGGTACTGATCGCCGACAAGTAGTTGTTGAAGTCATGCGCAATGCCTCCGGCGAACGAGCCCAGCGCCTCGAGCTGTTGCGCCTGTCTTAGCTGCGCGCGTGACGCTTCGAGTGCCGACTGCGCGTGTATGCGGTCGGAGATATCGAGGAGGACACCCACCGCCACGACCTGTTCGCGCTCCTCGAGTCGACCAACATAGAGCTCGACCGTGCGCAGCTGATCACCGGCCGCAGGCATGATCCACTGTCCTGCGTGAACGGTCTCCGCCAGTTCGGGCATGGGCAACGCCGAAAAGCGCTCTCGATCTGCAGGCTGAATGAGATCGAGGATACGTGCCCGTGTCCCGGTCAGGCTGTCGTCGCCAAAAAAGGCGCGCGCCGCATCGTTCAACTGCTCGATGCGGCCGTCGTTCAGACGCCAGGTGATCGTCGGCAACGGACTCGTCGCGAACAACTGGCGATATCGACGCTCGCTGCTCGCCAAGGCGGCTTGGCGTTCCTGCGCCGCATCGGCCATCGCGTTGACGGCTTGCCCCAGTATTGCCACTTCGTCGGAACCGGAAACGACCGCTCGACGATGCTGGTCACCGCGCGCCAGCGCTTGCGCAATCGAAGCCAGTTCGTCGATGGGCGACGCAATCCTGTTCGCGATGTACAACGCGACCAGCGCCGCCGTCATCGTGAGTAGTGCACCGGCCAACAAGTCGACGAAGAATTGTCGCTCGACGGACGCGAGCGTTTCACTCACCGGAATGCCAAGGTAGGCAGTGGCCTTGATAGTCGACAAGGTATCCTGCGCGACCAGTCGCCTGGTTCCATCGAGCGACTGAATCGGCTCGAACGTCCGCGGCAGTCGCGAGTCGCGACGAAAGGAAACAGAGTCGCGAAAATCACGAGTGATCCACTGCTCGAGATCGAGACTCCGCAAGAAAACACGGCCATCATCCCGGAGGACGGTCAGCACCGAGTTTGGCGGCAAGTCTCGCGTGTACAACATTGCCGCCATCTGATCAACCTTCAGTCCTGCGCCCACATACGCGATGACACGTCCGTCAGGACCGTGTACCGGGTTGACGAACGGAATGACCCACCGGCGCGCGGGGTCGAATTGCGAACGAACCGGCTGCCCAATCGTGAAGTCCTTGGTGCGCACCGCTTCTACGAAATACTCGAGGGTCCGAAGTGTGGCATCACTCCCCCGCGGCAGGCGCTGCTCCACGTCTACCATCGCGCCCTTGAGGACGCCAAGCGAATCCGCAATCCAGATGTTGCTGAATCCCACAGCGGCGTCGGCAAAGATGACGCGAATGAGGGAGTCGTTCGTCGCCCGTGACACGTCGGGGTGCAACACGCGCGCGGCCGCATTGAGCAGCAGGCGCGCACGATGCAGGTCATCTTCGAGCAGCTGCGTCGCGCGTCGTGCGGAGGTGATGCCCCGTTCCGCGAGCGCCCGTTGATCGCGCTGCGCGCGCTCGAATGCCCGCATACCCGCCAACAAGGCGAGCGGGATCGTCAGCCCGAGCGCCATGGCGAAGAGACGTCGCCGTATGCCGGACCGAAGCAGACTGTGGCGGGAAACGTTCACCTGCATAGCCTACGGCTCAAGTGGTGCGGCGTAAAGATCAACGGACTTCAGTGATCAATGCGCAGGCGAACAATATCCGTTCGGAGGCGACGCACGACGCGGCCGGATTGCAGCAGGGCGGCGGCCGCGAGCCCGGCCACCAGCCCCATCCAAAGGCCGCGCTCGCGGAGAGCGGTGTGAAATCCCAGGAAGTATCCGAGGGGAATGCCTATCCCCCAGAAGGCGATCAGGTGAAGCATCGCCGGTACGCGCGTGTCGCCGGTTCCGCGTAGGACGCCACTGGTGACGGCCTGGAGCCCGTCAAATACCTGAAACCACCCCGCGAGAGGGACAAGGGCCACGGCGACCGCCACGGTGCTCGCGTCACTCGTGTACCTGGCGGTGAGCCACTCGGGTGCTGCAATGAACACCACCGCGCTGACACACATGAATCCCACGCCGCACGCGATGGCGGCGAGCGCGTCGCGCCGTGCGGCAGGGAGGTCGCCACGCCCGATGGCGCGCCCTACCACGGCCGCCGCGGCGCCCGAGATACCCAACGGGACCATGAAGGTCAGCGCGGCCATACTGAGGGCAATCTCGTGCCCTGCGAGGGATGCGGTGCCCATCCAGCCCATGAACAACGCAGTCACACCGAAAGCGAAGGCTTCGAAAAACCATTGCACCCCTATGGGCACCCCAATGCGCAGCATGCGCGACATAGGGGCCCAGGTGAGTGACGCCGCGCGCCATGGCCGAATCACATCGCGCAGCAGTGGCCACGCCAATCGGCCGAGAACCAGCGCCATGACCCATGTGGCGATCGCGGTCGCATAACCCGATCCCTCGACGCCCATCGCCGGCGCGCCGCAGTTGCCGAAGATCAGACACCAGTTGGCGAACGCATTCACGCCGTTTGCCACGACGACCGCGATAATGACCGGGCGGACCGGCCCCATGGCTTGGAGCGTCTGCCGCAGCACGTTGAAGGCAAAGAATGCGACGACGCCGAGGAGCCGTCGGCGGGTATACACCGCCGTGTCGACCACCACGTCTGCCGGCTGTCCCAGCGCGGTCAACAGCCACTCGCCGGGCACAAGCGCGAGCATAACCACGACCGAGATGAACGCGGCGAGTACAAATCCGCGCTGTACCGCGCGAGCCACTCCCTCGTGATCACCGGCACCGACCGCTTGCGACACGACAGGATCAAGGGCGAAGAGCAGCCCGATGCCGAAGACGCAGACATTGAAGAAATAGAAATTGCCAAGAGCGACGGCGGCGATGGCAGCCCCGCCCAGCTTTCCGACCATGAGTGTGTCCACCACACCCATGGCCTGCACACCCACATTGATGAGGACCACGGGGGCGGCGACCTGCCCCATATCCTTGAGGTCGTCACGCCACCCACGCGTGACACTCACCCGACGCGCACTCCGCGCGTCACGGCGTGCGCGCGGACTTCACCAGCGCACGCACTTCCTTGAGCATACGCGGCGCATCATATGGGATCCCGTCCTTGATGGTCCAGAGAACCCCACCACCAGGACCGGCCGCCGCATCCGCGCGTTGCGGATAGAACGCCTTGAGATCTTCCAACGGGTTGCCGTTGACGACGATCAGGTCGGCGAGATAGCCGGCGCGCACACGTCCAAGACGTTGCTCTTCACCGAGGATCTTGGCGTTGTTCGCGGTCACATGCTGCAGCACCTTCAGTGTCGAAAATCCGGCTTCCTGATGCAGTTCGAGTTCACGAATGAGCCCGAAGCCGTACACCTGATAGATGAATCCGGCATCTTCACCAGCTCCGACAATCCCCCCCAGACGCTCGAAATCCCGCACCGCGCGAAACCAGATCTGGTAGTTTTCCTTCCAGAACGCTTCGTCCGTGCTACTCCAGTTGGCGAAGTACGAACCGTGATTCGCCGCGTCGGGGCGGAAGTACTTCTCGAGCGTCGGGTGCAGATAGTCGACAAACCACGGCTGCGTTTCTGCGCGCTGCAGGTCGCGGCTCGCCTCGTAGATCTCGAGCGTTGGATTCCATGCGACCCCGCCCTGCACCATCGCCTTCAGCACGTCTTGCAGGCGCGAGGAGTCAGCTTCGCGCCACAAGCGACCAGCGTAGCGAAAGCGCATCCCTTCATCGGCATAGTTGAAATTCGACGGGAACTGCTGCCCTCCGCTGAGCAACGCGGCATCAGGCACGCCATACCAATGCTCGATACTGGTGAGCCCGCCCTTGGCGGCGTCCCACGCATTGGTTTCGTCCACCGCCATGTGGTGCGCCGTACGAAGGCCCTGCTTGCGCGCCTCATCGAGCACCGGTGCATAGACATCCTTGTCCATGCCGAACAGCTTGAGCCCGTCGACGCCCTGCACTTTGAGGTCGCGCACGCGCTGCCGTGCTTCCATGTCGTTCTTCGGGACCGGCATGTAGGCGTAGCGGGCGTACACGTACACCCGCGGCGCCGCGACCTCGCCGGCAAGACTCCGCGCGCGGAGTTGCAGCGTTTTCGGGGTCTCGCTCGACACATCACGCACGGTGGTGATCCCCATGCCGAGCCAGAGCTTGAGCTGATACTCGAGTGGCTGCGGAATACCACCCCGCTCATCCTGCACGTGACCATGCAGATTGATGAGTCCGGGCATGACATACTTGCCGGTCGCATCGATCTCCACGTCAGCCTGCACACGCTTCACGGCGCCGGATTTCACCGCGACCGGATCGAGTGCGACGATGTCGACGATGCGGTTGCCTTCGAGAATGATGTCCTTGGGACCTTCCGCCGGCGTTCCATTCCCCTCGATGACCATCGCGTTGCGAATGGCCATGCGACGGGGACGTACACCGTGCGTTGGCGCAACGGACTGCGCGTCGGCAACGGTGGCAACGGCACTCAACAGCAGCAGCGCCGCGCTGACCACGGCTCGGGCGTTTACGCGGCGCATGGGTTTACTCCCACTCGATGGTTGCAGGTGGCTTGGAGCTGATGTCGTACACCACCCGATTCACGCCATCGACTTCGTTGATGATGCGATTGGAGATACGCGCCAACACTTCGTGCGGGAACGCGAACCAATCGGCCGTCATGCCGTCGGTGCTCGTGACGGCGCGCAACGCGATGACATGCTCATACGTGCGACCGTCGCCCATGACACCTACCGAGCGCACCGGGAGGAACACGGCGAACGCCTGCCAGATGTCCGGATACAAGCCCGCCGCGCGAATCTCTTCGAGATAGATCGCGTCGGCGCGGCGCAGGATATCGAGGGCGTGCGGGGACACCTCTCCAAGCACGCGAATCGCGAGGCCTGGGCCCGGGAACGGATGCCGTCCCACCATCTCCTCCGGCAGCCCCAATTCACGGCCGACGTTGCGCACTTCGTCCTTGAACAGCTCACGCAACGGTTCAATCAGCGAGAACTTCATGTCCTTCGGCAGCCCACCCACGTTGTGGTGCGTCTTGATCGTGGCGGACGGGCCCCCTTTCGCGCTCACCGATTCGATGACATCGGGGTACAGCGTGCCCTGCACCAGGAAGGCGGCGTTCTTGCCGGCGTCTTCGGAAGCAGCTTCAAACACGCGAATGAAATGCTCGCCGATAATCTTGCGCTTCTTCTCCGGCTCACCAACGCCGGCAAGCGCGGTGAGAAAGCGTTCCTCGGCCCGAACCGTGATGAGGCGAATCCCAAGATGCTGCCCCATCGTGCGTTCGACCTGCTCGCGTTCGTGCAGCCGCAGCAGACCGGTATCGACAAAGATGCACGTCAGCTGATCGCCGATGGCCTTGTGTACCAGCGCCGCCGCCACGCTCGAATCGACTCCGCCCGAGAGTCCGCAAATCACCTGGCGGTCGCCGACCAACGCGCGGATCTTCGCCACTTCCTGATCGATGAAGTGACCGGGCGTCCAATCGGGCGTACAGTGACAGACACCGAAGAGGAAGTTCTGAATGATCTCGGCGCCGCGCACCGTATGGTGCACTTCGGAGTGAAACTGAATGGCGTAGATCGGCCTCGTTTCGTGACGGAAGCCGGCGCAGGTGTGGCCGCTGTGCGCCGTCGCGACATAACCGGGCGGCACCTGTTCCACGTGATCGCCGTGGCTCATCCACACGGTGGTCTTCTCGCCGGCGTCGAAACCGGCAAAGAGCCCGGACGGCTCGTCCACTGTGACCTCGGCGCGCCCATACTCACGACGACCGCCTCCCACCACGGCGCCCCCTTCAAGGTGGGCGATCAGCTGCATGCCGTAGCACACGCCCAGCACGGGAGCGATGTCCAGCAGCTCGCGAGAGACCGTCGGTGCGCCCTCATCGGTTACCGAGCTCGGGCCACCGGAGAGAATGATACCGGTGGGGTTCCACGCGCGAATCCACTCCAACGATTGTGTCGGCGGATGGATCTCGGAGTAGACGCGCGCTTCACGCACACGGCGCGCGATCAGCTGCGTGAACTGGGACCCGCAGTCGAGGATGAGAATGCGACTCGAGGTGTTCTGCATCAGACCTTCCACTCCGGACCGGTAAGCTTGAGAAATTCGATCGCCTTGGTGTCGAGATCGAGAATGGCGCCGGTGGGCGCACCGTGGAGCCAGCCACAACCTTCACCCGGATTGACCAGCAATGAGTCGCCGCGCGCTTTCATCTCCGGCACATGCGTAAATCCATGCACGATGACCTCGTGACCATCGATGGACCGTTGGTGTACGTCGGCAAGATCATGAATGAGCAATACCGATTTTCCCCCGAGGTCGAAGCTGTGCGGTGACTCATACAACTCCGCGGCACCAAACCCGGTCTTGGCGGCAGCGATCAACGCGTCACGATCCCCGTCGTTGCGTCCGAATACACCAAGAAGCGGCAGCGACAAATCGTGGAAGGGCTGCAGCGAAAAGGGTGAGCAGTAGTCACCGGCATGCATGACGAGTGAAACGCCGCCAGCGACCATCTGTTCGAGCAGCGCGCGCACAGCTGGTACGCGGTCATGAGTGTCCGACAACAGTCCGATGCGCATCAGGCAGTTCTCCACTGAAGGGGCATGCGCTCCAAGCGCACAAGATCATCAAGCTGTTCGCGCGCGCCGACGACCGCGAATTGATCGCCGTCGACGAGCACCTCGGCCGGCCGAGGGCGCGAGTTGTAATTCGAAGCCATCGAGAAGCCGTAGGCCCCTGCCGTACGCACCGCGAGTAACGCACCCGCCTGCACGTCGGGCAAGCGGCGGTCCTTGGCGAAGAAATCGCCGGATTCGCAGATCGGTCCGACGATATCGGCAACGACGGAACCGTCCGTCAAAGTTACCGGATCGATGGCGTGATACGCCTGATACAGCGCAGGACGAATCAGATCGCTCATGCCGGCATCGGTCACGACGAAATCCTTGCCGGCCGCATGCTTGCGGTACAATACCTCAGTCAGAAGTATTCCCGCCTCGGCGACGAGATAACGTCCCGGTTCGAGCAACAGCGTCAATCCGGTTTCCAGTGCCGCCGCGCGCACGATCGTCGCGTAGTCATCGATGTCGGCGTCCCGTTCATGCGACTCGTACGGCACGGACAAACCACCGCCGACGTCCATGAAGGCAATGGGATGACCTTTTCCCTGCGCATACGCAATCGCCGCGAGCAACCGCGGGAGCGCATCCCGTAACGGATCGGCATTCCCGATTTGCGAGCCCAGGTGCATACCCATGCCACGGAGCTGCACATGGGAGAGCTCTCCCGTGAGCTCGACGAGGCGCGCCACGTCGTCACGCGGAATACCGAACTTCTGCCCCTTTTCGCCGGTTTTGATATACGCGTGCGGCGTATCCACCGTGACTTCCGGATTGACACGGATGGCGATCGGTGCGACCACGCCCAAGCGGGCCGCGACCGCGTCGATGGCCACGAGCTCCGCCTCGGACTCGACGTTGATGAGCTGCACCTCCGCCTCGAGCGCCTGCGCAATCTCCTGCACCGTCTTTCCGACGCCGCTGAAGACCACATCGCGGCCATGGAAACCCGCCTGAAGGGCACGATACAGCTCGCCCCCGGAGACGATATCCACGCCCGCACCCAGCTCTCGCAACAGCGAGAGCACGGAGAGATTCGAGTTCGCCTTCACCGCGAAGTGAATGTGGTGCGGAATACCGGCGAACGCCTGATCCAGCCGGCGATAGCGTGCCCGCACAGTGTTCGCGCAGTACACGTACGCCGGTGTACCCACCGCAGCGGCCAGAAGCGGGAGCGCCACCTCCTCCGCGTGCAGCACACCGTCGCGGTACTCGAACCCGGTGGGAGACATGGCCGACCCCTCCCCGGCGTTCAGTACGACCGAGCCCACAACACCTCGTACTTCGCGGGCTCGCCCGTCACCATGCACGTCGTCGGCGCCACTGGCGAGCGGAACTCGGGATCGGGGATGCACCGGATCGTGGCCTTGGTCTCTTCCTTCACCCTGGCCTCGACGGCCGGATCACCGTTCCAGCCGGCGTACACGAACGCCCCCGGCCCTTCCATGATTTCCTTGAACTTCTCATAGCTCATGGGTTCACGGATGCTGTTGGCCTCGAGTCGCGCACGCGCCGCGGCCAACATATCGGCCTGAATCTGGTCAAGGATGATCGGCAACTCCTCCCGCAGTGCGGCCATCGCAATGGGACGCTTCTCACGCGTGTCGCGACGAACGAGCATGCCACTTTCCTGCGCCAGGTCACGCGGGCCGATTTCCATGCGCAGCGGGATACCGCGAAGCTCCCAGTGGTAATACTTGGCGCCCGGCTTGATGCCGACGCGGTCGTCCACATGGCAACGGATCCGCTCGTGATCGGGACGCTTGAAGCTCCCCAAGTCATCGGCGATCCGCTTGGCCGCCTGAATGGTGGCGTCGCGTTCTTCGTCGGTCTTCCAGATCGGCACGATCACCATCTGAATCGGCGTCAGCTTGGGAGGCAACCGGAGTCCGGCATCGTCACCGTGGGTCATCACGAGCCCGCCGATCATGCGCGTGGACACGCCCCACGACGTGTTCCACGCGTGCTCCTGCTGCCCGGCTTCGCTCTGAAACGTCAGGTCGAACGCCTTCGCAAAATTCTGCCCGAGGTTGTGCGACGTTCCCGCCTGCAACGCCTTGTTGTCCTGCATCAGCGCCTCGCACGCATACGTGCGAAGAGCGCCGGCAAACTTCTCGCTGTCGGTCTTCTGCCCCGTGATCACCGGCATGGCCATATAGCCTTCCATGAACTCACGATAGACGCCCAGCATGCGGCGCGTCTCCTCCTCGGCCTCGTCGTGCGTCGCGTGCGCCGTGTGTCCCTCCTGCCACAGGAACTCCATCGTGCGCAGGAACAGTCGCGTCCGCATTTCCCAGCGGACGACGTTGGCCCACTGGTTGTAGAGCAACGGCAGATCACGATAGCTCTGCACCCACTTCGCGAACATCGAATAGATGATCGTTTCCGAGGTCGGGCGGACCACCAGGCGCTCTTCGAGTTGCTTGCCGCCCCCCATGGTGACAACCGCGCACTCTGGAGCGAAGCCCTCCACATGCTCGGCTTCCTTCGAGAGGAAGCTCTCGGGAATGAACAACGGGAAGTACGCGTTCACGTGACCCGTGGCCTTGAACATGTCGTCGAGCGCGCGCTGCATGCGCTCCCAGATGCCATAGCCATGCGGACGGATGACCATGCATCCGCGCACCGGCGAGTAGTCGGCGAGTTCCGAGCGCAGCACGAGTTCGTTGTACCAGTCGCTGAAGTTCTCGGCGCGGGTGGTCAGCTTCTTGTCGTCACTCATGACTGGGATCCGTTCGTCGAAGAGGCCCAGGCGCACAGCGCCTCGAGCGAGGTGAATATCTGATCGTCGTGGCCCGAGCGGCGTACTCGCCAGGGCGCGGTCGCGCTGGCGCTGTCGACGATGACAAACGCGCTTGCGCCAGCTTTCCGGCCGGCTTCCAGCTGCTTGTCGAGCTTCTGACTCTTGAGCGCATACTCCACAATGCCCCCGGCATGTCGCATCGCGGCCGCGGTCTGCAACGCAAGGCGCGGCGCATCGGCCTGTTCGGGCGATTGCGCAATCCAGAACTCCAACGCCGTACCGCTCGAGCGCATCAATCCGCGTGAGCGCAGGAGTTCGCCGATCACGACGTCGCCCATGCCGAAGCCCAGCGCCGGGAGATCGGCACCGCCGAGCGATTTGAGCAGATTGTCGTAACGGCCTCCGCCACAGATGGCGCGGAACTCGCCGACGTTATCGAACAGCTCGAACACGATGCCCGTGTAGTACGCCAGACCGCGCACGATCGTCAGATCGAAACGGATCCACGACGCCACCCCCAGCGCCTCAAGATGCGCCAGGTAATCGGCAAAGCGATCGAGATGCGGCTTCACGACCGGCGCATCGCCGTATCGCGCGCAGACCGTCGCAAAATCCATGGCACCGAAGCCGAGGATGACGTCCGCTGTTTCACTGTCGAGACCCGCTGCCGCCAGCTTCTCCGCCGATAGCTCGCGCGGCTGTCGTTCGAGCTTGTCGAGCACCGCGTACACCGCAGTCCACAAACTTTCGGGAATCGCGAGATGTTCGAGCAACCCGTTCAAGAGGCGACGATCACTGACGCGCGCCCGCACATCCTGATCGGAGAGTCCGAAGTCGCGCATGATTTCGATGGCGATCGACAGCAACTCCGCATCGGCCAGCACGTCGCTTTCGCCGACCATATCGACGTTGAGCTGAAAGTGCTCTCGCAGGCGCCCTTTCTGGGTACGCTCGTAGCGAAACAGCTGCGGCAACGAAAACCACCGCACCGGCTTCCGCAGCGTCTGCGCCTTCGCGCCGACCATCCGGGCAAAGGTCGGCGTCATCTCCGGTCGCATGGCGACGGGGCGCTCACCCTTGTCGATGAAGTTGTACAGTTGAGTGACGATTTCCTCGCCACTCTTCTGTGTGTACAACTCCAGCGGTTCGAGGGGCGGCCCATCGTACTCCAGAAACGCATAGCGCCGCACGACGCGGCGCCAGGTTTCGAAGATGTGGGCTCGCTCGGCGAACTGCTCTGGATAGAAGTCGCGGAATCCGGGCAACGGCTTTTGTGACATCCGTGAAAGCTACCGAGCCAACGGATGCACCTGCAACCGTTCCATGGCATCACCAACGGTATGAAATGACCCGGTGACCAAGACGGTGGCCGCTTCGGCACGGGCCTGCGCCAGCGCACTGGAGAAATCGTCGATGCGGGCGACAGGAAGTCCTTCGCCTCGCGCCCATTCGTCGACCTCGTGCAAGTCCCACGTGCGGTTCGCCGGGGCGGTCGGCGCCATGGTCACGACAATCCGTTCCGCCGCGCGGGCAACGGCACGCAGGATGCCACGCCAGTCCTTATCGCGCAGGACACACACCACCGCTGTGATCGGATGCGGCAGCCCGACCGCCAGCAGGTTGTTGACCACGGTTTCGGCGCCATCAGCGTTGTGCGCCACGTCGAACAGCCACGGGCTGGCACGATGAAAGCGCCCGGCCAGTCTCACGCCCGGAAGGAGGGCTGCCGCGTTGGCCTCGATGGCCGCCCACGGGCCGCCAGCGCCACGGAGCATGGCCAAGGCGACGGCGGCATTGTGCGCCTGAAAATGGCCCACGAGCGGCGTGGTGAGCCGACGCTGCCCGCCGTCCACTTCGAGGGTGAAGCTCGTCCCCTGCGCCCCCACCTCGATCTCGCGAACCTGCCAGTCACGCCCAGACACGAGAATCGGCGCCGCATGCGCGGATATCGCCCGGTCCATCAGCAGCGTCCGGATTTCCGGATTCGTGTCACCGACAACCGCCGGCGTGCCGGCCTTGTAGATCCCGGCCTTCTCGCCAGCGATGGCGGGGAGCGTATCGCCCAGAAACTCCATGTGGTCGAAGCCGATCTGCGTGACCCCCGCCGCGAGGGGCGACACGACATTCGTGGCATCAAGACGCCCGCCAAGCCCGACTTCGATGATCGCGACATCGACGCGAGCGTTGGCGAAATAGCTGAACGCCATTGCCGTGGTGGCTTCGAAGAACGTGGCCCCCAACGCGGTCAGCGCCGGTTCCCACTGCGTGAGCCACGCGGTGACTTCGTCACGGGACATGGCGACGCCGTCCACCACCACGCGCTCGGTGAAGTCGACCAGGTGTGGCGACGTGTACCGCCCGACTCTGAGCCCCGAGCCCCGAAGCAAGGCGTCGAGCGTTGCCACCGTGCTCCCCTTCCCATTCGTGCCGGCCACATGGAAGACCGGATACGCGAGGTGCGGATTGCCCAGCTGGTCAAGCAACTCCCGTACGCGCTCCAGCCCAAGGCGCCACGCGCCGCCGGTCCGCGCGAACAGACGACGGAGCGCCGCGTGGTATTCAGTGGCCGACCCATCGGGCCCGGCGGTGCTAACCGTACGGGGGGCCCGTGGATCCAGCGCGCGCTCGCCGCTCAGCTTTCCTGCTGGTCGTGACCAGCGGCGGCGGGCCGACCGGTCATGTGGCGCAACAGGCGGGACAACGTGGTGCGCATATCTCGCCTATGCACGACCCGATCGACCATGCCCTTCTCCAACAGGAACTCGGCGGTCTGAAATCCTTCGGGCAGGTCCTGGCCGAGTGTCTGCTTGATGACTCGCGGTCCGGCAAAGCCGATCACCGCACCTGGCTCAGCGAGAATGGCATCGCCCAGCATCGCGTAACTGGCACTCACACCACCCGTGGTCGGATTGGTGAGCACGGAGATGTACGGAATCCGTCGCTCGGCCAACTGTGACAGCACCGCCGACGCCTTGGCCATCTGCATGAGCGACAAAATGCCTTCCTGCATGCGCGCCCCGCCGGACTGCGACACGATCATGAGCGGATGCTTCTTCTCGAGCGAGCGCTGACCGAGTCGGGCAATCTTCTCACCAACCACCGAGCCCATGGAGCCGCCCATGAAGGCGAAGTCCATGACGCCGATACCCACCGGCATGCCCTCGAGCTGACCGACGACCGTCAGAATGGCGTCGGTATCACCCGCATTCGCCAACGCCCGCTTGAGGCGCGTGGGATAGTCCGGGAAGCCAAGCGGATCGACGGAGCGAAGCTCGCTACCAACCTCGTTAAGCGTGCCGTCGTCGATGATCGCGGTGGCGTAATCCCAAGCGCGCATGCGGCGGTGAAAATCACACGACGGGCACACGTTGAGATTGCGCAGAAACTTGTCACGGATATCCGTGTGCCCGCACGCCTCGCACTTCTCCCAGGTATCGGGAGGGATCTCGAGGCGCTCGCGTCGCGGCTGACGGGTCTTTCTTTCCTTCCGGAACCAGGCCATAGGCAAGTAAGATCGGAACTTCAGGCACGGAAGGCTAGACCTTGCGCTCGGCTCAGGCTGCTATATGGCGTCCGCTGGCTCAGAGCCCGAGTGCGTCGGCCTGCCCGCGTCCTTCGGCGGAGATGCGCAGCATGACCGCGACCGACAGCCAGCTCACCAACATGAAGGAACCGCCATAGCTGAAGAACGGCAGGGGAATGCCGGTGACCGGCATGAGATTGAGCGTCATCCCCACGTTCACGACGACGTGTACGAACCACGCCGACATCAGGCCGAAGGCGACCAGACTGGGGAACGCGTCGGACGCCCGGATGGCCACCCGCGTGCTTCGGAGGAACAGCGCCAGAAATAGGGCGAGGGCAACGAAGACCCCGATGAACCCAAGTTCCTCGCCAACCACGGAGAAAATGAAGTCGGTCTGCTGTTCAGGAAGAAAGCTGAGGCGCTTCTGTGTCCCTAGGGTAAAGCCTTTTCCGAACAGCCCACCGGAGCCGATGGCGACTTTGCTCTGAATGACGTTGTAGCCAGACCCCTGTGCATCGTACGCCGGGTCGATGAAGACCAAGAAGCGCCGCTGCTGATACGGCTTGAGCTTGTCCCAGAGCAAGGGGGCCACGACGCCCATGGCGAGATTGGCAACCACCAGCACCACCCCCTCCACGAGATAGGGGCGGTACCAGAGTACCAGCGCAACCAGGATGAGGAACCACGCCCCCCAGAGCCCAGTGCTGAAGGCGAGAATCAGGCTGACCCCGGGGCTCGCCAACATCACCAGCAGTGGCCACGGCACGCCGGCCCAGAACAGCATGGCGAAGCAGATGCCGATGAACACCATCCCGGTACCAAGGTCGGGCTGCAGCATCACGAGCACCCACGGGACGCCGACCAACGCGAGCGGTTTCCATAACTCCAGCAACGACCGCACCGTATCGCGCTGCGCCGCGAGTGTGCGCGCCAACATGAGCGTCGTGGCCAGCTTGGCCAACTCCGATGGCTGCCCGATGCGCCGGCCGGCAATGGTGAGCCAGCCATTCATACTGCGCGCGGTGCCACCACCACTACCAATGAAGAACACGGCCACCAGCAGCAGGATGCTCAGGATGTATAGCGGCCACGCACTCCACTCGAACAGCCGCACCGAACCGCGCGTCACCGTCCACGCGGCCACGAGGGCCACGCCGACCAACACCACCTGGCGCTTCCACAACCCTTCGAGTGCCGGGTCGCGCACATCGAGCTGCCCCGCCGAAAAGACCATGGCCAGCCCATACATCGTGAGCAGTAGCGCCGTGATCAGGAGCGGAACATCGATGCTCTGTCGCCGAAGAATTCCGTGGTTCGCCATGGCGTCAGTCGATGGGCACGGTGTTCATCGTCAGCTTCGCCTTGAGATACCGTTCCATGAGCTTCGTCGCGACGCGCGCCGCGGTCGAGCCGTGCAACCCCTCTTCGATGATGATCGCGAGGACGATCTTGGGCTTGTCGGCCGGCGCATACCCAACGAACCACGCATAGTCTTCCTGCCCGCCGACCTGCGCAGTCCCGGTCTTGCCGGCAATGGTGAGCCCCTGAATCTGTGCACCCGCCGCGGTCCCGCGGCTTACCACATCCGCAAGCGCGAGCTGAATGCTCTTGATCTGCTCGGGGTTGAGGTTGAGCACCTTCTTCCGTTCCGGCGTACGCGACACGATCTGCGGCGTCGCCGCATACCCGTCGGTCGCAAGCGCCGTGTAGAAGCGCGCCATATTCAGTGGTGTTTGCGCGTTGTCCGCCTGCCCAATCGACAAGCTCAGCACCACCGACTTGTTCCAGCCACGCGCGCCGTAGGTCCGGTCGAAGTACGCGGTGTTCTTCGGCCAGATGGAGCGCTTTTCGCCGGGCATGTCGATGCCGGTGGAATCTCCGAAGCCAAGGCGTACGCCTCCCGCCAGCAAGCGCGTGAGCCCGATTTTGAGGCCGAGCTGGTAGAAATACACATCACACGACTTGGCGATGGCCTGCGCGAGCGTGATATCCCCGTGGCCGCGCTTGTCCCAACACTTGAAGACCCGCCCGTAGTAGTAGCCGCCGGTACACGGGGTCTCCATGTGCGTGTCCATGGTGACGAGGCCGAGTTCCATGCCGAGGGCTGCCGTGGCCAGCTTCCACGTGGAGGCGGGCGGATAGCGGCCAAAGATGGCGCGGTTGAAGAGCGGCGTGTACTTGTGGGCCTGCAGTTCCTTGTAATACGACGTCGATACGCCACCAATGAAGCGATTGATGTCGTAGCTCGGTGCGCTGTAAATGGCCAGGACACCGCCGGTTTGCGGGTCGAGCGCGACCACAGCCCCGCGCAGCGAGTCGCCGAAGTAGTCGTGAGAGTACCGCTGCAGGTCGAGATCGATGTTGGTACGAAGCGGCGGCGGCGCTTCGGGTTGGATCTCCGCGCGCACCCCGTTATCGCGCACAACGCGGTTCTTGGCATCCACCTCGACAAAGCGGCTCCCTTCGCGGGCACGCAGCTGCTCTTCATACTGCAGTTCGAGGCCGCCCTTCCCTACTTGCTGCCCCGCCTTGTAGCTGGCGTAGCGTTGCTGCTCCAACTGCTTTTCGGAAATTTCACCGGTGTACCCGACGAGCGCCGCTACGGCCTCGGCATCAGGATAATAGCGCTTGGGCGCACTCTGGATGATCAGCCCGGGAAACTCTGCGCGGCGCTCCTCGAGCACCGACACGACCTGAAAACTGGCATCGTTGAAAATGACGGCCGGACGCGTGGGGGCCGCGCGATAACGACGAATCGCGAGCGCCTGCTGCGCCGAATCGATCTCGATGATCCGCGACAATGAGCGGAGCGCCGAACGCAGCGAGTCGGTGGTCGGACTCAGGATGGAGACGGAGTACCCCGGCAGGTTCTCCGCGATGATGGCACCATTGCGATCGTAGATGATGCCGCGCGCGCCCGGCAACGGCACTTCGCGCAGCCGATTGCTCTCCGATGCGAGCACGAACTCGGCGTTCTGCAGGACCTGCGTGCGGAAGAACGCGCCGCCCAACACGCAGAACACCAGCACCAACAACGCCCGCGCAACCCGCGCGCGACGCAACACGGAATTCGGATGATAGCTCATTGACCGTTCCCCACTCGATGTGTCTGCACAGACGGTTTACAGCGCCTGTGGCCGATACAACGGACGGAACAACACCAACAGTACGACCGCCACCAACGCCGTCAGGGCTGACGACAGCGGCGACCAGAGCAAGAGCGTAACAAACAACGACACGCCGGAGCCCACGCCGGCCAGGAGCGTCATGGCGATATCGAAGAGCCACTTGGCTCCGAACACGAACAATCCGGTCAGTGCCACATGATCGGCGAAGAAGACGGCCTTGAGCCACGAGGCACCAAACGCAATGAGCGAGAGCACCAGTGCGCTCGCACCGAAACTTCCCGGTGCCATCGCGTCGAGCGCGAGTCCCGTGAGGAAACCGGTGAGGGCCGCAAAGCCCGGGCGCATCCGCACTGACGAGAAGAGCACCGCGATGACGGCGAAGTCGATGGACGCGCGTCCCGCCACCAGCGGACGCACGCTGAAGTGCGCGGTGAGGAGCAGGAGAAAGCCGAGCCACGCGCGCAGAGCGCTGCCGATGCCAGGTGCTTGGTTTTGCGCCCGCATCAGCGGGGAACTCCCGGGGGACGGGTGACCGGAGGCTTCGGTGCCGGCGGACGCGCCACCGCCGGGCGAACGCCGCTGCTGTCCGGTCGCCGTGGCGTGACCCGCGCACTATCCGGCTTGCGCGCCGTATCGGAACGCGTGAGCATCCCCCCGCCAATGGTATCACCGAGAGCAAGACTATCAGCGACCAGCGAATCGAACGCTGCCCGACGCGCCGCCAGCTCATCCAGCGCCACGACGCGCGCCAGGGAATCACCAGCGGCGGCCATCGCGCGCGCGGCGCTGTCCGCTGCCGCGGCACTCGTCCACACGCCGTTCACGCCGCGCTGCGCACGCGACGGCAGGAGCACCAGCACCGGACCGATATTCTCGGGCAGCACGGCGGGCTTTACCAAATACGTGCGCGCCCACTTTTCCGGCGTATTCAACTCGCCGATTACCGTACCTACCGGAATGCCGCGCGGATACGTCGCGCCGAGCCCTGAGCTTACGATGAGCGTGCCGGAATCGAGTTTGGCGCGGAATGGGACGCCGCGCATTTCGAGCAACCAGCGCTCAGCGCCCTCTGCCAGATGCGGCTGCACAATGCCGAACGCGTTCTGATCTGCGCTCATCGCGCTCACGCGAAAGTCGGGGTGCGCCCACGTGAGGGCGGTGCTCGTCGTGCGATCGACGGAGACGATCATTCCCACCAAGCCATCGGCGGTCACCACCGGCTGAAACGCCTGCACGCCGACATCGCTGCCAGCGGTCAGTTGCATGGAGAACTCGTCTCCGCCACGTACCGGCAACAGCTCGGCGGGCACGAAGCCATCCTGCAGACGTGCCGCCAGGCCGAGCAATTTGCGCATGGTCGCGTTCTCGTCGCTGATCGCCCGGAGACTGAGCGTATCGGCGACGGCGCGCCCCCGTGTCACCAGCAGATCATTGCGCGCGACGATGGCGGCGCGTACGGTCGCCGTACGACCCTCGAGCTGTACCAGCGGGGACAGCACCGAGGCACGCAGCATCGACGCGAAATCTTCGCGACTGCGACGCGGTGAGAGGAACGCCAGGACCGACAACGCCACGCACACCAGCAACAACCCGGTGTCGAGACGCCCTTCACCACGAACGTTCCGAGCCACGCGTTTTCAGAGAAAGTAGAAGGTGATGCTGCGAGAGAAGAGGGTGATGCGGCGAATCAAGTGGTCAACACGGACCAGTACTTCTCTTCGTCGTCCAGAATCTTGCCGGTGCCGCGCACCACGCACGTGAGTGGATCTTCGTCGACGTGAATCGGCAAACCGGTTTCCTGCGATAGCAGTACATCGAGGCCGCGGATGAGCGCACCGCCGCCCGTCATGACGATACCGCGATCGACGATGTCCGACGCGAGTTCCGGCGGCGTGATTTCCAGCGCACGGCGCACGGCATCGACGATCTGCTGAATAGGCTCCTGCACGGCTTCCCGGATTTCGCTCGAGTGCACGCGCACCGTCTTCGGAATGCCCGAAACGAGATCACGCCCCTTCACTTCCATTTCGCGCTCTTCGCCCACGGGATACGCAGATCCGATCTGAATCTTGATCTGCTCCGCCGTCGGCTCACCGATGAGCAGATTGTAGTTCTTGCGCATGAACTGCACGATGCTGATATCGAGTTCGTCGCCACCCGTGCGGATCGACGTATCGCTCACGATACCCGACAACGCGATGACGGCGATTTCGGTGGTTCCACCGCCGATATCGATGACCATGTTGCCAGTGGGCGATTCAACGGGCAGCCCCACGCCGATCGCCGCCGCCATCGGCTCGGTCACCATGAAGACTTCCTTGGCGCCAGCGCCGAGCGCCGAATCACGCACCGCGCGCTTCTCCACCTCGGTGATGCCCGACGGCACACACACGATGACACGCGGCTTCACCTTGAACACGTGCTTGTCGATCACCAGCGTGAGGAAATAGCGCAACATCTTTTCCGTCACGTCGAAGTCGGCGATCACGCCGTCCTTCATCGGGCGCACGGCCATGATGCCGTCTGGGGTTCGCCCCAACATGCGCTTCGCTTCCAGCCCCACGCCCTTGATCTTCTTGGTCTCGCGATCGAGCGCCACGACGGAGGGTTCGTTCAGCACGATCCCCTCCCCCTTCACGTAGATCAGCGTATTGGCGGTGCCAAGATCAACGGCGATGGCATTCGCCGGGAAAAACGAGTTCGACTTACTGAAGGGCCAGAACATCCAGGGAGACCGGGGCGGCGCAACACGAAAACCGTGGCGCCTGTGAATAACGGGCAGCGGCGTATGGGTAAGGTATTGGCACACGCCAAAGCGGACAAGCTATTGGAATATCGTGACCTAGCGCACCCGGACCCATCGTCCGACATTCCTGTGATCGGGCACAATGTCCGACCTCGGTGGGATAGAAAAACGGCCGGACCCGAGATCGGGGCCGGCCGCAAATTCTCTCATCGTGCCGCAAATCAGAGGAACGACGACGGCTCCGTCAGTGGCATTCCGAACGCCTCGGCGACGCCGGGGAACGTCACCTTACCCGCCGACATGTTGAGGCCCTTGAGCAGTGCGCCGTTGTCCTTGAGCGCCCGCTTCCAGCCCTTGTTGGCCAGCTGCAACGTGTACGGCAGCGTCGCGTTGGTCAGCGCCAGCGTGGACGTGCGCGGCACCGCGCCCGGCATGTTGGCCACGCCGTAGTGAATGATCCCGTCCACGGTATACGTGGGGTTCTCGTGGGTCGTCGGCTTGATCGTCTCCACGCAGCCGCCCTGATCGACCGCCACGTCGACGATCACCGCACCCGGACGCATCTTGGCCAGGTCGGCGCGCCGAACGAGCTTGGGTGCCTTCGCGCCAGGAATGAGCACGCCACCGATGACCAGATCGCAGGTGCTGATCTGCTCGAGAATATTGTGGCGGTTGCTGTGAATGAGCTGCACGTTGGCCGGCATCACGTCACTGAGGTAGCGCAACCGCTCGAGCGAGAGATCGAGCACGACCACCTTCGCGCCAAGCCCTGCCGCCATCTTCGCCGCGTTCACACCCACAATACCGCCGCCGAGGATGACGACCTTGGCCGGCGCCACGCCCGGAACGCCGCCCAGTAGCACACCACGGCCACCGTACAGCTTCTCGAGGTACTTGGCCCCCTCCTGTACTGCCATGCGGCCTGCGACCTCCGACATGGGGATCAGGAGCGGCAGGTCGCGGTTGGGAAGTTCAACCGTTTCGTACGCGATGCACGTCGCGCCACTCGCCAAGTGCGCCTTGGTCAGCGCCTCGTCGGCGGCGAAGTGGAAGTACGTGAACAGCGTGAGGTCGGGACGCAGGTACTGCCATTCAGAGGCAATCGGCTCTTTGACCTTGAGCAGGAGCTCGGCCTTGCCCCACGCCGTGGCCGCGTCGGGCACGATCTGCGCGCCAACCGCCACATACGCCTCATCTTCGAACCCGCTGCCAATACCGGCGCCGGTCTCGATGAACACTTCGTGGCCGGTCGCTACCAACGCTTCAGCGCCAGCGGGGACAAGGGCCACGCGGTTTTCGTTGGTCTTGATCTCCTTGGGTACACCGATACGCATAGTCGATTCTCAAATGGGGAGTGTACGTCAGCGAACAGCCTTAGGGCCGAGGCTGACGAGGATGTGTCGGTCCGGATCGAAGAAATCGTGCGCAACCTCGCGCACTTGATCTTCATCAATCGCGTCGACGAGCGCCATCAGCTCATCGATGGTGCGATATGGCTCACCATACAGTGCGGTCGTCGCTGCCCGATACATTCGGGAGGACACGCCCTCCATGGACATCACGAGCTGCCCACGAAGCTGACGCTTGCCGGCGGCGAGCTCAGCCGAAGACAACCCCTTCGTCGCCACGTCGCGCAACACCTCGCGCACCGCGTCGACGGCCTGCTGTGCAGTCTCGGGCGCACTCGCCACGTAGACGCCGTGCGAGCCGGTGTCTGCATACGAGCTGCTGAAGCTGTGTACGCTGTAGGCAAGGCCGAGTTCCTCGCGTACCCGCTGAAAGAGCCGCGAACTCATGCCGCCGCCGAGCAACATGTCGATGAGCGCGAACGCAAAGCGCCGCGAGTCCCCATGGGCGATCCCCTGCCCGCCCAGCACGACATGCGTCTGGCCGATATCCTTCCGCTTGATATGTTCGGCGTGCGGCCCCGCCACTTCGACCGGGTCGATGGGGAACGGCGTGCGATCTCCCATGGGCAACTCGGTCCAGCCGGCGCGCTGCAGCGTCTCGAGCAGCTGATCGTGCTCCACGCGTCCCGAGGCAGCCACTACGACCCGCCCGGGATGGTAGGCTCGCGTGTGCAACTCACGAATATCAGGCACGCCGAGTGCCTTGACTGTGTCGCGCGTACCAAGAATGGCGTACCCGTGAGGATGATCTCCCCACAGGGCGCGATTATGCACGTCGAAGATGATGTCATCGGGCGTGTCCTCGACCATGCTGATCTCTTCGAGGATCACCTTGCGCTCGAGCGCGAGATCTTCTTCGCGGAGCAGCGGGTGGAAGATCAACTCGCCAATGACATGCGCGGCCTCGGGCAGATGCTCGTCGAGCACCCGTGCCTGATACGACGTGTGCTCACGCTCGGTGTACGCGTCGAGCGATCCCCCGAGTGTCTCGAGAGACAACGCGATTTCCTGGGCCGTGCGCGAGCGCGTCCCCTTGAACACCATGTGTTCGAGCAGGTGGGAGACTCCCATCTGCTCGGGGCGTTCGTGCAGTGTCGCTGCGCGGATCCATGCCCCGAAAGCAACCGACCGTGCTCCCGGAACGGCTTCCGAGAGCACGGTCAATCCATTCGGAAGGTCCGTACGGTGCAGCGTGGGCGCCGGAGCGCCCAGAGGCTTAGCGCCGATCGCGACCACCGCCGTTCCGTCCACCACGTGAACCACCGCGATCGCCGCGCTCACCTTCTTCACGACGGGGACGCTCCGGCTCGTCGGCCATGCCTTCCGGCTTAGGCAGCAACGCCTTCATGCTGAGGCGGAGGCGGCCACGCTCATCGCGGTCGACCAGCTTGACCGTGACGCGATCACCCTTCTTGCATACGTCTTCGGGCTTCTCGACGCGCTCCCACTTCATTTCGGAGACGTGCAGCAACGCTTCGGTGCCGGGCATGATTTCGATGAAGGCGCCGAAGGCCGTTACGGTCTTCACCGTGCCTTCGTACGTCTCACCGACCACCGCTTCCGCGGTGATGGCCTGCACCATCTGCTTCGCGCGCTCCATGCTCTCGCCACCGACGGCGGCGATCGTCACGGTACCGTCGTCATCCACGGTGAGCTCGGCACCCGTCTCTTCCTGGATGCCGCGGATGTTCTTGCCCTTCGGTCCGATGAGCTCACCGATCTTGTCGACCGGGATCTGCACCGTCACGATGCGCGGCGCGTACTTGGACAGCTCCGTACGCGGCGTGGCGAGGGCCTTATCCATCTCACCAAGAATGTGCAGGCGGCCTTCCTTCGCCTGACGGAGGGCCTCCTCCATGATCTTGATGTCGAGGCCTTCGATCTTGATGTCCATCTGGATGGACGTGATGCCGTCCTTCGTTCCGGCAACCTTGAAGTCCATGTCACCGAGGTGATCTTCGGTGCCCAGGATGTCGCTCAGGATCGCGTACTTCTTGCCTTCCTTGATCAAGCCCATCGCCACACCGGCAACGGCCGCCTTCATGGGCACGCCGGCATCAAACAGCGCGAGCGAACCGCCACACACCGACGCCATCGACGACGAGCCGTTCGACTCGAGCACGTCAGAGACGATGCGAATCGTGTACGGGAAGTCCGCGAAGTCGGGGAGCACGCCCTGGAGCGCGCGCTCGGCGAGATTGCCGTGGCCGATTTCGCGGCGGCTGGTGCCGCGCATCGGACGCACTTCGCCGGTGGAGAACGGCGGGAAGTTGTAGTGCAGCATGAACGAGCGCGTGACTTCGCCCGCTTCCTTGATGGAGTCGAGACGCTGCGCGTCCTTCGCCGTGCCAAGCGTCGCGGCGACGAGCGCCTGCGTCTGGCCACGCGTGAAGAGCGAAGAGCCGTGAGCGCGCGGCAGCACACCGTTGTCGATGCTGATGGCGCGGATCTCGTTCGGCTTGCGTCCATCGACGCGGAGCTTCGTGTCGAGCACCTGCGCACGCAGCTCGTTGTATTCGACGTCGTTCAGGACACCGTTGATGTCCTTGCCGTTGTCGGGGAACTCGACGAGCAGTTCGGCCGCGAGTTCCTTCTTCGCATGCTCGATCGCCTGCACGCGCGTCTGCTTGTCCTTCTGGTTCAGCGCTTCGCGAATGCGGGTGCTCGCCGCGTCCTTCACGCGCGTCGCGATCGTTTCAGGCGTCTCGGTCTTCGTCCACGCCATCTTGGGCTGCTTCACCTTGGCGAGCAGCTCTTCCTGGGCGGCGATGAGCTCACGGATGCCGTCGTGCGACAGGCGCAGCGACTCGAGCACGTCCTCTTCGGACACTTCGAGCGCGCCACCTTCGACCATGACGATCGAATCCTTCGAGCCGGCGACCACGAGCTCCATGTCGGAGAACGCGAGCTGCTGGAACGTCGGGTTGAGCACCCAGTGTCCCTGCACGCGACCGACGCGAACGCCGGCGATGGGCCCGAGGAACGGGATCTTGGAGGCGTTCAAGGCGAACGAGGCCGCCACCAGCGCCAGCACATCCGCGTCATTCTCCTGATCGGCAGAAATGACGTAGATGAACACCTGCACTTCGTTCTGGAAGCCTTCCGGGAAAAGCGGGCGGATCGAGCGATCGATGATGCGCGCCGCCAGGATCTCGTGATCGTGCGGGCGCCCTTCGCGCTTGATGAACCCGCCCGGAATCTTGCCGGCGGCGTAGGTCTTTTCCTTGTATTCGACCGTCAGCGGGAAGAACGGGAGCGGGCTCTTGTTCTCGCTCACCGTTACGGCGGCGAGGACCATAGTCTCGCCGAACTGTACCACTGCGGAACCCGCTGCCTGCTTCGCCATCCGACCGGTTTCGATAACCAGGGGGCGACCGGCGAACGTCCGCTCGATTCGTTGCATCATCTGCTTTGTAGCCTCATGAGAACGCAAATCGCGCGGGAGGCAGTTGTGCCCCCGCGCGACGACGTGACAGAACTGCGCTTAATAGCGGAGTCCAAGGTCCTGCACGAGCGTGCGATACTGCTGCACGTCCGTACGCTTCAGATAGTCCAGTAGACGGCGGCGCTTGCCAACCATCTTGAGGAGGCCGCGACGACCATGATGGTCCTTCGCATGCGTACGGAAATGACCCGTCAGGTAGTTGATGCGCTCCGTCAGGAGGGCAATCTGTACGCGGGTCGAACCGGTGTCCCCTTCGTGGGCCCGGTATTTGTCGATCGTGGTAGCCTTGTCGAACGCCATCGTCGTTGTATTCTCAGCCGTTATCCGAGCTGTCGTCGCGCGAGTGGTACGCGACATTCACCGCGGGTTTAGAGCGCGCAATTGCAGGAAGCACGGTAGCTTACTCGACTCAGTCCCCCCTGTAAAGGACCAAGACGTGCCCGACCGTTATCTGGGGCGAACAATCGGGAAGTACCGGGTCATCCGCCACTTGGGAACGGGGGCGTTTTCCTGGGTCTACGAAGCAGTGGACCTCGACCTGGAAATCCCCGTCGCGCTCAAGATTCTCCGCCCCGAATACGCCGGCCAAGAGCTCGCCGAGACACGCTTCCGTCGGGAAGCTGCCACGGCCGCCCGGCTGCGCCATCCCAATATCGTGACCGTCCGCGACGTCGGACAGGTCGACGGGGCCGCGTTCGTGGCCATGGACCTCTACCCGCTCACCCTCGGGCGCCGACTCAACCTCATGGGCCGGCTGCCGGAGTCCGAAGTGGTCAAACTCGGCATCGGGATTGCCGCCGCCTTGTCCGTCGCCCACGCCAGTCAGGTCATCCACCGCGACATCAAGCCGGACAACATCCTCCTCGATCAGGAGGGCGACGCGGTCGTGGCTGATTTCGGCCTTGCCCGCGCGCTGGCGGCGAATACCTCCATGGGGGATACCAATCAGGTCCAAGGCACCCCGCACTACTTCAGCCCCGAACAGGCCCGGGGCAAGGAGCTCGACGGTCGCAGCGACCTCTACTCGCTGGGGGTCACGCTCTTTCGCGCCGCGACCGGAAAACTTCCGTTCGAGGGCGATGATTGGTATGCCGTGGCCAAGAGCCACATCGAGACCGCCCCACCGTCGCTCCGCGCCGTCGTGCCGGAGCTGAGCTCGGAGTTCGAATCGCTGGTCCTGCGCCTCATGGCCAAGGAAGCGACCGATCGCTTCGCCAGCGCGGTGCAGGTCGTCGATGCCCTTGCGGCCCTCCCCAGCGCCCCCGAGCGTAGTGCGGGCACGCCACAGCTGGGCTCACACACCGTCGATGCGTTCCGGGCCCAGGACGCCAGCCCTTCGCGCTTCTGGGCCGTCCTCGCTGTGCTCCTTGTGGGGCTCACTATCGGCTGGATGGTGTGGGACCGTCGGCAATCTGGTGCTACGACGGCCACCACCCCCGACAGCCTCACTCAGCGCGACAGTACCGCGCTGGCTACCGCCGGTGACACCTCGGTACGATCGGTGGTCGCGTTCGATAGCGCTCCGCCCGCTGCCGTTACGCCGCCGCCACGCGCGCCACGCCCCAAGGCACGCACGGTACTCGTCAACCTCGTTACCGACGATTCTGCGCAGCTCTACGTCGACAATCGTCTCGTCGGCGTAGGCGCGTGGGCGGGTGAGCTCCCATTGTCGGCAAAGGTCTCGCTGCGCGCGGTCGTACCTGACGCGCCGACCACATGCCGTACCGCCCTCAACGACACCGTGCTCACGCAACTCACCGCCGGACAGCGCATATCACTGGAACTCCCCGTGCGCGGCTGCGCCGTCGTGCGCTATCGAGTGGAGCCTCGCGATGCGCGCGTGACGTTTGCACCGCTCGAAGGCGGCCGCCCGTACCAGACACGAGCCGACAGCCTCGAATCGTATTCGCTCCCCACAGGGCGGTACCTCATGCGCATCACTGCGCCGTACTGCATCGTGTTTTCGGACACGATTGCCGTCACGCGGAACAGCGCCAACGCCGTCGTGCCGCGAAAACTCGTCTGCAGTTGAGCGGCGAGCTGGCGGCGTGGCTTTGTCAGCGCGACACAGCCACGCCACCCGCGCCGAGCGTCACGCCGAGCACACTCCCTGCCCAGAAGAGCCGCGATTGCCACCAGCGTGGCTCGGGCCGCACGACGAGCAGAAAATGGTCGGACTTGACGCGACTCACCTGCCCCGTCACCAGCGCGGTCGCTGACTCCCCGTCGCGCGTTATGATGCGGAGCCGCGCCACCAGGCCATCGCGCTGCGCAGGGTCAACGACGTAACTCGACAACCCCGGTCGAACCCACTGCGCTTCGCGCACCCGAAACGTCGCCGTCGAATCGGTCACACTATCAATCTCGAAGCGCGCCGCGTCGCGCGGAACGCGCGGCAGCATCGCTGTCGCCGGGTCCGTCGTGCGCGCAATCGCCTTGCGCGTGAGGGCCGTCGGCCACTTAAGGCGCGGCACGTGGTGACACCCGCTGCAGAGACTTGCCGCGCTCAGCGCGACGATCAGACGCCTCACTGCGTGAACACCGACCGCAAGTCGTTGAAGGTGACGAGCAGAATGAGGGCCAGCACGGCAAGCACTCCCACTCGCGCGAAGGCTTCACGAGTGCGCATGCTGAACGTGCCCCCCTTCAATCGCTCCGCGAGCACCAGCAGAATCTGCCCACCGTCGAGCACCGGGATCGGTACCAGATTGAGGATCGCGATGTTCAGACTCAAAAAGGCAATGAGCGACCATAACGTCTCCGCACCATTACGCGCGGCCTGTACCGACGTGCGCGCAATTTGTATGGGGCCGCCGAGATTCTTGGCCGAGACTTCGCCCGACACCAGACCGCCGAGCACCGTCACGACGTTTCGCGCCATCCCCCACGTCGCTTTGCTCCCGTTCGACACGGCTTGCCCCAACGACACCGGCTCACGCACCACGGAGTCGCGGACCATGATGCCCACACGACCGACCTTCTTCGCCGCGCCCGTCACCGGGTCCTGCGCATCGGCCACCTGCGGCGTCAGCTGACGCTCCAGACGTTCGGCACCGCGCGCGATCTCGAGGCGGACCGATCCCGACGTAATGGGCGACACACGCGCTACGACCTCATCCCAGCCACGAACGGCCTCGCCGTTGATCGACACGATCCGATCGCCCGACATGAGCCCGGCGGCGGCGGCGGGCGCGCCCGGCACGACGGAGTCGATGACCGCCGGCAAATAGGGATTGCCGTACTTGTAGTAAATCCCGCTCGTGACCGTCATCGTGAGCAGAATGTTCATGATCACGCCGGCGGAGAGAATGAACACGCGCGCCGCCGTGCCCTTGCTCTCCACCCAACGGTCGGCCGGCACGGCGCGCGGCCCGAACGGCGCCATGCCGGCGGGATCCCACAGCTTCCCCGCGGCCTTCGCCGCTTCGGCCGACGTGTCGCTCAACGAACCGCGATCCGCGTCGGCGCCTTCGATACCGGCCAGCGCATCATCGTCGCGCGACGCCATGCGCACATAGCCGCCCAGCGGAATGAGCGACACGCGATAATCGGTCTCGCCGCGCTTCCACCCGAAGAGACGACGACCCCAGCCGAGTGAAAACACCGGCGCGTAGACGCCACTCAATTTGGCCGCCACGAAGTGGCCAAGCTCGTGCACGAAGACCACGAGCCCGAACACCAAAAGCGGTGCGATGTATACCGACAATGACGCCATACGCCTCAGGACTCCTTTGCAGTACGGGACAACACATGCGCGCGGGCCGCGGCGTCCGCCGCGAGCAAGGCGTCGAGCGAATCTCCCGGCAACGCCGACAGATCACGCAACGCCTCGGACACCCGCTCGGCAATGCCACCGAAGCGCAATCTGCCATCGAGAAACTGAGCCACGGCTACTTCGTTCGCGGCGTTGAAAACCGCCGGTGCCGCACCACCAGTCCGCCCAGCGGTAATGCCTAGTCCGAGCATGGGGAAATCGTCGTGCCGCACCGGTTCAAACGTGAGCGCGCCGTGCGCCACCGGATCAAACGATGGTACGCCGTTGTCGGGCACGCGTTCCGGCCAGGTCAACGCATACAAAATCGGGAGCTCCATGCTCGGGACTCCCATCTGCGCCAGCACACTGCCGTCGACAAACTCGACGAACGAATGGATGATGCTTTGCGGATGCACGACCACCTCGATGCGATCATACGCCACGCCGAACAGGTGATGCGCTTCGATGACCTCGAGCGCCTTGTTGGCGAGCGTGGCACTGTCGATGGTGATTTTGCTGCCCATCTGCCACGTCGGGTGCTTGAGCGCGTCGGCGCGGGTCGCGTTGCCGATCTTGTCGGCCGGCCACGTGCGAAATGGTCCGCCTGAGGCCGTCAGAATGAGCCGCTTGACCTCATGTGGCTGTCGACCGGCCAGACACTGCAGAATGGCCGAGTGCTCGCTGTCGACAGGAACCAGTTCTCCGCCATGTTCGCGGGCCGTGCGGGTGACGATGTCGCCCGCCACCACGAGCGTTTCCTTGTTCGCGAGCGCGACGCGCTTGCCGAGCCTGAGCGCCGCGAGGGTGGCAGGCAGCCCCGCAGCCCCCACCACCGCGTTGATGACGACCTGCGCGTCGGGATGGGTCGCCGCCTCGACCAAGCAGCCGGGGCCGCGCCCCCACGCGTCTGGAGCATCCGCACACTCCTGCACCAGCCCCACGTACGTGGGCGCAAACCGGGCGACCTGCTCCGTCAGCGCCGCGATGTTGCCGTTGGCCGTAAGCGCGACGGGCACAAAGCGCTCTGGTTGCCGCTCCAGCACCCGCAATGCGCTGGTGCCTATCGAGCCTGTTGCGCCGAGCAAGGCGACGCCTACGGGGCCGTTAGGGGCCTTGGTGGCCATGGGCTGCCTTGACGTGGTTGTTGAGGTCATCGCGCCCCCGGCGCCGGAATGAGCAGCAGGTCGTACAGGGCGTACGCCGCCGGCAGCACGAAGAACAGGGAGTCGAGTCGGTCGAGCACGCCGCCGTGTCCTGGGAACACCGTCCCGCTGTCCTTCACGCCGGCTTCACGCTTGAGCAGTGATTCCGCGAGATCACCGATCTGGGCCACGACGCTGATGGCGAGCCCGAAGATCACCAGCCCCCACGGCGTGAAGCCCAGCTGTGCCTTGGGCACGAGCAGCCAGTGCACGAACCCGTAGGCCACCGCCACCGTGAGCACGAGGCCGCCCACCGAACCCGCGACGGTTTTGCCCGGGCTGACGGATGGAATCAGCTTCCGCCCGCCAATGAGCCGGCCGGCGAAATACGCGCCGGTATCGCTAGCCCACGTGAGCACCACGGGAAAGATCACCGCCAGCGCGCCCGCCGTATCGCCGACGGCGTAGTTGTGATAGCGCAGGACGTACACGAAGCTGATCGTGCCGCCGGTATACAGTGCGCCGAACACAGTGGTGCTCGCCGCCCCCAGCGGCTTTCCGTCCACGCCGCGCATCCAGATGGCGGCGGCCAGTATGGCGACGACGGTAAGCACCCACGCATAGAGCGGAATCGTGAGCACCCCCAGGTGCTGGGCGTGCACGCCCAGCGGAATGAGCGCACTCAGGATGACGCCGATGACGCTCATGGGGGTGCTCCCCCCTTCGCGCGCAATGCGATAGAACTCCCAGGCGGCGACGGCTGACAGTCCGCCGGCCATCGTCGCGAGGGCGGCATCACCGATCCAGATGATGCCCAGGGCGAGTGGCGCGCCGATCAGCGCCACGATCACACGACGTCCGAGTTCGTTCACTTCGAGGCGGGAATTACGTACTCACCTTGCCAAAGCGACGGTCGCGACGTTGAAAGTCGCAAATCGCTTCGTACAATGCGGCGCGATCAAAATCGGGCCACAACACGCTGGAGATGTAGAGCTCCGCGTAGGCGACCTGCCAAAGCAGGAAATTGGAGAGACGCTGCTCACCCGAGGTACGGATCAGCAGGTCGGGATCGGGACAGCTGGCGGTGTACAGGCGATGCCGGAAGGCCTGCTCGTCGATGGCGTCTGGCGTGAGGACGCCGCGCTGGACATCTTCGGCGAGGAGGCGCGCCGCGCGCACCAGTTCCGCGCGGCCACCGTACGAAATGAACAGATTGAGACCGAGTCGCGTCCCACCAGCGGTTTCTTCACGCACGCGCGCGACAGCAGTCGCTGCCGCGGGGCTCAGACGATCGAGATCGCCATGGACGTGCACCTGCACGCCCTGCCGGGCCAGATCGGAAGCCTCGCGCGCGATGAACTCCTCGAGCAGCGACATCAACGCCGACACTTCGTGGGGCGGGCGCTGCCAGTTTTCCTGCGAGAACGCGAAAAGCGACAGCCACTCGACCCCAGCTTCGAGGCACCCTTCGACAACGGCGCGCACGGCTTTCATGCCGGAGCGATGGCCGAATGGGCGGGGCATATGTCGCTCCCGCGCCCACCGGCCGTTGCCGTCCATGATGATGGCAATGTGCTTTGGCACTGCCCCGTGCACGCGAATGCGTGCCAACAGATCCGACTCAGTGTCAGTCATCGATGGCGGGGGGCAGTGATGGGCACAACGGCGTGAGTCCGAAAGGACTCACACTTCCATGATTTCGGCTTCCTTCGCCTTCAGCGCCGTTTCGAGCTTCGCGATCTCGTCGTCGTGGACCTTCTGCAGTTCCTTTTCGGCCTGCTTCTTGTCGTCTTCGGAAACGCCGTCGACCTTCTTGATCTTGTCGCGGGCATCGGTGCGCGCGTGGCGGATGGCGATCTTGCCGTCTTCGGCCTGCTTGTGCAGCACCTTGGCGAGATCCTTACGCCGCTGCTCCGTCATGCTGGGGAGCGGTACGCGAATCACGCCGTTCTGGTGCGCCGGATCGAGCCCGAGTTCCGACTCGCGGATCGCCTTCTCGATGGCCTTGGCCTGCCCCTTGTCGAACGGAGTGACCAGCAGGATGCGCGGCTCGGGCGCCGATACCGACGCCACCTGATTGAGCGGCACCTGCGCGCCATACGCTTCGACACGGATCGTGTCGAGCATGTTGGGCGACGCCTTACCGGTGCGGATGCCCGAGAACTCGCGCTTGGTGTTGTCGAGGGCCTTTTCCATCCCGGCCTTCGCGTCCTTCAGAATCTGCGCAATAGTGCTCATGAAACCAGTGTCCCTACGCGTTCGCCCTGAATGGCGCGAGCGATCGCGCCGGGGCGGTGGAGGTTGAGTACGACGATCGGCAACTGGTTTTCCTTGCAGAGGGTAATGGCCGTCTGGTCCATGACCCGCAATTCTTCCAGCATCACGTCGCGGTAGCTGATGGTCTCGTACAACTTGGCGGTCGGATCTTTCTTCGGATCGGCCGAATACACGCCATCGACGCTCGTGGCCTTGATGATGACATCGGCCTTCATCTGGATGGCACGCAGCACGGCCGCGGTGTCCGTCGAAAAATACGGGTTCCCGGTGCCGGCGGCAAAGATCACCGTCCGCCCCTTCTCGAAATGCCGGAGGGCGCGGCGACGGATGTACGGCTCCGCCAATTCTTCCATGCGGATGGCGGTCATGACGCGCGTGTCGAGCCCCTTCTTTTCGAGCACGTCCTGCAGCGCCATCGCATTGATGACCGTACCCAACATGCCCATGTAATCGGCACCGACGCGGTCCATGCCCATTTGCGACAACTGGGTCCCGCGGACGATGTTACCACCGCCAATCACGAGTCCCAGCTGTACGCCCATGCGGGCTACGTCCACGATCTGGTCGGCGAAGAAGCCGATGCGGTCGAAATCGAAACCGACTCCCCGCTCCCCGGCGAGTGCCTCGCCGGAGAGCTTGAGGAGAATGCGCTTGAAGCGCAGGTCGGACCCGCTGTTCGCGGCGTCGCTCATGGCGTGTTACTCGGCGCCGAGCTGCAGACGGGCGAAACGGTCCACCTTGATCTCGCCGCCCGCCTTCTTGGCGTGGTCGGCCACGAGCTGCGCGATCGTCAGGCTCGCGTCGCGGACCCACGGCTGCGGGAGGAGCGTCACGTCCTTGAGGAACGCTTCGATCTTGCCCGTGGCGATCTTCTCGATCATCGCGTCCGGCTTGCCCGTTTCACGCGCCTGCTCTTCGGCGATACGCTTCTCGCTTTCAATCTTCTCGGCGGGCACACCCGTGCGATCGACGGCAATCGGCGCCGAAGCGGCGATGTGCTCGGCGATGTACTTCACGAGTTCGAGCGTCGCTTCGTGCTTGGCGACTTCCGGCGACGAGGCCGTGATCTGCACGATGGTCGCGAGCTTGCCGTTGTGGTGCTTGTACATGCCCACCTGACCGTTCGCGCCAGCGTCGAAGCGCGCCGTGCGCTTCACGTTGACCGCTTCGCCCGTGCGCGCCGAGGCGGTCTTCACGAACTCGGCCACCGTTTCGGCGGCGTTCGACGACAGCGGCTCAGCGAGCATGGTGTCGAGATCCGCGGCGGTCGACTGCACGCGATGTGCGACGAGCGTTGCGACGACCTTGCCGAAATCTTCGTTACGCGCCACGAAGTCGGTCTCACACGCGACTTCGATGAGCGCCGCCGACGTACCGTCGTTGAACACTTCACCACCGACGATGCCTTCGCTCGTCGAGCGATCGGCGCGCTTCTCAGCCTTGGCGATGCCCTTCTTGCGGAGGTATTCGACCGCAGCGCTCATGTCGCCGTTGGTCTCCTCGAGGGCCTTCTTGCAATCCATCATGCCGGCGCCTGTGCGCTGGCGGAGTTCCGAGACGTCCTTGGCCGTGATCGCCATCGTCAGTTCCTGTCTATCGCTGAAGTGTGCGGAGTTGTACGTCGGAGAGTCCTGCTTTGATGCCGCGAGCCATCGAGATGCTCATCGTGCCTCGCGGGTATAACAACGCCGCCGGGAGGTGCCGGCGGCGTCGCGTTCCTGCTTCCCTGGCGAGCGACGCAAAGGTCGTTCGCCGGAGGTCGAGCCGGCGCCGAAACTTACTCGGCGGAGTCGGCCGGAGCGTCGTCACCAGCGGGCGCGTCACCGGCCGGGCTGTCACCAACCTTCAGGCGCGCCGCGATCGCTTCGGGCTTCGCACGACGACGACGGGGACGGCTGTTGTCGCCGCCGCCACGATTTTCGCCGCCGCCACGGTTGCCGCCGCCACGGTTATCACCGCCACGGTTGTCACGGCCACCACGATCCGCGCGCTCAGCGCCACGGTCGCTGGAGAACGTGTAGCTCTCCTGCTCTTCCTCGCTCGGACGGGCCGGCGCTTCACGACGCGCTTCGTCGATCGTGTCGGCGATGACCTTCGCGATCAGCTCGACCGAGCGGATGGCGTCGTCGTTACCGGCGATCGGCACGGTGATGAGATCGGGATCGGCATTCGTGTCGACGATGGCGACGATCGGCACACCGAGCTTGTTGGCTTCGGAGACCGCGATGCGCTCCTTCTTCGAGTCGATGATGAACAGCAGCCCCGGGAGGCGGTTCATCGTCTTGATGCCCGAGAGATACTTGGACAGCTTCTCGCGCTGACGCGACATGAGGAGCTGTTCCTTCTTCGTGTAGTTGAGCAGGCTGCCGTCTTCAGTGCCGGCCTCGAGCTCCTTGAGCTTCTTGACCTGCTTCTTGACCGTCTGGTAGTTGGTCAGCATGCCGCCGAGCCAACGCTCGGTCACGAACATCCCGCCGCAGCGCGCGGCCTCGTCCTTGACGATGGCGGCCAGCTGGCGCTTGGTGCAGACGAAGAGAACGTTCTCGCCGCGCAGGACGACCTCGCGGACGAGCTTCTGCGCCAGTTCGATCTGGCGGAGCGTCTTCTGCAGGTCGATGATGTGAATGCCATTGCGCTCGGCGAAGATAAACCGGCGCATCTTGGGGTTCCAACGACGGGTCTGGTGCCCGAAGTGAACGCCCGCGGCGAGCAGCTGCTCGAGTGACGGACTAGCCATGAAAAGAAATCCTGTTGGGTTTTTGCAGAGTCGTCCGCGGTCGTCATCGCCCGTGGCGACTGTGCTCCCGAAGAGCACAGCACCCGCCACCGGCTCGGACCGCGTGTGAGATGTACTGGTCGAGCGCCCGGAGCCAGCGGCTCCGGGCGGACTCGATTAACGCTTCGAGAACTGGAAGCGCTTGCGGGCGCCAGCGCGGCCCGGCTTCTTGCGCTCGACCTCACGCGCATCGCGCGTGAGCAGGCCGAACTCGCGGAGCTTCTTGCGGCTGCCTTCGTCGAGCTTGACGAGGGCGCGGGCGACGGCGAGGCGCACCGCGCCAGCCTGACCCGACATGCCACCACCATTCAGCGTCGCCTTGACATCGAACTTGCCGAGCGAGTCGGTCAGCGCGAACGGCTGCTGGATAGCGGAGACGAGCGTCGGGCGGGGGAAGTAGTCACCCAGCGTCCGGCCGTTGACTTCCCACTTGCCGGTGCCCGGCGTGAGATAGAGGCGGCACACCGCCTCCTTGCGACGGCCGACGGCCTGAATCTGTTCCGACATTACTTGGCCTCGGCGGTGGAGAAGGAAAGCTTGGCCGGGCTCTGCGCAATGTGCGGATGCTCGGCGCCGGCGAAGACGCGCAGCTTACGGCGAAGCACCTGACGGCCAAGGGCCGTCTTCGGCAGCATGCCGTACACGGCCTTCTCGATCACGCGCTCGGGGTGCTTGGCCAGCATCGTGGCAAAGGGCGTGTGCTTCTCATGGCCCATATAGCCGGTGTGGCTGAAGTAGGTCTTCTGTTCCGCCTTGCGGCCAGTGACCTGCACCTTCGACGCATTGATCACGATGACGAAGTCACCCGTGTCCATGTGCGGCGTGTACATGGGCTTGTGCTTGCCGCGGATGATCTTCGCGACTTCCGACGCGAGCCGGCCCAGGACCATTCCTTCCGCGTCGACGATATACCACCGACGGTCGATATCCTTCGGGGTCGCGCTGTAGGTCTTCATGCTAAACGTGATCCGTGCGTGTTGCGGAGAAGCCGTGGACCGTGGGCATGCCGCCCGCGGATCGGCCCCCGGCAAAGGGTTACCGTAAAAGGTCCCGCCGGAAAACGGGACAGACTCGTAGCTTACATAGCTCTGAAGTGCCTGTCAATGCGGAGCTTGTGTCCGGTTTGGCATTCTGGGGCAATTTAGCCGTCCAGACCCCGGATCGCTGCGGCCCAGCCCCCGACACGATATGGGTCACAGACAGCCCCTTGCCGTTTCCGCGTTCCGGCCCCAACCTGTCGCGTTCGCCTACCGGAACCGGGACAGGATGCCCGGCCCCACTCGTACAGGAGCACGTGCATGTCGATGATGTCGGAGTTCAAGGAGTTCGCGATGAAGGGCAGCGTCATGGATCTCGCCATCGGCGTGGTCATTGGCGGTGCCTTTCAGAAAATCGTCGACAGCATGGTGTCGGACATCATTATGCCGGTCGTGGGACTCCTTACCGGAGGCATTGACTTCACCAACCGGTTCGTCACGGTCGGCGGCGGCACCTTCACGACGCTCGAAGAGGCCAAAAAAGCGGGCGCCCCCACGGTCGCCTACGGGCTCTTTCTCAATCAGGTCCTGACGTTCATCGTTGTCGCGTTCACGCTCTTTCTGGTCATCAAGGGCGTCAATCGCATGCGCCGAAACGAACCGGCCGCCTGATTTCGCATTCCCGCCGGAGGAATGCCTCCGGCGGGATGCGCGCACTACTCCCTACGCGGGCAGCGGGCCCAGTTCTACCAGCACGGCCCCCTTGTTGACCGCCTCCCCCGCCTTGGCCCGCACCGCCGTGACCACCCCCGGCGCCGTCGCGCGGAGTTCGTTCTCCATCTTCATGGCCTCGATCATCACGAGTCCCTGACCGGCACTCACGGTGTCGCCGACCGCCACCGCGACCCGTACCACCAGCCCCGGCATCGGCGCCAGCAACGGGGCCGGCCCGCTCGCCACGGCCGACGCCGCCGTCAGGTCCTTGATGGCGCGCAGCCGCTCATCCAGTGCTTCCGCCTCCACCCGGGTGCCGTCCACATCGAGCTGCCACAGCCCACGGCTCGCACCGCGCCGCGCCACCACCCGATGGACCTGTTCGCCGACACGCACCAGACGCACCGGCGTCCCCGCCACATGCGTCAACGAGACATCATGGCGCGTGCCATCGACCGTGGCGTGCGCCCCCTCCAGCTCCACGGTGATGCGCTCACCATTGATATCCACGAGATACTTCATGTCGTCTCCCGGTGCAGCACACACACCGTCTCCACGTGGGCGGTTTGCGGAAACATGTCGAAACACTGAACAGCGCGTACATGCCACGACGGCAACCGCGCCAGATCGCGCGCGAGCGTTGCCGGGTCACAGCTCACGTAGACCACGCCGCGCAGCTCGCGCTGCGCCTCGGCCTCGAGCCAGTGCGTGACATCGGCATGTACGCCGCGGCGTGGGGGATTGAGCACGACCACATCCGCCGGCACCGATGCTCGCGACAACGTCGGCAAGGCGCGTTCCACGACATCGCACATCACGCGCGCCTGCGCGGATCCCCCCGCGGGCGCTTGCAGGCGTACGGTCGCGGCCTCTGCGCCGGCACGGTCCGACTCGATGGCCACCACACTCACGCCATCGGCGAACAGGCGTGCCGCCAGTGGGCCGGTGCCCGCATACGCATCGATCACCGTCGCGGGCGAAAAGCCCTGCACTGCCGCGTACACGTACTCGCGTAGTGCGGTGGCAACGACGGGATTGACCTGTGCAAACGCGAGCGCCTCGCGCGCTTGCGGCGCATACTCGACCGCGGCCGCGTCGGCGGGCGCGCCGCCACGCGCATCGGCACGTTCTTGCGCACGCTCAGGCGTCCACCACACGGCGCTGATGCGCGCATCGGCCTTGAGCGCCGCGGCCGTCCATGCCTCCTGGTCTGGCCACGCCGTGCCACCTTCGATCACGAGCGCAACCGTCAGCGGCAATGCGTCGGCACCTTCACCGCCCGTGGCACGCACGCTGTCGTCGGCGCTGTCCAGCCGGATTGCCAGGCGTAAGGTATCGACGGCGGGAAGCAGGACGTCGGTGCTGCGGATCAGCGCCCGCAGCGCATGCCACACCGACACCAGGGTCGGGTGTGCAATGTGACACTCTTCGAGCGCAAACACGCGCACGGGATCGTCATGCGGATGTAGCCCACCCACCCAGCCGGAACTGCGGCGCAGCAGCGTCAGCGTGAGGCGGCTCCGATACTCCCACGCCACACCGGCAACGAGTTCGGGGAGTGGCACCTCCCGCTTGCCGATGCGCGACAGGGTGTCTTTCACGATATGGCGACGCGCTTCGCGCTGTGCCTCGATCGCGATGTGTTGCAGCTGGCATCCACCGCACCGATCGCGCTCGTAATGCACGCAGGGCGGCGTCACCCGATCCGTGGAGGGCGTCAGCACTTGCAGCACCCGGCCACGGGCGTGGCGTGCGTGCGTCACGTAGGCCGCCTGCACCACGTCACCGGCGGCCGTACGCGGGACGAACACCGCCAGTCCATCGAGACGACCAACCCCGTCGCCACCGGCGGCGATACGGTCAATCGTGAGCGTGCCGACAGACTCCGGCAAACGCGAGGAACGGGCGCGATCGGCATTCCGACCACGTCCACGTTGGGGAGGGCGACGGCTCACGACAGCTCCACAGCAGAAAGACTAGTCACGAGGTCCGTAACCCCTCTCGACGGGCGAGCACAGCCCAACCGGACGGCACATCCGTGCGCATCGCGGGACTTCCCGAATTGTTCTCGACTGCCGGCGCGACGCGCCCCGCGGTCCGCTCTTCATGGGCGACGAGCGCTGCGGCAATGGCGGCCAACGTCAGCGTCTCACGATCGGTCGTCGGCGCCGTGAGTGAGCTCAAACGCTGCTCGAGCCATTGAATGCTGATGTCGCCCGACTGGAACTCCGGGTCGTCCATCACGCGCAGATGGAAATTGCGCGACGTTTCGATGCCATCAATGGTCAGCTCGTGCAACGCCCGACGCATGCGCGCGATCGCCAGCGGACGCGTGGGGGCATGCACGATCAGTTTCGCGAGCATGGGATCATAGTGAAGCCCCACATCACTGCCAGCCTCGATCCCGCCATCCCACCGCACGCCGGGACCGCTCGGCAGGTGCAAGTACTCGACGCGCCCCGTGCTCGGCAGAAATCCGTTCGATGGATCTTCGCTGGTAATGCGGCACTCGATCGCCCACCCGCGCGGCACCAGATCACGCTGATCGAAGGGAAGCACTTCGCCGGCCGCCACGCGAATTTGCCACTGCACGAGATCGATGCCCATCACGAGTTCGGTGACGGGATGCTCGACCTGAATACGCGTGTTCATCTCGAGGAAGTAGTACTGCCCATCCCGATCGAGCAGAAACTCGCAGGTCCCCGCGTTCACATACCCCGCGGCCTTGGCCGCAGCCACGGCGGTGGCTCCCATGCGCGCACGCAGCTCCGGCGTTACCGCCACACTCGGCGCTTCCTCGATCATCTTCTGGTGCCGACGCTGCACCGAGCACTCACGCTCGCCCAGATGCAACACGTTGCCGTGCTGATCGGCCAACACCTGGATCTCGACGTGCCGCGGTCCCTCGATGTACTTCTCCACGTACACGGCATCGTCGCCGAATGCGTTGAGGGCTTCGCGACGCGCCGACGCCAGCGCGTCGGCCAGCTCGGCGCGTTGCCGCACGACGCGCATGCCCTTGCCGCCGCCGCCGGCCGCGGCCTTGAGCAGCACAGGAAAGCCGTAGGCTTCGGCAATGGCGATGGCCTCGTCGGCGTCCTTGACCCCTTCGGCATTCCCGGGAACGACCGGAACACCGGCGGCGATCGCCAATTGTCGAGCCGCGGTTTTCGACCCCATCGCTTCGATGGCTTCGGCCGGCGGGCCAATGAACACCAGCCCGGCTTCACGCACGGCACGCGCGAACCATGCGCGCTCTGACAGGAAGCCGTATCCAGGATGAATCGCTTCGGCGCCGACGCGCTTGGCGACCTCGATCAGGCGCTCTCCAACGAGATAACTCTGGTTCGAGGGCGGCGGGCCAACCAGGACGGCTTCGTCGGCTTCTCGCACATGCGGGGCGCTCGCGTCGGCCTCGGAATACACGGCCACCGTCTTGACGCCGAGCTCCTGGCAGGCGCGGATGACGCGCAGCGCGATCTCGCCGCGGTTGGCCACGAGCACCTTCTTGAACATGCGCGCGCTCACAGCGGGAGGTTCCCGTGCTTCTTGGGCGGGTTCCGGTCACGCTTGCCCTGCAGCACGTCGAGCGCCTCGATGAGTCGAGGACGCGTATCGCGCGGATCGATGACATCATCGACGTACCCACGCGCCGCCGCGATGTACGGATTGGCGAATTTTTCGGTGTATTCCGCCACGCGCGCATCGAGCGCCGCCTGCTTGTCGTCAGCCTCGGCAATTTCCTTGCGATACAGAATTTCTACGGCGCCCTTGGGGCCCATGACGGCGATCTCGGCGCTCGGCCACGCCACATTGAAATCGCCGCGAATGTGCTTTGAGCTCATGACGTCGTACGCGCCGCCGTATGCCTTGCGCGTGATGACCGTAAGCTTGGGTACTGTCGCTTCGCAGTAGGCGTACAGAAGCTTCGCGCCATGCTTGATGATGCCGCCATGCTCCTGGGCGACGCCCGGCAGAAATCCGGGAACGTCTTCGAAGGTCACGAGCGGGATGTTGAAGCAGTCGCAGAAACGGACGAATCGCGCCGCTTTCATGGACGCATTGATGTCGAGCACGCCCGCCAGCACCGCCGGTTGATTGGCCACGATGCCGACGCTGTAACCGCCGAGGTGCGCAAACCCGACGAGAATGTTGCCCGCGTAGTCCGGTTGGACCTCGTAGAACGTCCCGTCGTCCACGACGCGCGTGATGACTTCGCGCATGTCGTACGGTTTATTCGGGTTGTCCGGTACCACATCGAGCAGCGACTCTTCGCGCCGGTCGCGCGGATCACGTCCGCTCCCCTTCGGCGGGTTGTCGACATTGTTCGAAGGCACAAACCGGAACAGCTCGCGAATGTGCTGCAAGCACGCGAGTTCCGAGTCGCAGGCGAAGTGCGCCACGCCACTCGTACCGGCATGCGTGTCGGCGCCGCCGAGCTGCTCCATGGTCACATCTTCGTGCGTGACCGTCTTCACTACGTTGGGTCCGGTGACGAACATGTAGCTCGTCCCGCGTACCATGTAGATGAAGTCCGTGATTGCCGGCGAATACACGGCACCACCGGCGCACGGTCCGAGAATCGCCGAGATCTGCGGAATGACCCCGGAGGCCAGCGTGTTCTTGAGGAAGATGTCCGCGTAGCCCCCCAGCGAGACGACCCCTTCCTGAATGCGCGCGCCGCCGGAGTCGTTGAGTCCGATGACAGGGGCGCCATTACGCATGGCGAGATCCATGATCTTGCAGATTTTCGCGGCGTGCGCTTCGGACAACGACCCGCCAAACACCGTGAAATCCTGCGAGAAGACATAGACGAGCCGCCCCTCAATGCGGCCGTGTCCCGTCACGACGCCGTCGCCATAGACCGGCGCCTCGCCGTCTGCCAACGAGCGCGAGGTGACGAAGCGGTCAATCTCGACGAATGATCCTTCATCGAGCAGGACATCGAGGCGCTCGCGTGCCGACAGCTTGCCCTTGGCGTGTTGTTGCGCGATGCGGGCCGCGCCCCCGCCTTGTTCAGATGCGTCGCGGGCGGCGGCGAGGCGATCGAGCTTTTCCCGCATGGTCGATGACGAAGTGGACTGGGTCATGACGCGGGAAGCTAGCGTGCGGGCGGCGAAAAACGAGGAGCCGACCCCAGATGGGGTCGGCTCCTGTGTTCGACCGTGCGTCCGGCGGGACAATCCCGCCGGCTGGCGTGGATTACGGCTTGTAGATGATCGGCAGCGTCACCTTCACGCGCACCGGGGTGCCGTTCACCTTGGCCGGATTGAAGTCGAGCTTGGTGACCACCTTCTTGGCGGCTTCACCGAGCGCCGTCTGGGTGGCGTCCACGACTTCCACCGAGCTTGGATCCACCTTGCCCTTCGCGTCCACGACGAACTGCAGTTCGACCATGCCGCCCACGCCACGACTCTTCAGGTCAGCCGGATACGACTCCTGAATGATGCGGGCCGCGACCACCGAGCTCGCCAGCTTGGGCGGGGCCTGCACGTCGGCCATGGCGTAGACCTTGTCGTCCTGCGCGTGCGCGACCGAGACGAACGGACCGGCGCAGAGGGCGACGGCGACGGCGGGGATAAGTGCAAAACCGAACGAAGACTTGAACATGTATTGGGCTCCTGAGGGACAATGATTGTGCGGAGTCCCGGCCAGTCTACACCGCCGAGACCCACCTGCTCGGCCCCATCATTGGAGCCCAGTTGATCACACGAGTCTCTATCGGCCATACCCGAATATTCTGAAGCATTCCTCACACCTTGCATATACATTGTCACACCACCGGCACGGCGTCCTGCCAGAGCAGACGGGAGGAGCTGTTTCGGACGAGGCTGCTGGAACGTCATTTGCACGACGCCCCCCTCAATTGCGCGTTTCCCAATCCTTTTCGACGCACCCTATCATGTCCGATTTTCTCGACCTGCACGACGATCACACTTCGCGCCGGGTCCTCTACCTGGTCGCGGTCCTTCTCGTCGCCCTGCCGCTGGTTCAGGGGCTGATGCAGATCTGGCCTTTGCAGCTGACGAACATCCAGTGGCGCTTCGGAGCAGCAAACGCGCTATCCGGAATTCTTCTCCTCCCCGTCATGGGGCTCTCCCTGCTGCTGGTTATGGCTCGCGGTCTCGGTAGTACGGTTCTCGCCCGGATGGTCGGGATCGTCGCCTCGCTCTTCACTGTCAGCCTGCTCGCGTCGTTGGTGGTGTTTGGACTCGATGCACAGCAGCTCAAGACCATCGTCAGCTCGCAAATGTCGGCCGCGTTCAACGTCACCACGATCCGCGTGGGGATGCTCACGGTCGTCTTCATCGTTGCCTACGCGTTCATCGCCTTGATGGGCTTCATGGCGCTCCCCGGCAGCGCAGCGAACCGTCCAGCGGCGAAGCGGGCCGCCAGCGCGGCGCCCGACAACGATGACTCACCGGGCCTGATCGTCGGCCGGTAAGGCCGTACGCTGTTTCGTAGATGAGGCACCGTGTAGCAAAGACGCGACAACATTGGCGAAACGGCAGCGACTCGATGGATGAGCGGCACATACGAAGAAGGCCCCGGCATCGCTGCCGGGGCCTTCTTGTTTAGTACTTGTCAGCGACTCAGAGACCGAGTTCGTCTTCCGAGCTGTGCACCTTGCTCGGCTCGGCCGGCTTAGGCGGCTGCTCTTCCGGCACCGACGTCACGGCCAGCACGATACGGCGGTGGATGGGATCCACCTCGAGCACGCGCATGACGAGGTTCATCGTTTCCCAGGCGAAGTCCGCCGGGTTGGTAACGGTGCCTTCCGGGTTCAGCTGGCTGACCGGCACGAAGCCTTCGATGTCGTTGCCGAGATCGACGACCACGCCCTTGTCCATCAGGCGCACGACCTTGCCCGGGAGCTCGGTGCCCACCGGATAGGTCTCACCGATGCGAAGCCACGGATCTTCCTCGGCCTGCTTGAGGCCGAGCGAGATGCGCTTGTTTTCGCTGTCGATGTTGAGGATCACCACGTCCACCGCGTCGCCCTTCTTCACGACTTCCGACGGGTGCTGGACGCGCTTCGTCCAGGACATATCGGAGATGTGAATGAGGCCGTCGATGCCGGGCTCGATTTCGACGAACGCGCCGAACGAGGTCAGGTTGCGCACCTTGCCGTTGATCCGCGTACCCACCGGGTACTTGAGCGGCAGGATGACCCACGGATCCTGCTCGGTCTGCTTCATACCGAGCGAGATCTTCTCTTCGGTCTCGTCGACCTTGAGCACCACCGCCTCGATGGCTTCGCCGATCGACACGATCTTCGAGGGATGACGGACGTTGCGCGTCCAGCTCATTTCGGAGATGTGCACGAGGCCTTCGATGCCGGGCTCGAGCTCGATGAACGCGCCGTAGTTCGTGATCGAGACGACCTTGCCGTTGACGCGCGTACCCACCGGGTACTTGGCAGCCACGTCCTTCCACGGGTAGCTCTGGAGCTGCTTGAGGCCGAGCGAGATGCGCTCGCGCTCCCAATCGATATCCAGCACCTTGATCTCGAGCTCCATGCCGATCTGGACCATCTCGCTCGGATGCGAGATGCGGCCCCACGACATGTCGGTGATGTGGAGCAGGCCGTCGACGCCACCGAGATCGATGAATGCACCGAAGTCCGTGATGTTCTTGACGACGCCCTTCCGCACCTGATCCTTCGCGAGCTCCTTCATGAGCTTCTCGCGCTTGCCCGCGCGTTCGGTCTCGAGGATCACGCGACGCGACACCACGATGTTGCGGCGACGCTTGTTGAGCTTGATGATCTTGAACTCGTACTTCTGGCCCAGGAGCTCGTCGATGTTCGGCACACGACGGAGCGCGATCTGCGAACCGGGGAGGAACGCGTCGACGCCCATGAGGTCGACCACCACGCCACCCTTGATCTTCTTGACCAGCGTCCCTTCGACCGGCATGTCGCTTTCGTAGGCCACGCGGATGCGTTCCCACACGCGCATGAAGTCGGCCTTCTTCTTCGACAGGACGACCGAGCCTTCCTGGTCTTCGAGGTGCTCGAGGAGGACTTCGACTTCGTCGCCCGCCTTGAGCTCCGGCATGTCCTTGAACTCTTCGAGCGGAATCGTGCCTTCGGACTTGAATCCGATATCCAGCACGACGAGGTTCTCGCGAATTTCAAGAACGGTCGCCTTGACGATCTCGCCTTCTTCGATCGACGCCAGCGTGCCGTTGTACAGCTCGAGCATGCGCTCGTACTCGTCGGACGTGAACTCGTCCTCTTCGTAGAGCTCGGGGCGGCGGTTCGCCAAGGGGCGGAGCTGGCTCTTCTGCAGATCGCGCTTCTCGCGCGCCGTCAGCTTGCCATAGAGGGGCGCGTCATCTTCAGCGCCTTCGACTTCGGTGTTGAGCTCGGGGCTCAGTTCAGTGCTCATATGGTGCGGTTTCTCCAAGTTCGCGGAACTGCACTCGCCGCGCCGAGAAAAGGGGTGATCAAGGGAAAAGCTGGAACCCCGAAACATAGGGGGAACGAGGGCGCCGGACAAGGTGCTCGCCCGGACCCGGGAGCCTTTGCCCCCTACTGGTGCAGCCGGTCCCGGGTGGCCCTGGCCAGCGCGACGATCCGCTCCACCTGCTCTTCCTGAGTCACCGTCGTGGTGTCGATGGTGATCGCGTCCCGGGCCGGTGCACTCTGCGTCGCATCCTGGGCGTCCCGGGCGACGAGCGCCTCGACCTCTTCCGCAATTTCGGCATCGTTCGGCCGGCGCCCGAGGCGCTGGATGAGGCGCCGGCGAGCTCGCTCCCAGCTGTCGGCCACGAGGAAGATCTTGAGCTGCGCTTCGGGAAAGACGGCCGTCCCGATATCGCGGCCGTCGACCACCACGTCCACCGCGGCGCCCGCGCTGCGGACCACGGTATTGACCCACAGGCGAACCGGCGGCATCGCGGCCACCCGGGAGACGTTCCGGGTGACGTTCGTCCCGCGGAGCGCCTCATCCTGCTCCACCCCATCGACCAGCGGCAGCACGGAGCGCTCCGTCAGGCGCCAGGTTACCCGCCCCGCGTGCGCCAGCAGCGTTTCGGCGGTCCACTGCTCCGGGGCCTCCCCCGTTTCGGTGGCCAGAAACGTGAGCGCGCGATAGAACGCGCCGGAGTCGACGTGGCGGACATCGAGGAGCTGCGCGACCCATTGCGCCGTCGAACTCTTGCCGGACGCCGCCGGACCGTCGATGGCGACCACCAAGGGCGTGGTCGAGGGTGCGGCGCCTGCGCCTTGGGCTACCGCGGGAGCACGCCCCAAACCCACCGCCGTAGTCAGGTCGCGCCAGAAGGCGGGATACGACACCGCCACGCACCCTGGATCGTCGATGGTGATGTGGTTGCCCGGAAGCGCCCCAAGCACCCCGAACGCCATGGCCAACCGGTGATCGCCATGGGTGTTCACGTGTCCGCTCAGCGGCGTCTTCGACCCCACGACGCGCATCCCGTCGGGATACTCCTCGACCTCGACACCCAGCGTGCGGAGATTGTCGACGACAGCCCGGATGCGATCGCTTTCCTTGACCCGCAGCTCCTGCGCATCGGTGATACGCGTTTCGCCCCGCGCCCGCGCCGCAAGGCAGGCGATCATGGGCAGCTCGTCGATACACCGTGGAATTTCGGCCCCGCCGATCTGCGCGCCAACGAGCGACGACGGGCGGACGACCAGAGTGCCGATCAACTCCCCACCGACGTCCGCCGAGTGCTCGACCACGATGTCGGCCCCCATTCGCCGCAACACGTCGAATGCACCCGTGCGTGTCGGGTTGAGACAGACGTTCTCGAGCCGTAGCTCACCGGCATCGGCCATTGCGGCGAGTGCCGCGAAGAACGTGGCGGATGACGGATCGGAGGGGACCACCACATCCGCCGGCTGTACCACCTGACCGGCGGGCAAGGTCACCGACGTGTCGGTGATTTCAAGGCGAACGCCACGAGCGGCCAGCATGCGTTCGCTGTGGTCGCGCGAACGCACCGGCTCCTCGATCGTCACTTCGACGCCGCCGCAGAGACCGGCCAGCAGCAACGCGCCCTTCACCTGCGCACTCGCGTGGGTGTTCACGTAGCGCAATGCCTTGAGCGGCTGACCGGACACGCGCATGGGCAGGCCATCGTGCCCGGCAGCCCCTTCGAACGAAATGCGTGCGCCCATCTCCGAAAGCGGGGCCGCCACGCGCTTCATCGGGCGGCGGCTCAAGCTCGCATCCCCTTCAAAGCGCGCCGCACGCCCCGCCAAGCCGGCCACGAGCCCCGTGAGCAGCCGCGTAGTCGTGCCGCTGTTGGCGCAGTCGAATGCCTGCTCGGGCGAATGCAACGCATCGAGCCCGCGCCCGCGGACGACGAAGTCCTCACTGAGCGCGGGAATGTCGACGCCCATGGCCCTGAGTGCCGCCGCGGTCGCGTGCACATCGGCCGACGGCAGGATGTCGCGAATGCGCGTCTGCCCGTTCGCCATCGCCGCGAAGATCAGCGCGCGATGGCTGATCGACTTGTCGCCAGGCGCTCGGATCGTGCCCTTCACCGTGAGCGGCACGGCACTGCTCACCGCAGCCACGCCTCCAACGCCGTCGCGGCGTCGGTCTTGTCATCACGGTACTTCACGATGACCGGCGTCTGGAGTGACAGCCCTTCAGCCTCGCCGAACGCCGACGACACGCGCCGCGCCCCAGGCACCACGACGGCGCCCTCGGGAATAATGAGCGGTGCTCCGGGAGACGCCCGATGCACGGTTTCGTTGACCAGATCGTACACCGGCGTGCCACGCGTGAGCACGACGCCGGCCCCGAGCACCGCCCGACGCTTCACGACGGTGCCCTCGTACACGCCACAATTACCGCCCACAACGACGTCATCCTCGATGACCACCGGCGACGCATTGATCGGCTCGAGCACGCCGCCAATCTGTGCCGCGGCACTCAGGTGCACCCGTTCGCCAATCTGCGCGCAGCTTCCCACCAGCGCGTGCGAATCGACCATCGTGCCGCGTCCGACGTAGGCACCGACATTGATGTACATGGGAGGCATGCACACCACCGAGGGGGCCAGGTATGCGCCACGCCGAACCGTCGACCCGCCCGGCACAATGCGCACCTGATGCTCCGGACGAAACTCACGCGTCGGGTACGTGTGCTTGTCGAGGAAACTGAACGGCGCCGTTCCCGGCATGGTCTGCACATGGCCAATGCGAAAGCCCAGCAGAATGGCCCGCTTGACCCACGGGACCGCGTGCCACGTCCCGTGTTCGTCGCAGCGCGCCGCACGAATGTCGCCGCGCTCCAGATGCGCCATGGCGCTGTCGAAGAGCAGCTGGGCGTCGTGTGCGAGCGGCACGCCGCTATCGAGCAGGTGCGGCTCGTTCAAACGGGTTTCGAGTTCGGCGATGGAAAGAGCCATAGCGGTTCGCAGCCTTGGGAAAGGGTCGTCAGTCGAAATCAGGAAGCGAGCAAACCCGCGTGCTCGAGCACACCACGTACACGCGATTGCAACGACTCGGCAAGCGGCACCAGCGGCAGACGTACACGGTCCTGCAAACGCCCCATCATGGCCAGCATGGCCTTGGCAGGAATGGGATTGGACTCGACGAAGCACGCATCAATCAGCGGCGCCAACGCGGCATCGAGTGTCCGCGCTTCCGCGAGATCGCCACGCAGCATGGCCTCACACAGTCGCACCATCAGCGAGGGCGCGACATTCGACACCACGCTGATGATACCGTCACCGCCGTGCGCCATGAGCGCCAACGTGAATCCATCGTCTCCGGACAACACGGAAAAGCCCGCCGGCCGGTCGCGCACGATGGTCGTCATCTGCGCGAGATTCCCACTCGCCTCCTTCACGGCGACAAAGCGCGGATCGCGCGCCAACTCCAACGTGGTCGCCGCGTCCATGTTGACCGCCGTTCGACCGGGCACGTTGTACAACACGATTGGCAGATCACAGGCGTCGGCAATCGCGCGGAAGTGCGCGAGCAATGCGCGTTGCGGCGGCTTGTTGTACATGGGCGTGACATGCAAGAGATGCGTGGCCCCGATGGCACGCATTTCCCGCGAGGTGGCGATCGCGCGGTGGGTATCATTGCTGCCGGCACCGGCAATCACCGGCACGCGGCCGTTGACTTCCTCCACCGTAATCTCGACAACGCGTCGATGCTCCGCCGTCGTCAACGTCACCGCTTCACCCGTGGACCCGCACGGAATGAGCATGTGGATGCCTGCGGCGAGTTGCCACTGCACCAGGGCGCGCAACGCGGGCTCATCAACCGAGCCATCGGCCAGAAACGGCGTCACGAGCGCCGTGCCGCAGCCACGGAGTTGAGTCGTCGACATCTGCACTCAGGAGGAAGGCGACGCCGAAAGCACGTCGCGCATTGTATACACGGCCGGTGTATGCGGTGCCGCCAGCCAGCGTGCGGCGGCCAGCGCGCCATCGGCGAATACACGTCGATCACGCGCCGTGTGGGTGAGCGTGATCTGTTCGAACGCCGCGTCCATGATCACTTCGTGCGTGCCGGGCACACTGCCCACGCGCACACTGGAGATCGGAACGCCGCGCCCGAGCCCCGCCTCAAGACGCTCAGCGATCGCGATGCCGGTGCCCGACGGGGCGTCCTTCTTCGCGGTGTGATGCGTTTCGACCACGTGCACATCGATTCCGGTGAGCTCACGCGCGCGACGGGCCGCGTCCTCGGCGATCGCCAGAAAGAGCTGCACGCCGAGTGAGAAATTCGGCGCCCACAACGCGGCACAGCGACTCGACACTACCGCGGCTTCGAGCTGCGCCATGTGCGCGTTCCACCCCGTCGTGCCGATGACCACCGGGCAGCCGAGGGCGAGGAGCGCCACCGCATTCGGCAAGGCCGTCTCGGGCGTGGTGAATTCGATGGCGACCTGCGCGCCGTGCAGATCGGCAACCGTCAGCCCGCGAGCCATTTCCGGCGCGTCCAACCGTGCCACGACGTCACAACCGCGCTCGGGAGCGAGCGCATCGAGCGCGCGCCCCATGCGGCCCATACCCACGAGCGCGACGCGTACCGGTGCCCCCGTCATGCGGGCTGCTCGAAGAAGGTCGCATGCAGCCGCTGCATAGCCGGGATCACCTGATCGTCGTCGATGACGAGTGTGAAATTGATACCGGTGGCACTCAGCGAGGCCATATGCACCTGAATGGGGCCGAGTGCGGCGATGGCCTGGGCAATGGCCATGCTGCCATCGGAAATGCCGGCACCGACGATGGCGATCAAGCCGGCCCGCGGCGACACGGAAACATCGCCGAACGCCGCGAGGTCCTGGAGAATGGCCGCGAGGTTCGTGGCATCGTCGAGCGTGACCGAGACTGACACTTCGGATGTCGTCACCACATCGACGGACGTGCGGTGCGTTTCGAACACCTCGAATACGCGCCGCAGAAAGCCGGGCGCCAGCAGCATGCGCGACGAGCGCAGCTTCACCATGGTCGTCGCGCGCTTGCCCGCGATAGCACGCACGGGTAATCGCGGTGCGTCGAACGCGATCATCGTACCCTTCCCGCCCGGATTGCGCGAGTTGAATACGTACACGGGAATGCCGCGCTGCACCGCCGGCGCGATCGTCGCCGGATGCAGCACCTTGGCCCCGAACGCCGCGAGCTCGGCGGCTTCCTCGAAACTGATGCGCTCGATGAGCTGCGCCGCAGGAATCACCCGCGGGTCGGCCGTGAGCATGCCATCGACGTCCGTCCAGATTTCGATGCCGTCCGCATCGATCGCGGCGCCGATGAGCGAAGCGGAATAGTCGGATCCGCCACGACCGAGCGTCGTCGTCACGCGATTGGCGGTCGCCCCCACGAAGCCGCCCATGACAGGAATGCGGCCTTGCTGCAGGTGCGGCAGCAGGCGTTCCTGCGACAGTGAGCGAATCTCCTCGACATCCGGTTCAGCCTTCGTGAAAAAATCGTTGGTACGCATCACATCGCGCGCGTCGACGAAGACGGCGGGATACCCACGATGCCGGAACGCCGCGGCGACAATCTGCGACGACAGCAATTCGCCGATCGCCGCGACCGCATCGAGTGAACGCGGCGTCAGATAGCCAAGCGTTCGGAAAGCCTCCGCCAGGTGCGCCAGTTCGTCGAAGGTGGCGCTGATCTCGAGCGACAATTCCTCCGCGTCCGCACTCCCTTCGAGCAGTTGCTGTGCTTCCCGCTGGTGACGATCGCGTAGCTGCTCGATGAGCTGCAGCGCAGACAACAGTTCCCCACCCGCCGCCTTGTTGGCGATATCGAGGAGGATGTTCGTCGCACCACCGAGGGCCGAGACCACCACCACCGGTTGCTGAGCGCGCTTGCTGTCGATGATCTCGATGACACGCGAAATGGCCGCGGCATCAGCGACGGAGGTACCGCCGAACTTGCAGACGATCACGACTGACCGAGCCCCGCCAGCTGGCCGGTGTTGACGAGCAGTTCGGCATTCAGAATGGAGCCACCCGCCGCGCCGCGTACGACGTTGTGCGACATCGCCACCAGTCGCAGGTCGAACAGGTGATCGCCGCGAACGCGACCGATCGTGGTCGCCATGCCACGGCCGCGCTCCGCATCACGACGCGGTTGCGGACGGTCGTTCTCGTCGCGGATGATGAGCGACGGCTCCGGCGCCGACGGCAGACCGCGTACCGCCTCGTGCCCGGTCCAGTTGCGCAGCACCTCGAGCGCCTGCGCCGGCGTGGGCTTGGTCTTGAATGCCACCGACATGCAAACAGTATGGCCATGTTCGACGGGCACGCGATTGGCATGCGCGCTGGTCACGATGTCGGCGTGGTGAATCGACGTGCCGTCGTACCGCCCCAGCAACTTCACGAGCTCGGTCTCGATCTTGGGTTCTTCGTCGCCGATATACGGGATGACGTTGCCGAGGATATCGAGCGAGGCCACGCCGGGATAGCCCGCACCGGACACCGCTTGCATGGTGGTAGCGAACACCTTGGTGACCGTGAACGCTTCGTGCAGCGGTGCCAGCGCCGCGGCCATGACTGTGGTGGCGCAGTTGGCGTTGGTCACGATACCGCCGCTCCAGCCACGATTACGGCGCTGCGCGGTGAGAATGCCAAGGTGATCGCCGTTCACTTCGGGAATCACGAGCGGCACATCGGCTTCCATGCGATAGTTCTTCGCATTGGAGAGCACCATGCGGCCCGCCTTCGCGAAAGCCGCTTCGACCTCGCCCGCCACGCCGGAATCGAGCGCGGAAAACACGATCGGCGCGGTGATCTCCGCCGGCGTGCAATTTTTCACTGTGAGCGTCGCGACGGCGTCGGGAAGCGTCCCCTCCAGCCATTTCGCCGCATCCCGATACGACTTTCCGGCGCTGCGTTCCGACGCAGCGACCTCGATGAGATCGAACCACGGATGCCCATCGAGCAGGCGAATGAAGGCCTGACCGACAGCGCCGGTTGCACCGAGTACGGCGACCGGCCAACGAGTGACGGAGGGTGTCATGCGAGGAGAGTGCGGACGATTCGGACGTACGCGTCGACCGACGCGTCGAGTTCCGCCACATCGATGTACTCGATGGGCGTATGGGCAACGTGGATGGAGCCTGGGCCGAACAGGAGGGGCGTTCCCCAGCGGTCGAGCAAGGGAATATCACTCGTGTAGGCAACGGGCTCGACCTCGAATCCGCTGAGCGTCTGGAAGTGCTGTGCGGGAATGTGGGACCCCCACACGAGCTCCGCACGCTGTCCAGCCCAAGCGGTGAACGCCGCCTTGACCGGCTCCACATCGCCGACGAGGCGAATCATGATTTCCACTTCCGCGAGTCCGGGGACGATGTTCGCTTCGGTCCCGGCGCGCATGACGCCGATGTTGTAGGTCGTCTCGCCGAGGATGGGATCGGAAGGCAGCGCGAGTGCCCGCAGCTGCGGCAACAGATCGATCATGGCTTCGAGGGCACTCTCGCCAAGGTGCGCGTACGCCGAATGAGCTTCACGGCCGCGAACGCGCACGATGACGCGCTGCGCGCCTTTGCATCCGGACGCGAGTTTGCTTTCGGTGGGCTCGCCGTTGACGAGGTACTTGCTGGTGGCCGGCAGCCGATTGGCGGCCCGGGCACCGGGCGAACCCTTCTCTTCACCGACTACGAACAGCAGATCGACGCGCTCTTCGCCCTGTTCAGCGAGCCGCTGCGCCGCCAGCATCATGGCCGCGGCAATCCCCTTGGCGTCGGACGACCCGCGTCCGTACAGGCGATTGCCCTCGACATAGGGCGGAATGTACGGCGGCACCGTGTCGAGATGCGTCGAGAGCGTGACGCCGCCGCCTTTGCGGGTTGCCCAGACGTTGGAGCGACCGGGCTCAACTTCCTGCAGCGAGACATTCCATCCGCGGGCGATGAGCCAGCGGGACACGAAATCCACCGCGTCCCGCTCACGGCCGGTTGTGGATTCGATGGAGAGCAATTCGGTGGCGAGGATGACGGCGTCAGACATGGCCACAAGATACAAGCCTGTGCCGCTCCGGCGCGCCCCCGCTGAGGCTGGTTTGGCCTCCGGAATTGTGCGGAGCGCCGCGGCGCCGCCGACCTCAGGGACTGACGAGGAACTCGCGGATCACGGCGTTCAGTTTGGCGTCGTCCATGTCGTCATCCCAACCGGGCGAGACCAGCGCGATGACGCGATGTGCTCCTGAGTTGCATTCGATGGCCACCGTATCCGGCGCCATCTTCGACGCGGCGTCCACTTGATCCGCCGGGACTTCCGGCAGCTCGAGGCAAATCCACGTGGTACCCTGCGAATCCGACACGGTGCGCACAACAACTCCGGGGTGCAAAAGTGGGGAGTGGTCCAGTGACGGAAGTTACTGACTGTCGAGCGCTGCGGTCACCCCGTGTCGACCAGCCGTCGAACGGGCATCGTGCGCCGTCGCGGCGAGGTGCGCAGGCAGCATTGCGGGCACCGGCATCGTTGCAAGACCGGCGGCGCCGTTCGATCACCTGCCGTGGGATACCCGGAGCGGGACTCGAACCCGCACACCCTCGCGGATAAGGGATTTTAAGTCCCTCGCGTCTACCGATTTCGCCATCCGGGTGTACCCACAGCGCGGGACGCGAGTCCCGCTTCACAGCATACCGACAAAACGCATGTCGCGCAAAAACACGCCTGCCGCGTCCCCAGCCGCTGGTAACGCAAAACGGGAGCGCGAGGGCGCTCCCGTTCGATGCTGTAACGCTGATCTGCCGTGACCGGCAGAAGAGCGGGAAACGGGACTCGAACCCGCGACCCCAACCTTGGCAAGGTTGTGCTCTACCAACTGAGCTATTCCCGCGTACACCAATCGTCCAGCGACCGGCGACGGACAGGATTCTAGCCAGCAATGGGGCGATGGACAAGCGCCCCCTCCCGTCAATCGCGTAATCCGAGCGCGTGGGACGCGTACCAGAGGGTGTGTGCAAGCAATCCAGCCAGAGCGGCATCTCCCCCGTCGGCCGTCGCGCGCCCGTCTGCATCGACTACCGTCGCGGCAATGCCGCCGTCCAGTGGAGCTCGCCGGAGCCACGTCATCACCTCCTGCGCCTCCGGGCCAAGCAGGCGGGCAATTTGCCACAACAACAGCGTCTCTGCTCCAAGCTCGGGGCGGGTGGCGCGGACGGTACGCCGAAAGAGGGAGTCTTCGCGATCGAGGGCGTCGTACAAGGGCAGCCACAAAATGGACCCCGCCGGATCGTCCTCGAGCGCCGTACCGCCGACGAGGTCCACGGCCGTCGCCAAACGCGCTTTCTCCCCACGTTCGATGGCAAAGTGACGCCGGATGGCCGCGCGGACGGCCGCGGGATCCTCGACGGCAGCGGCCGCCTCTTCGTCGAGCGTGCGCCGAAAGACGTCGAGGGCCATGGCGACCGCTGCGTTGCCGTGCAACGTGAACGGAAAGGGTGCCGGTGCCCCCGACGCCGCCACATCGGTGGAGTACAGCGGCACGCGTTCATCGCGACGCGCGACGATGTCGTCGTGGCTCAGGTACAGCGTGTCGGCGATGATCGGATCTTCCACGACCTGATCATCGCCAGTGTCGCGGATGTATCGATCGGTGGCGATGGCAAAGGCAGCCGGTCCTTCGATCGCGAAGCCTGGCTGGAACAGCGTTCCATCGATGTAATGCACGCCCTGCCCCGGCGCGTAGCCATGCAATTCGCACGAACGCACGAGCAGCTCGCGCGCGAGGCCGGTGTCCGCAAGTTGCACCGCCGGTACGGTCCACATGAGCGCTTCCCAGTCGCGAACGGTGCAACCAACGCCGTGCCACGGCGCGCGGGACCGCATGAGGTAATAGTGCGCATCATCGAGGCCGCGACCGACGCCATAGAAATACGCAAAGAGCAGATTGCGATTGAGCAGCCGATCGATGCCGTCATTGCCGGTCGTTTGCTCGAGCGCCGTGAGCGCTTCACGTGTGGCGGTGAGGAGCGAGCGCCAGCCGCGGCGGCGCAGCACACTGACGGTGGCCTGCGCGCCGTCACGCTCAGGGCCAACGGCGATGTAGAACGCGCTCTGGACTGCCCCGCCCGCCGGAGCCGTCAGCGCCCGACGGATGGCGAAGGGGCGTGGCTCGCGCGACGCACCCTCGGGGACCTCGACGGTCGCCGGCCCATCGCTGCCGATCGCGACCGCGACGAGGCCCGGAATGGCGGCCCCTTCGAGCAGGACCATTTCGTCGTCGCCACGGCTGACGAGGTGCTCATCGTCGAATGGACGCGCGGTACGGACACGCTGTTGCCGGTGCCCCAGCGTGCCTTCCAGCGCCACCTCGATGGCCACATCCGTCGGCCCGCGATTCTCGACCGCCACCGTGTAAACGGCGCCCGCCATATCCGCATCACGTCCGTACGGGGCGAAGATCGACCCCCGCACCACCAGTGTCCCCACCGTGCAGGTGAAGGTGGGGAGCCACCCAACGGCCCGCTCCCACGCGATCCCCTCGGCGGCGAGCGCCCGGACTTCCCCATTCACCCGAAGCACCGGCCCCAGCAACGGCGCCCCCTGCCCCCCGAGAAAATCCGCCGTGCCCGCCAGCTCGATCGCGGCACGCGCCCCACGATGCAGTACGCCAAGCGCGTGAATCGCTCCGTCCATCGGATTGATGCACGGTACCGTCAGCCAATGATTGCCGGTAAGCTGCCAGGGAACAGACGGAATCGGTCTCATGAGAACCAGTGCGTGGCGCAGGGACCGCGACGCGGAATGTGGAGTATCCCAGCAGCAGCTACCGTCGATTCGTTGACGGGCTCTCCCGACCGGGCTAAGGTGCGGAGCACACGGCAGTAATCTAGCCGGTTCACCTCGACAACTTCACACGCCTTGCTTCCCAGTTCGCTGCTGCCGGTCAGACCGTCGCACGTCCCGTCTCGGTCGCTTCCTTCGGCGCCGCGCCGCGCTGCGTCGCGTGGCGCGCGGCGCTGGTCACGCGCGCTGGCGCTGCAATTCGCGCTCGCGGCGGTGGTGGCCACCCCCGTGTTCGCGCAAAAAGTGGCGGGCGTTGGCGACGACGCGATTCCCATTCCGCGCGGCGGGTATCGCCTGCAGGTGGGCGGCCTGTGGAACGACTACCGCGAGGTGTACACGCCCGACGGCAAGCGCCCGCGATTGAGCGCGCTCGCCACCGACAACTTGGGCCTCGCGTTTCTGCCACAGTTGAGCACCGCACAAGCGGGCATTCGGACGCTCTCCGGGTCCCCGAACTTCGCCTTGTCGCTCGGACCGCTCGAGGCCAGTGGCGAAGTGCGCCAGAGCATCGCGCCGTTGGCGGTCGATTACGGCGTGTCGAAGCGACTCTCGGTGCGTGTCCTCGTGCCGTACGTGGAGTCGCGTGACGTCAGCCAACTCGTGCTGAACCGCAATGGCACGGGAGCGACCGTTGGTCGGAATCCCGCGCTCGGCACCGCCGGTGCCGCCTCGCGCGCGACCAACGGCGCGCTGGTGGCGCAAATCGAGGCCGCGCGCGCAGCGCTGGCGTCGGAAATCACACGCTGTGCGTCGCCTACGGCGACCGGATGTACGGCCATTCGCGCGAACCCCGCGGGGGCGCAGACCGTGGTCACCCGCGCCACGAGCATCCGCAACGCGCTGGTGAGTGTGTACGGCAACGCGACCGCCGCCGGATCACCCGTGGTTCCGATCTCGGGATCGCCGACACACACGGCGGTAGTGGCGACGATCACGACCTTACGGACGGACTTCGGTGCCTACGGGATCAGCAACATTGCCGAAACCGCGCTGCCAGCCGCCGCGACGACAGTGTACGGACCGGCCGGCATTACCTCCGTGGCGAGCGACACGTTCAACGTTGGCTATGCTGAACTGGGTAACACGCGTCGTGCCGGCATTGGCGATATCGACCTGACAGCGACGTACTTGCTCTTCGACAGCTTCAACGGTGATCAACTCAAGCGACTGCTGACACCGACGCGCGGCATTCGCAGTAACGTGACGGTAGGATGGCGATTCGGTACGGCAGGCGCCGATCGCACCGAAGACGCGTTCGACGTTCCCATTGGCGAAGGTGCCGCGGCCCTGTTGGTG
>CANGXD010000002.1 GCA_947457545.1 Gemmatimonadaceae bacterium
ACCGTGCGGCTCACCGCGCGCGGGCCGCTGGACAGCACCGCCGCGGCCACGCGCGATACCAGCGCGGTGTGGGCCATCGAGGGCGGCGGCGAAGTCGCCCTCTCACAGCGCGAAGCGGCCGAACGTCCCGCCTTTGATCTGGTGGCGAGTGCGATGCTCGGACGTGATCGACTCGTCGTCGATTCCGCGCTCGGACGTTTGGGGGGCGTATTGCTGGAAGCCCGTGGGGCGCTTGCGCGCGACTCGATGAGCGTCGATACGCTGCAGCTGTCGGTCCGTGCCGATTCGCTCGAGGCGGTCGCGCGTCAGCTGCAACGCGTCGCCGACATGATGCAGTCGGTCGATTCGGCGACGGCGTCGTCGCTGCGCCAAGTGGCGGCCGATACCTTGCGCGGCGATGCCTCGTTGTCCGGCTACCTCTACGGCAGCCTGCTCAAGGCCGACGCGACCGCCGCCTTGGGCGCCCGCGACCTGCAAATCGGCGCTATCAGAGTAGGCCGCGTCTTCGGCTCTGCGCGGGCTACCGATGTTTTCCGTCGTCCCGCGTTCGCTGGAACGGCCAACGCAGACGCAGTAACCGGCGTCGGCGCCGTGCGTATTCAGTCGGCGACGTTTGCCGTCGCGGAGGCGAGCCCCGACAGCGGGAAGCTCGTCCTCGATGTGAGCAGCGATACCGACGCCCACCTCGTGGCGCGTGGCGGATACACGGCCAAGGGGAGCAACACGTCGGTGTTGCTCGATTCGCTGCGACTCAGCTACGACAGCGTGGTGTGGCGCAGTGCGGCCCCCATTGCCGTGGTGAACGACAGCGCTGGGTTCTCCGTGCGCTCGTCAGAATTGCGCTCTTCTGCCGGGGGCGTGTTGGCGCTGCGTGCCAGCGTCCCACGAGCCGGTGTGGTCAACGGCGAACTGCGCGTGGAGCGCTTTCCCTTTGGTGAGGTGAGCGCGCTGCTCGCCGGCACGCGGCCCGTTGCGGGGACCATCAGCGGCAAGGCCGACCTCGCCGGTACTCGCGCCGCTCCCCAAATCGGGTGGGATCTCGTCGCCGAATCCGTGGGCATCGAGGGTTTCCGCGCTCCGCCCATTACGAGCACCGGTCAGTACGCCAATCGGCGCCTGACGGCACAGGCGGTCATTCGCGATACGCTGGGAGGTACGCTACGCGCTGAGGGACAGGTCCCGGTGGACCTCACGATCGCGACGGTGCCAAAGCGACTGCTGGCCGACGGGGTCGTGGGCGAGGTGCTGGTCGACTCGCTGCGGCTGGCGGCGCTCCCATTCACCCTCGATGGCATCACGCGCCTGCACGGCCTCATCGACGGTCGCCTCACGATTGGTGGTACTTTCGACCGTCCGACGGCGCAGGGGACCGTGCAGCTCGTCGATGCCGGCGCGCGCCTCGAGGAGTACGGCGTGCAACCCACCGATGGGCGAGCGGTGCTGCGCGCCGATGCGGATTCCCTGGTGTTGCAATCGTTCTATGTGCGCAGTGGCGGGGTCGGCGACAGCGTCGGTGCACAGGGCGTTCTGCGCTTCGCATCGGGTGAGACTCCGGCATCGGTCGATCTTCGTGTGTCGGCACGTGACTTCATCGTCTCGCGTCAGCGCGATGGCACCGATCTCGATCTCAGCGGGAACGTGCGCGTCGCGGGCCCCGTATCGCGCCCGGTGGTCAGCGGTACGGTGTTCGTGCCGCGCGCCAATCTCGTCATCGATCCGCTTGGTGCACGTACCGCGCTCGATCTCACCAGCAATGCCGCACGCGCCTTGCTGGGCGCGGATGAAGTGCCCGTCGCGGAAACCGCGGCGCAGTCGCTGTCCAAGCTCGGCGCGTCTCTCACGGTTTCCAATGCGCGGCTCGAACTCGGCAACGATGTCTGGGTGCAAACGCCGGAAGCGCGCGTCAAACTGTCGGGTGGGCTCGACGTGACCGCAGCCGGCGACCTGCTGGCACTCGATGGCGAAATCCTCGCGAATCGCGGGCAGTATCGCCTCGAACTTGGCGTCGTCAATCGCAGCTTCAGTGTCGACTCGGGGCGAGTGCGCTTCTTCGGGAACAACGCAATCGCGCCAACCCTCGACATCACCGCCACCAACGTCGTGCGCGTGGCCGGCGGCTCTGAAGTGCCAGTGCGTGTGCACATTGGCGGCAACTACGACCAGCCCGTGCTCACGCTTTCCAGCAGCGATCCGCTGTACGCGAGCGCGCCGGAAAGCGAAATCATTTCGCTGCTCATCTTCGGCGCGCCCACCTTTGCGCTCGATGGGCAAAGCCAGAGCACCGTTCGCGCCGTCACGGGCGTGCTGTTGCCGTCCGTTGGTGGCCTGGTAGAAGGCGCGCTGCAGCGCTGGTTACCGGTGAACACCATTCAGGTCAGCACCGGTCGCGGTCAGGCCGACGAGGCGGCGACGGGTACGTCGCTCATCGACAACCTGAATCTCAGTATCAGCGCCGGCAAGCAGATCGGCGAACGCACCTTCTTGCGCCTCAACACCGGTATCTGCCGCGGTGCCTCACAGGCCACGTCGCGCAATAGCCCACTCTGGGGGGGCGTGGCCGCGGAGTATCGCATTGCCCGCAACTGGTGGGGGCAGGTGGGCGTCGATCAAGGTTCGGCCCCGTGCACCAGCACGACGAATGGGTTGCCGCGCGTGCAGTTCGGTTTCGACCTGTTCCGCGAGTGGATCTTCTAGTCGGCGCGGGCCACGGCGCGTGACGGGAGAAACCGCCGCACCACCGTGAACGCCGTACCGGCCAGCGCACCCAGCGTGGCCGCAAAGGTCACCAGCGGTTCACGTGTACCATTGTCGCCCAGTAACGCCGCCAGTAGTTCGTTGCGCATGCGCAGCACCACCGGTGAGGCCACCTTGATGCTGTTGAAGTTGCGGTCGTAACGCGCACCAACCCCTTCAATGAGCGCGGCGGTTCGCGCGAAGTACACCAGCTCGCCAGGCAGAATGATGGGCCAGTTGAACAGCTCACGCATGACGCGCTCGGCCACCACTCGCGCCCTGTCGACGGTCGTCGCGTCGGTGTACGCAATATCGAGGAGCGCATCGACCAACGCCGTCATTGTTTCCGGCGGCGTGCCAGGCGCAACCATGCCGAGGGCGAAGAAACCCTGCGCGGTACCCGCGGCATCTCTGCGGATGGCCGCAATGATCGTGTCGAACAGCGCCTTGCGCGTCGACACCGGCACGTCGATCACCATGCCGAAGTCGAGCAGCACCAATCGTCCGCGACGATCCACCAGCAGATTGCCCGGGTGCGGATCGGCATGAAACACGCCATCGCGTAGCATCATGCGCGCGTACGTCTCGATCAGCGTTTCCGCGAGCACCTGCGGCTTCACCAGCCCCTGCGCAATCTGCGCGTCGAGCTGATCAATACGCGTGCCCTCCACGAACTCGAGGACCAGCACCTCACGTCGGGTCAGGGCCGTCTCGACCTGCGGAATCTTGAGCCGTGGCTCGTCAGCAAAACGCTCGCGCATACGCATGCACTGCATCGCCTCGCGTTCGAAATCCATTTCTTCGCGCACATGCCGGTCGAACTCGTCGAGCACGACGCGGAAGCCCAGCACATGCACGTGCGACCAGCGCGCGTACACGGCATTCACGATCGCGCGCGACAGCCGGATGTCACGGTCGACCACCGCCTCCACTCCCGGCCGCAGCACCTTCACCACGACGTCGCGTCCTTCGTAGCGCGCGCGATGCACCTGACCCAATGATCCTGCGGCAATGGGTTCGCGGTTGAGCGACTGCACGATCGTGTCGGGATGCGCGCCCCACGAGGCCACCAGCGTGCGTTCGACATCGCTCCACGCCACCGGTGGTACGCGATCGGTGAGCGTCCCCAGAGCCTGCAGATACGGCTCGGGAATGAGGTCGGCACGACTGGCAAAGATCTGCGCCAGCTTCACGAAGGTGGGGCCCAGCGTCGCGACCTGGTGCACCACCTGGCGCGCCCGTCGTTCGTGAAACGCATAGGAGCGCGGCATGGGTGTCCCCCACCACAGCCAACGGCGTTTGTCGCGAAAGAGCGACACCACGATGGGCACCAGCCGCCACAGAATCACCCACAGGCGCGGCAATTCCTTCCAGGGGACACCGGTCTTCGTCATGCGCGGCCCAACGCCGTCGCGACGAGCGCATCGGCAGGCACGTGCGCCAACTCGGCCGACTGCGTCCACAACGCTTCCGCCATCTCGCCATTGCGTGCCAGTCGCGATGGCGTCTTTCGCGCACGTTTCACCCAATACGCGCCAGGGTGCGCGGCGCTCTCGGGGGCGTGTGACAGCCACACCAGCGTGTCCGCCCCTTGGTCGGGGGTCACCGACACCACATCCATCAGCCCGCGAAGCAGGCGGCCCACGCGGCCGTTGTTGGTGGCAAAGCGTGTGCTCACCACACCGGGGTGCATCGCCTGTACCACGATCCGCGCCGGATCGAGCCGTCGCGCCAAGGCGTTCGTAAACCAGATGTTGAAGAGCTTCGAGTTGGCATACGCCCGCCAGCCACCAAAGCCGCCCGTCAGTTGCAGGTCATCCAGATCGGGGCGCGCATTCTCGTGCGCACGGCTGGAGACATTGACGATACGCGCCGGCCCCCGGAGCGTGGCCGCCGCCGCGAGTGCGGGGAGCAGGTGCAGCGTCAGCGTGAAGTAACTGAGATGGTTGAGCGCAAAGGTCTGCTCGAACCCATCGCTCGTCACCTGCCGCTCGAGAAACATCGCCCCGGCGTTGTTGGCCAGCACGTCAATCACGGGATGTGACGCCAGGAGCCGCGTAGCCAGATCGCGTACTTCCTCCTGGCGCGAGAGATCCGCGATTTCCCACGTAATGTCCCGACGCCCGCTGTCACCCATGATCGCCTGCGCCGCTGCACGGGTCTTGGCTTCGTTGCGCCCGACCATCACGACCGTCGCTCCGGCGGCGGCGTACTGGCGCACCGCCGCGCGGCCAATGCCGTCGCTGGCGCCGGTGACGACCACCGTCTTGCCGTGAAGAGGAGCGGGGGAAGCGGACTGGATATCGGACATGGGTCTAGCAGAAAGACGGGTACGGCGCAAACGGGATACGGTAACGCGCAAAGGGAGCGCCAACGTCAGCGCTCCCATCTGCAACCCCTATCTCATCGGATCGGTTCGCGGAATTTTGTCCGCGACCAGCGTGGTCAGTTCGCGACCGCAGTAATCGTGACAGGGCCAACGGTGCCCGACGAGGCCGTGGCGGTCTGCAGCCCCGTCTGCGGGCCGAGGGTCCAGCGGACCGCCACTTCACCCAGCGCATTGGTGACCGCGGACTGGGGCGAGAGGCTCCCGCCGCCAGACGTGACGATGAGCGCGACCGTCTGCCCGGGAATGGGCATGTTGTTCGCCCCCGTCACCCGGAGCACCAGCTGTACCGGCAACGCGGCGTTCGCCCTGGCGGTCTGGTTGTTCCCCTGCGCGAGGGTGATGTCCGACGGGAGAATGCCGAGGGCGCCCAGAGTGATCGGCTCGACTCCCGGGGCACTCCCCACGACGGTCTGCACCTGCTGGCCTGCGCCAAGCGTCCACCGCGCCTTCACCTCGCCGTTCGCATCACTCTTCGCGGTGGCGGGGTCCACCGAGCCACCCCCGGCCAGCACATTGAAGCTCACCGGGATGTTGGCGATCGGCGCTCCGTCGGCCGCGTAGACGCGGAGCACGATGGGCGTCGGCAGCAACGTCCCGGCGGGGGCCTGCTGCAGATGCCCCTGCACGATCGACAATCGCGACGCTGCGGGCGCCTCGACAGTCTTCGTGCATCCCGGGAACGCCAGCAGCGTCGGGATGGCCGTGAACAGGACAGCGAGCAGATGTGTTGGTCTGGCGGAACGCATGGGCAAGTCGGTCAGGGTACTCCTCTCCGCTGAAGGGTATCGGCAGGGTAGTGGGCCGAGTTGAGCGCCAGTGTCGTCGCTCGCCTAGATTGAGGGGGCTATGACTGTCACTCCACTGCATGCGCCCCGGCCGTCCCGTTCGGCGGACTCGGCTGCGCCAGACACCGTTCGCTGGCCGTCGGGGCTCGCCCCCGAGGCCCACCCCGCCCGCAATCCCGGGACTGCCCTCGACCTGAGTGTGGTCCGCGGGATTCGCGTGAACCGCAGCGCGGTGGAGCGCCGGGTGGGGACGCTGCCGGGACGTCGTACGGTCAAGAAGGAGTGGCAGGCCGCCTGGCTGTTGCGGGCCATCAGCTGCATGGACCTCACGACGCTCGCCGGTGACGACACTGCCGGCAACGTGAAGCGCCTCTGCGCCAAGGCGGCGCATCCGCTCAAGCCGGAACTGGTGTCGGCCCTCGGCATTGCCGACCTCCACCTGACGACGGGCGCGGTGTGCGTGTACCACCAGTTCGTCGCCACCGCCGTGGAGGCCCTGCACGGCACCGGCATACCGGTCGCCGCCGTCAGCACCGGGTTTCCGGCCGGCCTCTCGCCCTTTGAACAACGCCTCGCCGAAATCCACGCCAGCGTCGCCGCCGGCGCCACGGAAATCGATATCGTCATCACGCGCGGCCACGTGCTCACCGGAAACTGGAGCGCCCTCTACGACGAAGTACGCGCCTTCCGGGACGCCTGTGGGCACGCGCACATGAAGACCATTCTCGGCGTCGGCGAACTCGCCACGCTCACGAACGTGGCGCGCGCCAGCATGGTGGCCATGATGGCCGGCTCCGATTTCATCAAGACGAGCACGGGCAAGGAATCGTCGAACGCGACCCTGCCGGTGGGGCTCGTCATGACCCGCATGATTCGCGACTATGGCGAGCGAACCGGTCACGAGGTCGGCTTCAAGCCCGCGGGTAGTATCCGTACGGCCAAGCAGGCGGTGGACTGGCTCATCCTCATGAAGGAAGAGCTGGGCGATCGCTGGCTGCGTCCGCATCTGTTCCGCTTCGGAGCGAGCGGTCTGCTCACCGACGTCGAACGACAGCTCGAACATTTCGTAACGGGTCGCTATGCCGCGGCCCACCGTCAACCCATGGTCTGAGGAGACGCTCGCATGTCTACGACTACGCCTCCCGCCAAGCCCACGGTGCGCGACCTGTACGATGCCATGAGCTACGGTCCTGCGCCTGAAGGCGACGCGCCGGTTCGTGAATGGATTGCGCGACATCATGGCCGTTTTGGGCACTACATCAACGGCGCCTGGGTCACCGGCAGCGAACATGTTGAAGTGCTCGAACCGGCCACCGGAAAGCCGTTGGCTGCCATGGCCCAGGGAACTGCCGCGGATGTCGATGCGGCGGTTGCCGCTGCGCGCGCTGCGCTCCCAGCCTGGCAGGCGCTCGACGATCACGCGCGGGCTCGCTGGCTGTACGCCATTGCGCGCGGCGTGCAGAAGCACGCACGTGCCTTCTCTGTGCTCGAGACGCTCGACAACGGCAAGCCCATTCGCGAAACGCGGGACATCGACATTCCGCTCGTGGCGCGCCACTTCTACCATCACGCCGGGTGGGCCCAGCTGCTGAGCAGCGAGTTCCCCGGGTACCATGCGTACGGCGTGGTAGGGCAGGTCATTCCGTGGAACTTCCCGCTGCTCATGCTGGCGTGGAAGGTCGCGCCAGCCTTGGCTGCGGGAAACACGGTCGTACTCAAGCCGGCCGAGTACACGCCGCTGACGGCCATCCGCTTTGCGGAACTGCTGCACGATATCGGTTTGCCCAAGGGCGTGTTCAATCTCGTCACGGGCGACGGGAGTACCGGCGCGGCGCTGGTACAGCACGAGGACGTCGACAAGATCGCGTTCACCGGCAGCACCGAGGTGGGGCGCGCTATTCGCGTGGCAACGGCTGGTACGGGCAAGGGGCTCTCACTCGAACTGGGTGGCAAGAGTCCGTTCATCGTGTTCGAAGATGCCGACCTCGATAGCGTTGTCGAAGGCGTCGTCGATGCCATCTGGTTCAACCAGGGGCAAGTGTGCTGTGCCGGCTCTCGGCTGCTGGTTCAGGAAGGCGTCGCTGACGCGCTCTATGCCAAGCTGCGCGAGCGCATGGAGCGGTTGCGCGTCGGCTCGCCACTCGACAAGTCGGTGGACATGGGCGCCATCGTGGCTCCGGTACAGCTCGACCGCATTCGCCAGCTCTGCCAGCAGGGCATCGACGAAGGCGCCAGCTGCTGGCAGCCTACGTGGGCGCAACCGACGGACGGGTGGTTTCATCCGCCCACGCTCTTCACGAACGTTGCGCCCAGCGCGACCATCGCACAGGTCGAAATTTTCGGCCCCGTCCTGGTCAGCATGACTTTCCGCACGCCGGAAGAAGCGGTCGCGCTCGCCAACAACACCCCATTCGGCCTGGCGGCGAGCGTCTGGAGCGAGAACATCAACCTCGCCCTCGACATCGCCCCCAAGCTGCGTTGCGGTGTCGTGTGGGTGAACAGCACCAATCTCTTCGACGCCTCGGTTGGCTTCGGCGGCTATCGCGAGTCGGGCTTCGGACGCGAAGGTGGTCGTGAAGGGATGTGGGAGTATCTCAAGCCCGCGCGCGCGCACGAAGCGGCACCGCTTCCGGTCATCGATGCGACGCTGCCGGGGGCACCCGACGCGCGTGAGGACGCGCCCGACATGCCCGCGATCGATCGCACCGCCAAGATGTTCATCGGCGGCAAGCAGGCGCGTCCCGACTCGGGATACAGCATGACTGTGCGCGCCCTCGACGGTCGCGTCGTCGGCGAGGTGGGCGAGGGGAGCCGCAAGGATATCCGCAATGCGGTCGAAGCCGCGCACGCCGCAAGCGGCTGGGCAAAAATGAGCGGGCATCAGCGCGCGCAGATTCTCTACTACCTGGCGGAAAATCTCTCGGCGCGAAGCGAGGAGTTTGCCGCGCGTATCGTGAGCATGACGGGCGATGAGATCGGGGCGGGCCACTCCGAGGTGGACGCGACGATCTCGCGCCTGTTCACCTACGCGGCGTGGGCCGACAAGCACGACGGCGCGGTCCACGATGTGCCGTTACGCGGCGTGGCACTCGCCATGCACGAGCCTATCGGCGTGGTTGGCGTCGCCTGTCCCGACCCATATCCGCTGCTGGGTCTGGTTTCGCTCATCGCGCCCCTCATCGCGACCGGGAACCGGGTCGTCGCCATCCCCTCCGTTCGCTTTCCCCTATCTGGAACCGACCTTTACAGCGTACTCGAAACGTCCGACCTTCCTGCCGGCGTCATCAATATCGTGACGGGACCCCGGGAGTCGCTCGTCAGTACGTTGTCACAGCATGATGATGTCGATGCAGTGTGGTATTTTGGAACGCAGGCCGGTGCAGTAACGGTGGAAAAGGCGTCCGCGGCGAATCTCAAGCGCACGTGGACGGAATGGACCGGTCGCGAATGGTTGGACCCACGCGTCGGCGAAGGGCGGGAATTCCTTCGCAAGGCGGTGCAGGTCAAGAACATCTGGATCCCCTACGGTGAATGACTGACACGCTCCTGTTGACGACCGAACTTCCTGCCTCGCCCGAGGCGTTCCGCGATGCGGCGTGGGCTGATGTCCTGCCCTACTACGACACCTTGGCGACGGCGCCGCTGGAGCCGACATCCGCGAGTGTCGAGCCGTGGCTCGCCACCTGGTCGCGTCTCGATACGCTCGTCGGTGAGGCCGGTACGCTCGCCATGATCGCCTACACAGGCGACACCGCCGATGCGGCGCGTGAGCAGGCATATCTGCGCTTTTCCATGGACATCTTTCCCAAGCTCGAAGAGCAGCAGGTGCGACTCGCACGCCGCTTGCTCGACTTGGGGTGGACCCGTGCCGATCTCGAGACGACGCTGCGCCGTTTCCGCACGGACATCGAGATCTTTCGGGAAGCCAACGTCGAACGCTTCTCGCGCATTGAAGAGCTGTCCGCGGGCTATCAGAAGCTGGTCGGCGGCTTGAGTGTGGATTGGGACGGGCAGGCCAAGACCATTCCGCAGCTGCAGCCGTATCTCAAGGACACCGATCGTGCGGCTCGCGAGCGCGCCTTCCGCCTCGGCGCGCAGGCGTATCTCGATCGCCGCGATGAGCTCGCCGAATGCTTCGATCGCATGTACGCGCTACGCATTGCCGTGGCGAAAGAAGCAGGCTTTGCCGACTACCAGCAGTACTGCTTTGCGGCCAAGCATCGCTTCGATTACTCGCCGCAGGATACCGCGCGCTTTCACGACGCCGTGCGGGAAACCGTTACGCCCGCCGTGGCGAAGCTCATGGAGTATCGCCGCCGTTCGCTCGGCGTCGATGAGCTCCGTCCGTGGGACGTCAGTGTCGATCTCGACATCAAGGAACCGCTCAAGCCGTTCGCAACGGTCGATGTCTTCGTCGATCGCGCCCGAAAGATCTTTTCGCGCGTTGACGCCGAGCTCGGTGAGCAGTTCGCCCTGATGGCGAAGGAGTCGTTGCTCGACCTCGAGAGTCGTCCCGGCAAGGCCCCCGGTGGCTACTGCACCGATCTCTCCTTTCGCGGGCGCCCGTTCATTTTCATGAACGCCGTCGGCGTTCCCGACGACGTCAACACGCTCGTGCACGAGGCGGGGCACTGCTTCCACGATTTCGCGACGCACGCGCTGCCGTACACGTGGATGCGCAAAACCGGGCACGAAGCCGCCGAGCTGGCCTCCATGAGCATGGAGCTGCTGGCGATGCCGTATCTGGTCCAGCCGGACGGCTATTACACCCGTGACGAAGCGCGTATCGCATGGCTCGAACATCTTGAAGACGTGCTCGGCGCGCTCGTGCACATTGCCAGCGTCGATGCGTTTCAGGCGTGGATCTACACCGACCCGGCCGGCGCCGACCGTGACGCGCGCGACGCAAAGTGGTTGCAGATCCGTGCCGAATTCGAACAAGGGGTGAATTGGGACGGGCTCGAACATGAGCGGACGGCGCGCTGGTATCGCCAGCTCCACATCTTCGAGTTGCCGTTCTACTACATCGAATACGGCATCGCCCAACTCGGCGCGTTGCAGGTGTTCCGCAATGCGGTGCAGGACGCCGGTAATGCGGTCACCATGTACAAGCAGTTCCTGGCGCTCGGCGGCACGCGCACGCTTCCCGAACTGTATGCGGCAGCAGGTGCGAAGCTCGTGTTCGATGCGGCGACCATGAAGGAGCTTGTCGAGTTCACCATGGAACGCATCGACGCGTTGCGCGCTGGAGCCGATGCGCCGTTTACCGGTGTCATTCCGCGCTGACACACCGCCGGTGAGCCAGCGCACGGGCATGATGTAACAGGCAAGGCGGCGTCGAAACACGACGCCGCCTTGCGTCGTAGTAGAACTCAGGAACTCAACCCATCCCTTCTCAGGAGTACAGATGCGTCTGTTCGCTCAGGTCGCTGTTGTCGGTGTGATGCTCGCAGGGGCCACGCGCGCCGAGGCACAGTTGCCATCGGTGCAGCAGGTATACGACAAGTTCGCCACGGCGGTTGGCGGGCGTGCAGCGTGGAAGCCGGTTACGGGTCGTACCGAAAAGGGGACTGCCGACATCACCTTCGCCGGGATGTCCGGTAGCTACGAGCGATACAATGCCCTGCCGAACAAGATGCGCATGATCATCGACATCGGAGTCGTGAAGATCGATCAGGGCTTTGATGGTCAGCAGGGGTGGATGAGCCAGGGGCAGGGCGTCCAGCCGATGCCTGCGGAGCAGGCGAAGCAGATGGCGGAGTCCGTGCCTGATGGTGCCGCCTTCCTCGATCCCACGCGCTACGCCAAGGCCGAAGTGGTCGGCAAAGAAGCGTTCGATGGCATCGACGCTTACAAACTTGCGATCACGATGAAGAGTGGACAGGAGTCTGTGGAGTTCTTCGACGTTGCGAGCGGGTTGCGCATCGGGGCCATCAACAAGACGCCGGCGGGCGAAGTACGTGTGACGTACCGCGACTACAAGGAATTCGAAGGCAAGCGTGTCGCCACGAAAGTGATTCAGGGGACTGCGCAGGGCGACGTCGTCCTGAACATTCAGGCCGTCAGCTTTGGTACCCCCGACGCCACAGTCTTCAAAGCGCCGTCGGGCGGCGAATAACGGCGACTCCTTCGAAGCGATTCACAGGCTCAGGATACGCCCGGCTATCGCCACGCCGCTGAGCCACGCGTGTTCCACATCGCTTGTCGCGCTCGCGCCGCCGGTGGCAAAATCGCCGGCGGCGCCAATGCGTACGGACGCATCCCACACACAGGCCACGTCGAGCCCCTGCTCGACGCGTGCGTACCGCCACCGGTGACTCACGGCATGTACCACGTTGCCGGCAATAGCCAGTCGTTCGCGCAACCGGGGCGCGACCTCATCAGCGACGGTCGCCGCATCGCGCTCCAAATTGGCGCGGCTCCATGCGGCACCCGAGTGCACCACCCACGCTTCGTGCGTCGGGCGTCCGGGCTTGTCGGCCTCTCGCCAGCATTGCGCCAAACGCTCGTCCTCGGCCACCGACAGCAAGCCGTTGACGATCTCCTGTGACACGCGCGTCGGCGGTGGTCCATCGAACACCACCATCGTGCTCCAGCACGGGGCCATTCGCACCGCCGACAGCTGCGGCGTGAGGGTGCTGTGCACCTCACTGGTGGCAAGGAGCGCCGTCGCCTGTGCCGCCGGAATGGCCAGCACCACCACGTTCGCCGAGTGGGACTCTCCCTCGTGATCGGTGACACGCCACCCGTCGTGCACGCGTTGCAGCGACTGCGCCTGCACGCCAGTGCGAACGGTGATGTCCCGCGCGAGATGCTTGGGGAGCGCCGTCATGGCAGCGCCGCCCGTGTACCCGTCCTCGCGCGCCACGAGTACACCGTCGTGCACCCACGAGTCCGCGAAAGGCTGTGTGCGACGGTCGCCCGTGCTGAACCGCTGCGCCCCGTGGTCGAAGCGCCACTCGCCGTCACGACGATGACTCAACCGGCCCCCTACGCCGCGCCCTTTCTCCAGCACCGTCACCGTCAGCCCGTGATCGTGCAGCGTGCGGGCGCACGCGAGTCCTGATACGCCCGCGCCGATGACCAGCACCGAGGGCGCCGCGGTCATGGCCGGACGCGACACCTGCGCGCGGTAGCGCGACAAATCCATCCGCTTGGCGTGATCCGCCGAGGAGCGCGGACGGACAGTCCCCAGAATGCGAACCGGTGGTGTGAACGGACGGTCGAACTGCCCCAGACACCAGAGCAGGCCGCCGTATGATGCCGGGTCGCGGCCGTCGAGCGCATAGCGGTGATTGAGATCGACCAGGCGATCGAGCGCCTGCGCGGCGTTTTCGGACCAAAGCGGCAGCGCCTTGCCCCACGTCATGCGCACATTGTTGTGCAGTTCGCCGTGGCGGAGCAGCGAGCGCTGGGTCGCGTCCCACAACGGATCGTCCGTTGCCGCGCGAGCGAGCGTCTCCCACGACAGGACGTCGCGGTGATCACGTTCGTGCGCAGCCAGTGTCTCCCGTGCCCATCCCGGCACAGCGTCCAGGGTCGTTGGCGACGGATGCCAATAGCAGAACGCATAGCCCAACTCCCGCCACACCAGAAGTTCATCGAGATACTTCTCGGGGCCGTCGCCCTCGCGCATGGCACTCTCCCGCGCGAGCCGCAGTGGCGACACCATGCCGTAGTGCAGATACGCCGACATGCGGCTCACGCCATCGATCGTCGCATCGTTCCGCTTCGCGGCGTATCGCGCCAATCGTCCACCGTCACGAAACGCGTGCCAGCGCGCATAGCCCGCGACCGATCCCCCACGCGTGTGCGGCACCGGGCCCACGCCATGATCGATCTCGCACGTGGCAATCAGCGCAGGAAGGTCAGCGGTCGCGAGGCGGACAGGTTCGAAGGGCAGGCTGGCTGGCACGAACGGGACACCCTGCGCGGCCACCTCGGGCCACGGACGCCGCAGGCGCTCGGCGCGATACGCGGCCGTATCGTCGCGGAACGCAAACGCTCGCGTGTGCGCCTTCTCCACCAGCGGCATGGGCACCACACATGCCGTATCCACACTCCACACCGGGCACGGGGCATCGTCCGCGAGGCCATCCGTCAGCCAGTCGAGCGGCGGCACGGGCATCGTTTCGGTTACCACCAGTGCGGCGCGTTCCGTCAGCTGCTTGAGCGCGGGCGCTCGATGTCCCGGTCGCTCGAGGTGAAACGCGTACCCGAGTCCACGCTGCGCGCACTCCGCCTCGACGTCGCGCGCGCCCTCGAGAATGAACGTGTGATGACGGTCGGACGCGTACGGATACCGCTCCGAGAGCGCGTGATACACGAACACCGGAACACCGCATCGCTCGGCCGCTATCAGCGCGACGTCGAGCGCCGGGTTCTCGTGCGCGCGCACCGCCGTGCGCATCCAGTACAGCACGAACTCGCCGCGTGGAGCGATCGGTCGGTCGGCCGAATGCGTCGTGATACGCTCGGCAAGATGGTCTGGAAACGATTCAGGTCGGAGCACGCTGAACAACGTGCTCCGACCTGAACTGGTGCCAACGATTTTCCGTCGCGCCGCGCGGCGCTCAACGCCGGTGCACGGTCCCGCCCTTCATGACGAAACGCACCGCGCGCAAGGCCGCGATACTCTGCGTGGGATCGCCCTGCACAGCCACCAAGTCGGCGAAGAGTCCTGGGGCCACCCGGCCCAGCTCGTTCTCGCGGTGCATGATGCGGGCGTTCACGCTCGTGGCCGCCTTGAGGGCCTGCACCGGCGTCATCCCATATTCCACCATGAGCTCGAGCTCCAGTGCGTTGGTGCCGTGCGAGAACACCCCCACGTCGCTGCCGTTGCAAAGGGTGACCCCCGAAGCCAGGGCATCACGGAACATGCGCTTCTTCTGCGTGATGCCCGCAGGTTCGGGATCGACTCCCTTCTTCCAGCCACGGTAGCGGGTGGTACTCTCGGTCGCGGCCAGGGTAGGGCAGAACGCCACGTTGCGCTGCTTCATGGCTTCGAAGACCGCCGGCGTTGCGGCGTCGCCGTGCTCGATGACTTCCACGCCGGCCACGATGGCCCGCATCATCCCCTCGACCGTGCTGGCGTGCGCGACCACGGGCCGGCCGCTCGACGACGCGGTCGATACGATGGCCTGCCACTCCGGCATCGTGAACGTGGGGCGTGCCTCGCCGCGCGGTCCCCAACGGTAGTCTGCGTAAATCTTGATCCAGTCCGCGCCATGGCCGATCTGATCGCGCACGACGCGCGTCACCCCTTCCACCCCGTCCGCTTCTTCGGCGCCCTGCGGAACGCCGATTTCCGCGCCAAATCCCTTCGGTCCGTATGAGCCCGTCGCGACAATCGCCTTCGTGGTCACGAACAACCGCGGCCCCGGAATGATTCCCTGTTCGACCGCTTCCTTGAGTCCCACGTCGGCGTAGTCGGCGCCCTCGGTGCCCAGATCACGCAGCATGGTGAAGCCTGCATCGAGCGTCGCCTTGAGATGGTTGACCGCGCGCGCCGTGCGCAGCGCCAGTGATTCGCGCAGCACCTGGTCGTTCCACGGCGTCTCGTCGTACGGGTGCAGCAGGACATGGCTGTGCAGGTCGCTGAGGCCGGGGATGAGCGTGGAACCGGCGAGCGTGATGCGCTCGGCATTCGACGGCACCTGCAGCGATGAGAGCGGACCGGCTGCCGTGATCTTCTGTCCCGTCACGAGTACCGCCCAGCCTTTGTGCAGCTGATCGGTCGTGCCGTCGAACACGGCGTCGGGGACCAGCAGAATCGGCGTATCCGCCTTTCGCGTGGGCGCCTGTGCATGGGCGGTCGCACCCAGCAACGTGAGCGCGAGGGTGGCCGCCGCAGCGGCAAGGGCAGTGGGGCGCAGCATCATGAGGCGGGCGAAATGGCGGCGTTGTCGCCGGTGGACAGAGACGCGCGGACGATCCCCGACACGCCACCAGAAACGACAAAGGCCATGGCGTCGGCGCTGGCCACGTCGAGCGGATGCACCTGCGAGCGATGCACGACGTACAACTGGCCGGAGAAATTGTACGAGTGCGGGCAGTACACAGCGACCTGGTCGTCGAGTCCTACGTGCTCCAGCGCCTCTTGGGTCACGAACCCCATCAGGCGCACTGTCCCATTGGGCACGAGGTCCACGGTGACAGGTTTGTCGAACCGTCGCTTTTCCCCGACAAAGGCGTTCAGCAGGTCCTTGGTGGAGCCGTAGAGCAGGCGCACGAAGGGTAGGCGCGCCATGAGCGCTTCCAGCGCCGCCACCGCGGATCGCGTAAGCAGGCTGGAGCCGAGAAAGCCGAACAGGGTGATCAGGGCAATGGTCGCCACGAACCCCGCCCCGGGAATCGGCAGCCCAAGCCACCCGTCCACGTTCCTGAACACCAGCCAACACACCCACACCGTCACGGCCAGGGGCGCGAGCAGCACGAGCCCACGCGCGAAGTAGCCGAGTAACCGTCTCATCGTAGTCCTCACGCGACCGCAGTCGCGCCGTTAGTCTATGGGTCGCGGGATGCCCCCCGAGCAACTTGGGGCCGTCGGCACCCGGCGACCAGTCCAGTTCCCGTCTCGCCCCCACTCCGATGCGATCGACAGGTATGCGTTTCCCCTCCGCTAGCGCGCTCGCGCGCGCCGCCGGGCTCCTGAGCGTGGCGGGCTTTCCGCTGACGCAAGGCCCCGCGCTTGGCGCACAGCCTGCGCCCGGCAACCCATCTCCCGCCATCTCGCGCTGGACCCCGCCCGCGCTGCCGGCAGGCAAAAAGCCCATCACGCAGGATACCTACGACGAGTGGCGCACCATCTCTGGCGCCTCACTCTCCAACGACGGCAAGTGGGTGGCCTACACCGTGAGCCCCGTGGTGGGCGAGGGCAACCTCGTCGTACGCGCGACCACCGGTTCCACCGAATACGCCAAGGTCGGTCGTGGCTTCACCGGCCGGCCGCAGTTGCAGCCGTCGGCTGACTCCGCGGCGCAGTTCAGCGCGGCGCCGGCCCAATTCAGCGCCGATTCGCGCTTCGTAGTATTCACCATCTATCCGTCGCGTGCCGACGTGGAACGCGCCCGCGCCCGTCGCGGATCGCCGCCGCCGCGCAGCAGCATGGGCATCCTGAGCGTGGCCGACGGCACGGTGCGGCTCGTGCCCAACGTGCGCTCGTTCCGGCTCGCACGGAATGGCGGCAAGTACCTCGCCTATCTGCTCGAGGATACCACCGCCGCCGCGCGCCCCGCCGGCGGCGCAGGGGCACCAGCCCAGCCTACCGGTCCGCGCCGCGAGAACGGCACCACGCTCGTGCTCCGCGATCTCGCCGCCGGGACCGAAACGCGCATCGACGGGATCACCAACTACGCCTTCGACGAAAACGAAGCGTGGCTCGGCTACACCGTGACGACGGCGGCAGGGACCAATAACGGCGCCTTCGTGCGCAACCTGTCCACCGGAGCCACAACGACGCTCGTGGCGGGACAGGCGACCTATCGCGGCTGGGCGTTCGACCGCGCCGGCAAGCAGGTGGCCTTCGCGTCGGATCTCAACGACAGCACGCCGCGCCCGCGCTTCTCCGTCTACTACGCCTCGCTCGTCCCCGCCAAGGGCAAGCCGGTCGCGGCGCGCAAGCTCGTGGCCGCCACCGAAGCGCCGAACGGGCTCATCATTGCCGAACGCGGGCAGGTGAGCTTCACGCGCGAAGGCACGGGGCTGATCTTCTCGCTGGCGAATGCACCGGCCGATTCCATTCCCGCCGATTCACTCGTCGATAAGGCCGTCTACGATCTGTGGCACTGGAAAGACACGCAGATCATGCCGCAGCAGAAGGTCAACGCGAATCGTGATCGCAACCGCACGTATACGGCACTGTACACGCTCGCGGCCAACAAGTGGACCCAGCTGGCCAACGACTCGCTGCGCGCCACGATCAGCAACGATGGCAAGCGCGTCCTCGGCGTGAATAGCACCGAGTACGCCATTCCCCAGTTCTGGGGAGAGGGCGCGTCCGACGTCTATCTCATCGACCCGCTCACTGGCGCACGTACGCTCGTCGCCAAGCAGCTCGATGGGCAGGCGCAGCTGTCCCCTGGCGGCAACTTCATCACGTGGTTCGAGAAGGGGCAGTGGGTGGCGTACGCCGTGGCCACCGGCAAGAAGGTCGTGCTCACGGACAAGCTGCCGGTCAAGTTCCAGGACGAAGAGTTCGATTCGCCGGACATCCCGCCGCCGTACGGCTTGGGGGGATGGACCACCGCTGACAAGCGGGTGCTCGTGTACGATCGGTTCGACGTGTGGGAGATCGATCCGTCGGGGGTCGCCGCTCCCACGAACGTGACCGACGGCGAAGGGCGTCGCGCCGGTGTCACCTTCCGCGTGGTCGATCTCGACCGCGACGAACCGTTCATCGACACGAGAACGCCGCTCCTGCTGCGCTCCGTCGATACGCTCACCAAAGCCAGTGGCTTCTGGCGCGACAAGCTCGGCGCCGTCGCAGCGCCTGAGCGCATCATCATGGCCGACCGCAACTTTGGCGGTCTGCAGAAGGCCCGCGACGCCGAGCAGTACCTGCTCACGCAGAGCACGTACCGTGAGTTCCCCGATCTGTGGACCGGCAACAGCATTGCGTCCACGACCAAGATCTCCAACGCCAACCCGCAGGATAGCGAGTATCCGCGCGGGACGGTCGAACTCGTGTCGTGGCTCAACGGCGACGGCATCCCGTTGCGTGGCCTGCTGTACAAGCCGGAGAACTTCGACGCATCCAAGCAGTACCCGCTCATCGTGTATTACTACGAAAAGCTCACGGATGGCCTGCACAACTATCAGGGGCCAAGCGGTCGGAACACCGTCAATCCGCTCGTCTACAATTCGCTCGGCTATCTCGTCTTCATGCCGGACATCGTGTACACCGACGGGCAGCCGGGTCCGAGTGCGGCGAAGGCGATCATCCCCGGTGTGCAGTCGCTGATTGCCAAGGGCTTTGTCGATCCCAAGCGCATGGGAATCACCGGCCAGTCGTGGGGTGGCTACCAGACCAACTATCTCATCACCGTCACCAACATGTTCGCGGCGGCCGTGCCGAACGCCACGGTGGTGAACATGACGAGCGCGTATGGTGGCATCCGTTGGCAGAGCGGCCTGGCCCGCACGTTCCAGTACGAGCACACGCAAAGCCGTATTGGCGGATCGCTCTGGCAGTATCCGGAGCGCTTCATCGAGAACTCTCCGCTCTTCCGTCTCGATCGCGTAACGACGCCGGTGCTCTTCATGGCGAACGACAACGACGGTGCCGTACCCTGGTATCAGGGGATCGAGTTCTACGTCGCCATGCGGCGCTTGCAGAAGGAAGCGTACATGGTGGTCTACAATGGCGACGAGCATAATCCTACCAAGCGCGCCAACCAGAAGGACATCGACCGCAAGATGCAGGATTTCTTCGCGGTGAAACTTCTGGGGGCCGAAGCACCGTCTTGGATGGTTCGTGGCATCCCGTTCCTCGAAAAGGGCCGGGATCAGGTGAAGATGACCCCTCAGCCTGCGCGTGCGACAACGCCCGCGGGAAATTCCGGAGGCAAGTGATGGCGGCGGACGAGATCGACTATCAGATCATTGGTGATGACCTGCAGGCTGTGATCATCACGCTCGACCCGGGCGAATCGGTGTTCGCCGAGGCCGGAGCGATGATGTTCATGCGGGAAGGCATCACCATGGCGACCACACTCGACCCGAACGCGTCCAGCGGGTCGCTCTTCGACAAGCTGGTCGGGGCAGGAAAGCGTGTGCTCGCCGGCGACTCGTTCTTCGTCACGCTCTTCGGAAACAGCGGGGCACGCCGGGCCGACGTGGGCTTCGCGGCGCCGTCCCCCGGCAAGATCGTGCCGCTCAATCTTCGCGATTGGGGCGGCACCGTCATGGCGCAGAAAGACAGCTTTCTCTGCGCGGCGCGTGGCATCGATATCTCGGTCGCATTCACGCGCCGCATCGGCGCCGGGTTCTTCGGCGGTGAAGGCTTCATCCTGCAGAAGCTACAGGGCGACGGACTCGCCTTCCTGCACGCGTCGGGAACGCTGCACGCCATCGATCTCGCGCCCGGCGAGAAGCTGCGCGTCGACACCGGCTGTCTGGTGGCCTTCCAACCGTCGGTCGACTACGACATCCAGCGCGTTCCCGGCGTCAAGACCGCGTTGTTCGGTGGCGAAGGGTTGTTCTTCGTCCAGATGACGGGCCCGGGACGCGTCATTCTGCAAACGCTGCCCTTCTCGCGCCTGGCCGACCGCATCGTCTCCGCCTCCCCCAAGCTCGGCGGTCAGCGCAAGGGAGAAGGGTCGGTGCTGGGTGGCCTCGGCGGACTGCTCGACGGCGACAACTGATCACGCGGGCACCGTTTCACGACGGTTGCCGTTAAGTCACAAACCTGACGGTTCGGGGTCATGGCTCCCTCCATGGCCGCGAACCGTCTAGCTTTCCGCCCCTATGGCAACTCGTATCCAGCCCGTCGCCCAGCCGGCCACCGCCGAGCCGTGGTCCATCGATGCCGCCCGCGCCCTCTACAACGTAGAAGGGTGGGGCGCCGGTTATTTCGACGTCAACGAGCGGGGCCACGTCGTCGTGCGCCCCGATCCCGAACGTCCGCATCTGCAGCTCGATCTGCGCGACCTCGCGGCCGATCTCGAGGGGCAGGGCATTCAGTTGCCCGTCCTGCTGCGCTTCTCCGATATCCTGCGCTCGCGCATCGAAACGCTCTCGGAGCGCTTCGCCAACGCGATCAAGGAATTCGAATACACCGGCGGCTACACGACCGTGTATCCGATCAAGGTGAATCAGCAGCGGCACGTCGTCGAAGAGATCGTGCAGTTCGGAAAGACGCACGGCGTCGGCCTCGAATGCGGCTCCAAGCCGGAGTTGCAGGCGGTGCTTGGTCTTTCCGAAAGCACCGAGCATCTCATCGTGTGCAACGGCTACAAGGACCACGAGTTCATGCGCCTCGCGCTCATGGGCCAGAAGCTGGGGCACAAGGTGTTCATCGTGCTCGAGCAGGTGAGTGAGCTCGAAGTGCTGCTCGAAGTGGCGGAAGAGCTTGGCGTGAAGCCCACCTGCGGCGTGCGCGTCAAGCTGGCCAGCGAAGGCGCCGGCCGCTGGGCCCAAAGTGGCGGCGAAAAGAGCAAGTTCGGCCTCAGCTCGGCCGAACTCATCAAGCTCATCGACCGGCTGGAGCAGGCGGGAAAGCTCGATACGCTCAAGCTCATCCACTTCCACCTTGGCAGCCAGATCACGGACATCCGCTTCATCAAGTCCGGGCTGCAGGAAGTCGCGCGCTTCTATCTCGAAATGCGCGCGCTGGGCGTCGACATCACGCACGTCGATGTGGGCGGTGGCCTCGGCATCGACTACGACGGCACCAACTCCACGAACAATGCCAGCGTCAACTACACGCTGCAGGAGTACGCCAACGATGTGATCTACACCATCGGAGAAGCGTGCCGCGAAGCCGAGTTGCCCATGCCGCATGTGATCAGTGAGTCGGGGCGCGCCCTCACGGCGCACCACGCCCTGCTGCTCATCAAGGTCATCGACGTCGAGTCGCAGGCCGAGCAGCCCGTGCCGCAGCTCACCGACGACGACCATTCGCTGTTGCACGAGATGTACGAAGATTGGCGCACACTCACCGAGCGCGAGCCCAAGATGCGCAAGGTGTTGGAAGTGTTCCACGACGCGTCCTTCGACAAGGAACGCGCGCGCCAATACTTCAACTCCGGTGTGCTCAATCTCCGCGGGCTGGCCAAGGCCGAGGTGCTCTGGTTGGCGACCATCAATGCCGTGTACCGCATTGCCAAGGCCGATGCCGACACGTACGAAGACATTTTGCCGGAACTCGAGTCGGCGCTCGTCGATCGCTACTTCTGCAACTTCTCGCTCTTCCAGTCGCTTCCCGATAGCTGGGCCATCGATCAGCTCTTCCCGATCATGCCCATTCACCGCTTGCAGGATGAGCCGGTGCGTCGCGGCACGCTGCAGGACGTGACCTGCGATTCCGACGGCAAGATCGATCGCTTTGTGGGCGACAAGAACGGTCGCCCCAGCCTCGAGCTGCACGAATTCCGCGATGGCGAAGACTACATTCTCGGCATTTTCCTGACCGGGGCATACCAGGAAATTCTGGGCGATCTGCACAACCTCTTCGGTGACACAAACGCCGTGCACGTCCGTATGAACGAGCACGGGGCCTACGACATCACCGACATGGTCGAGGGCGACACGGTCACTGAAGTGCTGAACTATGTCCAGTTCGGCGCCTCGCAGCTGCTCGCCACCTTCCGCCGCAAGGTGAATTCGTCGAAGGGACTGTCCCGTGACGAAATGAATGCCTTCATCGCCGACTACGTCGCCGGCCTCGAGGGCTACACCTATCTCGAAGGGGAAGCCGCACGATGAGCGAAGCCGCCGCAGCACCAGAGAAGCAGGGAAGCGTCTGGGAAGATTGCCTCGAGGTGCTGTGGGCGCCGGCGACGGTCTTTGACCGATCGCGTGCGCGCGGCGTTGGGATGTATCTGCTGGTGCTCACCGCGATCCTCGCGGTCATCATCGTCGCGACCAAGGGCTTGTTGCAGCCGTATGTCGACGCGAATTACGACATGCAGGTCATCCAGATGGCCAAGCAGACGCAGAAGCCCATGCCCGCCGAAGCGGTGGCGGCAGGGCGCACTGCGGCCGGGTACATCTTCCTCGTGTTCGCCGCGTTGACCCCGGTCCTCTCCGGACTGTTGGGTGGGCTGGCCAATTGGGGCGGGGCCAAAATCCTTCGCGTCCCGCTGACGCTGGGCCGCGGCGTGTTTATCGCCACGCTGGCGAGTGTGCCGCGCGTCTTGAGCTTCCTGTCTACCGCAGTGCAGGGGGCCGTTCTCGACACGTCCAATGTGACGTCGCTCTTCTCGGCGTCGCTCGGCCCCGCGCGCTTTGTCGATCCCGCGACGACGTCGCCCGCGGTTCTGGGATTGTTGGCGAGCATCGACGTCTTTGCCGTGTGGACGATCGTCATCACGGCCGTCGGCGTCAGCGTCGTGACCAAGACCTCGCGCAGTTCCGGGTGGTTGGTGTCGGTGGTGGCGTGGGCGCTGGTGGTGCTGCTGTCGTTGGTTCCGGCAGCGTTGACGTGACCCGGTAACGCGCCGGGCGGGACAACGGCGGGGCGGGGCGATACGTTGTAGGTCCACACGCAGTTCCTCCCGCCCTCCCGCCGCACCCGATGCAATTCGACGCCAAGCTTCTGCTGCTCATCGGCCTCGGTCTCGTGGCCGTGTATCACGTGGTCTCCCTTGTCCGCGGCCTCCCCAAGCTTGGCTCCGTCAAGCCAACCGTCGGCTTGATCCTCCACGGCACGGTCACCGATTTCTTCGATACGCTTGGTATCGGCTCGTTCGCGACCAGCACGACGATCTACCGTGCTACCAAGTGGGTGAAGGATGCGCTCATTCCCGGCACGCTCAACGCCGGGCACACCATGTCGACGCTCGCGCAGGCGTTCATCTACACGCAGGTCGTCGAAGTCGACTCCGTCACGCTCGTCGGCATGATCATCGCCGCCGTGGTTGGATCGTGGGTCGGCGCCGGTCTCGTCGCTAAATGGCCCACGCAGCGCATTCAGTTGGGCATGGGGCTCTGCCTCGCCGCCGCAGCCGTACTCACCGTCGCTCAGGCGGCCGGGAAAATTCCGGGCGGGGGCGAGGCCATCGGCCTCACCGGAGTCAAACTGGGCATCGCGCTCTTCGGTAACTTCGTGCTCGGCGTGCTCATGACCATCGGTATCGGACTCTACGGCCCGTGTCTGTTGCTCGTCAGCATGCTTGGCATGAACCCCGCGGCGGGTTTCCCCATCATGATGGGTTCGTGCGCGTTCCTCATGCCCTTTGCCAGCGACCGATTCATTCGCCTCGGCAAGGTCGATCCGCGTGCCGTCGTCGGCAATATCATTGGCGGGCTTCCGGCAGTACTCATTGCGGCGCTCATCGTGAAGTCGCTGCCGCTGACCGCGCTGCGCTGGCTGGTCGCGGTCGTGGTGGCGTATACGGCGATTACACTGATTCTGTCGGCGCGGCGCCCGAGCGAAGCCACGGCCTGAGTGTAGCGGCACGACGGACGGACAAACGCACCACCCAAAACACGAACCCACGACCCGGAACTGATCAGTTCCGAGTCGTGGGTTTTGGTTTTGTGCTCAGAGTAGGGACCGCCGATGCTCAGCCCTGATACCGCTTCGCCACTTCCGCCCAGTTCACCACGTTCCAGAAGGCCCCGAGGTAATCGGCGCGACGGTTCTGGTACTTGAGATAGTAGGCGTGCTCCCACACATCCACGCCGAGGATGGCGTGCTTGCCTTCCATGAGCGGGTTGTCCTGGTTGGGCGTGCTCACGATCGACAACGCGCCGTTGGTCGACACCAGCCACGCCCAGCCCGAGCCGAAGCGACCCATGCCGGCCGCCTGGAACTGCTCCTTGAACGTCGCAAAGGAACCGAAGGCCTTCGTAATGGCATCGGCCAGCGCGCCAGTCGGTTCACCGCCGGCGTTCGGCGCCATCAGCTGCCAGAACAGCGAGTGATTCCAGTGCCCGCCGCCGTTGTTGCGCACCGCCGTACGCACCGCTTCCGGAACGTCGTTGATCTTGCTGCACAGTTCGTCGAGCGACCACGACGCAAGCTCCGGGGCCTTTTCGATGGCCGCGTTGAGATTCGTCACGTACGCCTGATGATGCTTGCCATGATGGATGTTCATGGTCTGCGCATCGATGTGCGGCTCGAGCGCTTCGGGCGCGTACGGCAGAGCGGGTAAGGTATGGGCCATGACAATGGTCTCCAGAAGTGTGAGAAGGAAGTCGGAACTCAGGCCGACGCGGCCTTGTTCCGCCGTTCGCGCAGCCAGGCAATGATGCCCGGCAGGACCGACAGAAACACCACGAGCAGAATGATCTTTTCGACGTGCTTGGCCACGCCAGGCACCGTGCGGGCGAGCACCCATCCGGTCAAAAGCATACTCCAGATCCAGAGCACGCCGCCAATCACGTTGTACGACAGGAACGCGCGGTACTCCATGCGCCCGACACCCGCCACCACAGGCGCAAAAGTTCTCACGATCGGCATGAAGCGGGCAATGATGATCGTCTTGCCGCCGTGCTTCTCGTAGAACGCTTGCGCACGCAACAAATGCGCCTTGTTGAAGAGCAGCGAATCTTCCCGGGTAAAGATACGCGGCCCGGTAGCCTTGCCCACAGCGTAGCCCACGGTGTCGCCCACAATGGCGGCCACCGTCAGAATGCAGCCCAGCAACCACACATTGAGGCCGAAGGCTGGATCGGCCGCCAGCAGGCCCGCAGTGACCAGCAGCGAGTCGCCCGGCAGGAAGAAGCCCACCAGGAGCCCGGTTTCGGCGAAAATGATGAGCGTGAGGCCGATATAGCCGGCCCACTTCACAAGGCCTTCGAGGTCGCGGAGCTGATCGAACAGCTGAGTAAGGAATTCCAAACGGTCGCCCTGAAATCGTAAAGCCGCGCAAAGCCGAAGGGGCGCGCAGCACCTCCCCAAAGCTCAATGGGCTTGCCGTTGGGGTCAACCGCGGGCGACTTTCCGCCGCGTGACTGTTCGCGCCGAGCCGCCGGAACCTGAGACCGCCAACAACGCCCCGCTGAGGGTGTTCGTGGTCCCGCATACCCACTGGGATCGGGAGTGGTACCACGTCGCGCCGCGATTCCGGCAGCGGCTGGTCGCCCTCATCGACACTCTGCTCGAGCATCCGATGGGGCCGTTCCTCCTAGACGGCCAAGCCATCACGCTGCGCGATTACCTGGCCGTGCGTCCGGAGCGGGAGGGGGCGCTTCGTCGAGCGTTGGCCAGCGGAGCGCTGGAGGCCGGCCCGTGGTTTGTCCTCGCCGACAACCTCATTCCGTCGGGTGAGGCCATCGTGCGGAATCTCGAGGCGGGCGCCCGCGTGCTGCGCTACTTCGGGGCCGCGGCTCCGCCGGTCGCCTATTGCCCCGACAGTTTCGGGCACCCGGCGGCCATGCCTGCCATCGCGGCCGGCTTCGGCTTGCCCGTGGCCATCGTGTGGCGCGGTCTGGGGGGCACGCAGCATCCGCCCGCGCGCGTGCTGCGCTGGCAGGCGCCGGACGGCAGCGCCGTGGCCATCTGTCACCTCCCGCCCGACGGGTACGAATTCGGGAGCGCCCTGCCCACCGACGGCCAGGCTGCGCGGGCCCGGTGGCACCAGCTGGCACCGCTCCTTTCCGAGGCTGCCCCCGCCGGAGTCGCACTGCTGCTCAATGGTGCCGATCATCATGCGCGCCAGCGTGCGCTGCCTCAGGCGCTTGCGGCGTTGCAGGTGGCTGCCGGATCGACCGTCACCATCACCCACAGTACGCTGTCGGCATGGGCGAGCGCGTTCGCAAACGCGTGGCTCACACACGCCGACGTCCCCGTTGTCCACGGTGAGCTCCGCGACTCCTACGGATACACCTGGACGTTGGGCGGAACCCTCGCCACGCGCGCGCTGCAGAAGCGCCGCAACGCGCTCCTCGAACGCGGCTTGCTGCGTGACGTCGAGCCGTGGATCGCCCTGACGCGTCTGCACGCGACGGACGCGCATGACACAGACGACGCCCGTATCGGCGTGTCGCACCTGCCGGCCTTGTTGCACCGTGCGTGGGAGGATCTCCTCGCCACGCATCCCCACGATACGCTCTGCGGCTGCAGCACCGACGGTGTCGCACGCAGTATGGACCTCCAGCAGGAGCTCGTGGCAGAGCAGGGAAAGGGACTGCGTGCCGCCGCGCTGGAGCACGTCATTGGCTACAACTCGGTGGCAGCGCGTGCCCCGTCGCCGCGCGGCGCACCGCAATTCGACTGGCGTCGACTCCTGCTGCGCAACCGCGCCGGGCGCGCACGCGGCGGTGTGGCCACCGTGCACTTGATCGACACGCTCGGTGATGTCGCCGTGGGTCCGGGAAGTGGGCATGCGGCGCCCCTGCGCGCACCCTCGTCGACGCTCGAGACCGGCGCCGTGCTGGCACAGCCGCTGTCCACCAAGACGCGTTTCGATCGGCGCGAATCACCGCAGCACTATCCCGACAACGATCTCGTCGCCGAACACCGCTGCCTGCTCTGGGTCCCTCCGGTGCCCGCACTTGGCGTGCAGCTCTGGAGTCACGAACAGTGGAGGCAGCAGAGCGCCCCCGCCGCTGCGGTTACCGTGCGGCAGCAAGCGCAATCCACGGTCATCGATAACGGACGACTCCAGCTCACATGGCAACACGCCAGCGACGCCGCACGGGAGAGTGCGCCGTCGTTGAAGCTTCGCGTGGACGACCGCGAGCTTTCGTCGTTGCTGTCGCTCGAAGTTCAGCGCGATGAGGGAGACACCTATACGCCCGCTCCGCGCGGAGCCGTCGAACAACTCCGTTGTACGCACGCACGACTCATGTCACGCGGTCCGCTGCGTGCCGTCATCCGGCTCTGGTGGCGTACCGCGTCGCGCGCGCGGCGCGCCGGTGATGACGGCACCATCGTCGTACGCACCGACCTCGTTGTCGATGCCATGTCGCCGGCAATCGTCTGCCACGTTCACGGACAGTCGCATCGCACCAATCACCGGCTGCAGCTGGTATGGCACACCGATGTCCAGCACCGCCACATCCCGCACGGAAACGTGTGGGCTGATGCCGCGTTCGGTCCCGTGCGTCGTGACGTCATTACCGCACCGGCACACAGCGCCGAGACGGTACCGCACGGCATGCCCATGCATCGCTGGGTGATGCACACCAACGCGATGTTCGGGGCCACCATGATTGCCGACGGGCTCGCCGACGCGCACGTTCACGATCATCGCCTGGCGCTTACGCTACTGCGCGGTACCGGCGAACTCTCGCGGAACACCGTGAACGAGCGGCCGGGTCATGCGGGATGGCCAGTTCCCACGCCTGGCGCGCAGTGCCTGGGTGCGTTCAGCGCACGCACGGCGCTATACCTGCACGGCCCCATGAGCGACGACCTGCTGTCTCGCGTGCGGGACGTGTGTGATGATGTGCTGTTGCCGTTGGTCGGCGAGAGCTGGCGCGACGCGGCGCAGGGCGGCGCATGGGGTGGCCCCGAGGTCGTCGGCGAAGCGTTCGAACTCTCGGCCGTTACGCTGTCTGCGCATGACGAGGAGGCCATCGTTGTGCGGCTCGTGAACCTCACGACGCGCGCCGCGTGGGGCGCACTGCGCATGCCGTTCTCCGGGCCGTGGGAGTTCACCTCGTGCCGGCTCGACGAAACTCCCAGTGCGCCGCCAGTGACGCACGAGGATGCACTCACCTTCGAGGCGCCGCCGCGCGCCATCGTTACGCTGCGCGTGCGTCGGGCGGAGCCGTCGGCGGTTCGGTAGCGGGGCGTGCGCGCTGCGCGGCATGACGTTCCGCGAGGCGTTCCCCCAGTAACGTCGCGCACACCACCGTGCCGATCAGCGCGATCCCTGGCACGAGCGCAATCCACGGCGCCACTAGTAACCATTCGCGCCCACCGGAAATCATGTTCCCCCAACTCGCCGTCGGCGGCTGCACGCCAAGGCCCAGGAACGACAGACCACTCTCGAGCACGATGGCGTTCCCTACACCCAGGGTGGTCGCTACCAGCGCACTCCCGAGTGCGTTCGGCAGCACATGACGCCACACGACTCGACGCGGTGGAACGCCGAGCGCCGATGCCCCCTCAACGAAGGGGAGGAGACGCACCGACTGTACCTCCGCGCGCACGAGTCGCATCACGGACATCCATCCGGTCAGGCCGAGCACCACGATCACCACGCCAAGCCCTGGTCCCCAGAGCGCGGCAATGACCAACAGCAGCACGAGTCGCGGCACGGCCAGTAATGCATCACCGAGCGCGGTGATCACACGGTCCCACACACCGCCGCGCCATCCGGCCACCGCACCCAACGCGATACCGGCCGCGCCGGACAACACCGACCCCGCCACACCGACGAAGAGCGAGACGCGCGCGCCCACCCACAAGCGCACCATGAGATCTCGACCAAAGGCATCGGTCCCCAGCAGATGCCAATTGCCAAGCCGGTCGCTCGTAAACGGTGGCGTGAGTCGCGTCGCCAGCACGTCCCCGATGTCGCGTGAGCCATCGCTCGCCAACGACGGCACGACGAGTGCGGCCAACGTCATGCCCGCCAACAGCACGAACGGCACGCTCGTGATGAGACGATGGCTCGCACGGCGGTTCGTGTTTCCCATCGATGACGTCACTGGCGCCGCCGGGGATCGAGCAGCCACAAGCACCAATCCGCCAACAGGTTGGCCGCGATGACGCTGGCCGCATACACAAGTGTCAGCCCGAGCACGACAGGGTAGTCACGCGCGCCGATGGCGCTCATCATGGCCCGCCCCAGTCCCGGCCACGCAAACACCTGTTCCACGAACACGGAGCCCGCGATGACCCCCGGCAGTGTAAGCCCGAAAAGCACCACCAGCGGCGTGAGTGACAAGCGCAGCACATAGCGCCACTCCACACGGCTCCGAGAAAGGCCGCGCGCATACGCACTCGTCACGAACGGCGCGCCACTCGCGTCGCGAATCGATTGCCGCGCATAGCGGGCCACGCCCGCCACGCCGGGCACACTCAACACCAGGAGCGGAAGCACCGCATGTCGCCAGCGATCACTCCACGCCGCGTCGCCAGCGCTGGCGGGTGACTGCATGCCAAAGGCCGGCAGTCGCAGATACTCGGGCAATCCCAGCAGAGCCACGCCGCTCGTGAACAACGCCACCAGCGCCAACGCCAACCAGAAGCTCGGTGCCGCAAAGAGCGCCACGCTCACCAGCGAGAGCGCACGGTCTACACGAGGCGCCGCGCGGAGTGCCTGCACGAGCCCCAGCAGCGTGCCCGCCACGAAGCTGATCAGCATCGAAACGCCGCCCAGAAACAGCGAGACCGGGAGCGCCTCGGCGATCACCGTCCGTACCGGGAGCGCGCGAATGAGACTCGTGCCCAGATCACCGGTCAGCACACCGCCCAGCCATCGCGCATATTGCACCAGGAGCGGCGCGTCGAGCCCAAGCGTCGCCCGCACTCGCGCTGCCTCCTCGGCAGTGGCGGTCGGGGCTATCAGCAGCGTCGCCGGATCACCCGGCGCCAGATGGAGCAGCGCAAAGGTGAGCGTGGTGACGAGCCAGAGCAGGACAAGCGCATCGAGGACGCGCAGCGGAAGACGGTGCACGGCAGGATGATGCCTCCCGAATTCCGCACGTCAACCCGTGCGACGGCATTCCGGCGTCTCCCCGCGAGGCTGCTGACACTGGCCGCTGCCGCATTCGGGCTCTGGAGCTGCCGGGCCGCGCCTCGGGAACCCGGCACGGCGGTCATTGCGTCAGGCACCGATCTCGAGTCGGGCAATCCGCTCGTCACAGTGCATCCGCTCTCTCGACAGGTGCAGCGACACGCGCTCTTCGTGACACTCGTCCGCCTGGACAGCGCGCTTCAGCCGGTCCCGTACTTCGCCTCGCAGTGGCGGTGGGATGCCGATCACCGGGCGGTCACCTTCATCCTCGACTCGACGCTCACCTGGCACGACGGTGTGCCCACCACGGCAACCGATGTGGCGTTCACACTGACCGCCGCGGGCGATTCGGTCCTCGGCTCTCCGCGGCGAAGCGATGTCGCCGTCATCGAGCGCACGGAGGTGCTGTCGCGTTCTGTCATCCGGCTGCACTTCCGCGCGCCGCTGCCATCGCTGCCATTCATTCTGGCCGAGCTGCCCATCGTCCCCAAGCATCTGCTCGACTCGGTGCCACGCGCCGAATGGCGAGGGCATGCCTTTGCCACCAATCCGGTGGGGAACGGACCATTTCGCTTTGCCTCGCGTCGCGCCGGCCGCCAATGGCGCTTCGTGCGCAATGAGCGCTTCCCCTTGGCCATGGGAGGGCCGCCAGCCTTGCGCACCCTCGTCGTCGCCGTCGTCGATGAATCGGCCACCAAGTTCGCCGGGCTCGTCAGCGGCGAGCTCGATTTGGCCGGTGTGTCGCCCACTATGGCGCGTCTCGTGGAGAAGGACCGCACGCTGCGGCTCATGTCTCCGCCGGTGCTCTTCTCCACCGTCCTCGCGTTCAACACCACGCGCGCACCGTTCGACGACGTGCGCGTTCGTCGCGCGCTCTCGCTGGCCATTCAACGCGATCGATTGGTCTCGGCAGCCGTCGCCGGCTTCGCGACGCCTGCTACGCATGCGGTGCCCCCCGGCCTCCCGGTGTCGCCCACCAGTCACGCCGCGAACACCGGCAACGACGCTCGGCACGCGGACGCCTTGCTCACGCAAGCGGGATGGGTTCGCTCCCCCGGAGAATCACTCCGGAAAAGGAACGGACGCCCGCTGCAGCTGACGCTACTCACCGTCGGTAGCGGTGACATGGCGGTCGAGCAATTGGTGCAGGCCGACCTCGAGGCGCTTGGCGTCGGGCTGAATATCCGGGTCATGGAGCTCGCATCCTTCCTCGCTACCATCCGCAATCCGGACAAGCAGTTTGATCTGGTGCTCACCGGAATTCCGGGTGACCTCGCCCTCGGGCATCTCTCGGCGCTGTTCGACTCGCAGCAGCGCGGCGGGGCGCTCGACTATACCGGGTTCCACACGGCGACACTCGACAGTGCACTCATGGCGGCGCGTACGGCGTCGCCGAGCGAGGCCCCGCGTGCCTGGGCACGCGTCGACACCGTGCTGCTGCGCGACATGCCGGTGGCGTGGTTGTACCATGCGCGCGGCGTGCAGGGGCGTTCGGTGCAGCTCGAACACGTCGAGATGGACCTTCGTGGTGAACTTGTTTCGGTGGCGCGCTGGACGCGCCGACAGGACCCCTGACTGTGCTGTTGCCAATTGATCCGAACACCCGTCGCGCCGACACCGCGATGGGCACGTCACTCGGTGCGATTGCCGATGGACTCGCCCGCGAGCTGGCACCGTGGCGTGGCACCGGCCTGCCGATTCCCGCGGGCAAGGCCAAGCTAACGCGTGTGGGCGGGAGGTGCCCCGTCCACGGTATTCCCCTCGACTTTGATCCGTCGTCGCCGTACGCACATCGCTGCGGCCGCTGCGCGACCGACTACACCAATCGTGAACATCACGACTGGTGGGTCATGGGCGCGCAGCTCTTTTCCGCCGAACGGGCCGTTCACGCCGCAGCGCTCTTTCTCCTGCGTGGTGACGAGAGCCATCGCGATCTTGCGGCGCGTACGCTACGTGAGTTCGCTGAGCGCTACGACAGCTGGCCGAATCTCGACAACGTCCTGGGGCCCACTCGGCCGTTCTTCAGCACCTATCTCGAGTCCATCTGGCTCATCAACATCTGTCACGCGCTCACGCTGCTCGAAGCGGCTGGTGAACTTGGGCTGGGCGGCGTCGTCCGTGATCGGCTGATCGAGCCAAGCAGCGCGCTCATCGACAGTTACCACGAAGGACGTTCCAACCGGCAGGTGTGGAATGAAGTAGCCGTACTGTCGGCACTGTCGGTGCTGGACAAGGCGCCGCAGGCTCTCCAGCGTGCCGAGAGCGACCGTGGTTTGCTGGGTATCATGCGTGAGGGACTCCTCGACGACGGCACCTGGTTCGAGGGAGAGAACTATCACCAGTTTGCGCATCGCGGCTTATGGTACGGCGTACAGTTCATGCGCACGCACGGGCGCGAACTCCCGCCCGCGCTGCATGCCAGATACACCGCCGGGTTCGTCACACCGTTCGCCGCGCTCCTCCCCGACGAAACACTACCGTCGCGTCGGGACTCGCAGTACGCGGTGTCTATTCGACAATGGCGATGGGCAGAGTGGTGTGAGCTTGGCTACGCCGAAAGCGGCGATCGACGCTTGGCCGCGATGCTGTCGCGACTCTACGACGGCCGTGCCCCACAGGGCGACACGGGGCGCGCTCGCTCCACCGCGGATGCCGAACGCAACACGCCGGCCGTTGCGCTCTCGCGCGCGGACTGCTCGTGGCGCGCGTTGCTCATGGCAAGCGCGCAGCCGGTGCCCGGTGAGTCGTGGCAGCCGCAGAGCCTCGTCCAGCCGAGGCAAGGCCTCGCGATCATCCGTCGAGATTCATCCCGCGTGTATGTCGCCCTCGAAGGCGGTGTATCGGGCGGTGGGCATGGACACCCCGATCGGCTGTCACTCACGTTGCAAACCGGTGCCCAGCGTTGGCTCGATGATCCGGGTACCGGCAGCTACGTCGAACGCACGTTGCACTGGTACCGGAGCACCATCGCGCATCATGCACCACTGGTGAACGGAGCGTCTCAATCGACTGGCAACGCGGAGTTGCTGGCCTTCGAAGACCGGGGTGGTGCCGGTTGGATCAGCAAGAAGGCCGAGATCGCCCCCGGCGTGCGCGCGACGCGGTCGGTGGTGGTGTGCGACGGGTATCTCGTCGATCTCCTGGAATGGCACGCCGACGAAGCGGTCACACTCACGCTCCCCGTCGCTACTGGAACGGTTGAAGGCGCCTTGAACTGGAGCCCCGCTACGATACACAGTGCCGGTGCCCTCGAAGACGGTTTCGAGTTTCTCGACCAGACGGAAGAGTTGGCCGACCCACCGCAAGTCGTGACGGTTACCGCCGCGCCAAGCGGTTCCTACGCGTCCGGTGCTCCGCACTCCGCCGTGGGGCGCTATGCCATGTGCGCCACCTATACCGCAGGTACCGGCGCACGGTGGTGGCGGGCCGTCGCCCCCGGTGCGCCGGGATGCGAGCGAAGCAACCGCATCATGGTGGATGTGCATGGGACATCCGGACGGATTGTCGGCGTGTGGAGCTGGACGCAGGCCGTGGGCTCGCCGCAGCCCGCGACGCAGGTGACCGTCAACGCCGCCGGCAACCCGGTGGCGAGCGTCACCACCAGCGACGGCACGACGGCGTCGCATGAACCGGCTCCACACGGTTGGCACATTGCACTCCTCGCGCGACATTCGCGCAGCAGCATCGACTTGGAGGGCGTGCTGCCGAGCCAGGTCGAGAGCGCGTCCGAAGTCGCGGCGAGAAGCACACCGGTCCGCACACGCCTGCCACTGCGCGTTCCCGAATATGACGCAGCGCAGCCGCTCCACGCGCAAGCATTGCGACTCACGCTTGGGGCCGAGCACTACGTGCAAACCGAGGACGCGTGGAATGGGGACAACACCCCGCAGGCGCAGCTTGTGTTGTGTGCCACCGCGAACGAACTGCTCGTGCATGTGCAGGTGCTCACCGGCCATCTCCCCACGGTCGATGGCTCTGACGACCCTGACCGCATGCCGGACAACCCGCTCGACAACGAGCGCGGCGACATCAATGCCGACGGCGTGCAGTGTTACATCGGCGCCGAAAGAGACGACCTTGGGGTATGGCGGGCCGCGGTGCTGGCCGTGCCGATCTCCGGTGGTCGCGGCCGCGGGACGTCGCTGGTGCCCGGCGGCCCTGTCCCGGCGCTCTCCTCGGAGGGACACGCCAACGGTTGGAGCATGACGCTGCGGTGGCCGCGCGCTGCGCTTCCGACCGGGTCTCTGGTATTCGACCTGATCATCAACGAGCGCCCTCCCGAGCGGGAACGTCGGCGGGGGCAACTGGTGCTCAGCGGCGGGGGCGGTTTCGGCTATTTGCGCGGTGACCGACACACGCCGCGTACCGCACTCGCACTCCGCCTCCCCGAGTAAGGCCCCACGCACGTGGGGCGGGGAATCGCTATAATCCGCCATGCCCGAGTCGATCCTCAATAACGTCGCCGTCGTACTGTACGAATCGCAGGACTCCATCAACATCGGCGGCGTTGTCCGTTCGATGAAGAACATGGGGGCCTCCGACCTGCGCCTCATCCGCCCCTGCGTTTACGATCCCAACCGGATCGAGCAGGTCGCGCACGACACGCGCGACATCGTGGAAAAAATCCGGCATTTCGACACCATCGACGCGGCACTCGCCGATTGTGTCTACGTCGTCGGCTTTTCGGGACGCCGTCAGGCGGCACGCTGGGCGCGGCATACGCCCCGTTCGGCCGCCGTCGATCTGCTCGAGCATGCGCAAGCTGGAAAGGTCGCCATCATGTTCGGCCGCGAAGATCATGGGCTCCCCAACGAGGCGCTCGACCGCTCGCATGCCATCTGCACCATTCCCACCACCGAGCACTTTTCGCTCAATGTGGCGCAGGCCTGTTTGCTGGGATTGTACGAGCTGCATCTGCTGGCGGGCGACAACACCAAGAAACTCTCAGCGCCGCGGCACGCGGCCGGCTCGCCGCAGAAGGCGCAGGTGGAGCGTACCTTCGCCGACATGGAAGCGGCGCTCAGTGCCATCGCCTACTTCAAAACGCGCAATCAGGAATTGATCATGCGCGCGTTCCGCTCCATGGTCTTTCGCGCCAATCCCGATTCGCGCGAGATGCTCATGGTGCGCACCGCGAGCATCGAAGTCCTGCGCACGATCGAGCGGGAGGTGCGGCTGGGCGTGCGGGCGGCACTGCTCGCACAAGGCGTCGACGACGCTACCGCGACAGACGCCGGGCGGGCGGCTGGAGCAGCGGCCATTGCCAGCAGCGGCGAGTCGGCCCTCGAAGCGGCCGCCACCGTTGGTGCGGACCACGAGAACGGGTAATGACCCGGAGCATTCCCTTCGAACAGTGGCCGGCGGACGATTGGCGTTCACGCGCCAGCGCCGTCATTCCCGGCGGCAGTTCTACAGGGAGTAAGCGCCCCGACGCGCTCTACGGGTCACGTGCCAACGACGCCTCGGTCCCCTCACACTACGAGCGGGCGAGCGGCTGTCGTGTCTGGTCGACCGACGGGCGTGAGTTCGTCGACTGCGGCATGGCACTGGGGGCCGTCGGCATCGGCTACGCCGACCCGGCCATCACGAAGGCGGTGCAGGACGCAGCGGCCTCCGGCTCGGTGTCATCGCTACCGCACCGACTCGAGGTCGAAGTGGCTGAGCAGCTCGTCAACGTTATCCCGTGTGCCGAGCGCGTACGCTTTCTGCGCACGGGCGCAGAAGCGACCGCCGCGGCCGTTCGTCTCGCGCGTTCCTTCACGGGGCGCGAGCGCATCGTTGCCTGCGGATACTTCGGGTGGCTCGACTGGAACAGCGATGCGGCGGGGGTACCGGCGTCGACAAGGGCGCTCGTATCGTGGGTGCCCTATGGCGACATTGAGGCTCTCGACGCCGCGCTCCGCGACGACACCCCGCCGGCGGCCATCATCATCGAGCCGCTCGTGCACGACATTGCGCCGAAGGCCTGGCTGGAACGCGCGCGCCGCCTCGCCGATCAGTGCGGCGCACTGCTCATCTTCGACGAAGTCAAGACGGCATTCCGCGTACGCACGGGTGGCGTGCAGGCCCTCACCGGCGTGACGCCGGACCTCACGGCCATCGGCAAGGCCCTCGCCAATGGCTATCCGTTGGCGGCCGTCGTCGGACGTGCCGGCGTCATGGATGGCATGCGACACACGTGGGTCTCGTCCACGGCGGCGGCGGAAACCACTGGTCTCGCGGCCGCGCGCGCCGTGCTCCACTGGCACGAACAGCTCGATGTGTGCGAACGCATGGCCACCGCTGGCGGTGTCCTGCAGGAAATCATCGGCTCGGCGTTGCTCGAAGCACCGTGGGTTGGCGTGCGCGCCGAAGGGCCACCGATGATGTGGCGGCTCACCACCGATGTCCCCGAACAGCTCGATGCGCTGGTCGCCGCGGCGGCCCGCGAAGGCGTGTTGCTCAAGCGCGGCGCGTATCAGTTCGGGGCCGTCGCGCACGACGACGACGCGTTGGAGTTGGTGGCGCGTGCCATGCCCGCCGTAATGGAGTCACTGCTGCCCGGTCCGCGGCGCGTCGACGATTGATGACCGCGCACCGCGTCCGACACACTGGAGAGTATCGGCTATGTCTCAGGTAATGCCGCTCGGCGGCCCCGAGCCACTCATCGACCCGCACGCGCACTTTCACACGCCATACACCAATCGGTCCGACTGGGCACGCTACAATGCCTCGCGACTCGACATGGGTGAGCGCATGGGCATTCGGTGCCACGTGGCATCAATCCTTGGCACGTGGGGACACACATCACCCACATACTTTGCGTCACCGGACGACCAGACGCAGGCCAACGATTTCATGTTCGCGTTGGCCGACCAGGAGTCGCCGCGCGTCAAAGCGTTCGTGGCCGTGAATCCGAACTTCACGAAGCACGCGTTGTCTGAAATCGAGCGCGGCATGCAACGTGGAGCGGTCGGCATCAAGCTCGCAGCCGGGCGTCGCACCACCGAGTTCGCGCTGCTCGACGAGATTGCCGCCGCGGCCGCGCAGTACGGCGTACCGGTATTGCAACACGTGTGGCAGCACCGCCGACGCGAATGGCCCAATCAGGAGGCGTCGGATGGCGTCGAGTTGGCGCAGCTCGCCGTGCGCCATCCGCGTGTCACCTTTTTGCTCGCGCACATCGGCGGCGGTGGCGATTGGGCGCACACGAATCCCGCGGTGCGAGACGTACCCAACATCGTCATGGACCTGTCGGGAAGCGGCATCGATCGCGGCATGATCGATGAGGCGCTGCGATGGGTTGGCGCGCAGCGGCTGCTCTGGGCGTGTGATCTTACCTTGTGCACCGGTCTCACCAAGCTCCGCGCGCTCGCCTACACCGGCGCCTCGGCCGATGAGATTTCCGACATGCGCTGGCGGAATGCGGTACGCATTTTCCCGCCCGGCACGTTTGACGCTGCGCTCGTACGTCCCTTGTCGCTGTCGCCGAGTGACATGGCTCCGGAGGCCGCATGAGTGCGCACGCCGCCGGCGCGCTCTCGCGCATCGATGTGACGTCATGGATCGGCGGGTACCCCTTTCGCGATGTACCGCATCCTGAGCCGGACATTTTGGTCCGTGTGCTCGAGCGTGAGGGCTTCACGGGCGCGTGGGTAGGCCATCTGCCCGGCGCGTTTCATCGCGATCCGGTGCCGAGCAATCGCGCGTTGTATGCGGCGCTCAAGGCCCATCGTGACGTGCTGCACCCCGCGCCCATGGTTCGTCCCGACTGGCCGAAGTGGGAAGAAATGTTGCGGACGGCGGTCGACGAAGGGGCGCCGGCCATCCGTTTATATCCGACACTCTGGGGACTCGGGTCGGGGCACATGGCGCTGGCCGAGCTCGCCCACGCGTGTGGCGAGGCGGGGGTCGCGATGCACTTCACGGTGCGTTTTGAGGATCTCCGTCAGCGCCATGCCCTGGATAGCGCGGGCGATCTGACCGCCGCCCATGTGCGCCAGGTGGCGCGGCTTGCCTCACCGGTGAGAGTGGTAGTCGCCGGCGCCAGCCGAGAGCTCATCGAGGAGGTGCATTGGGGGCTCACGCCGGAGGAGCAGGCGCGGGTGTGGTATGACTGGCACTGGGTTTGGGGGCCGCCGGAAGACCACTTTGCCCATTTGGTGCGCACAGTGGGCCGGGATCGGCTGGCCTGGAGCTCCTGGTGGCCCCTGCGGCTGACGCAGCAGGCGCAGGCGCTGGTGGACCTGCTGCCGCCGGAGCTCGCTACCGGCGCGTTCGGGCACGGCGGCGTTGTGTCCCAGCGTTAAGGACGGGGGTGAACTGTTCACCCCACATTCGGTGCGGTTTGCAGCATCAGGAATGTGATATCACGGCAACTTTATTGCCCGGTTTCACAATCCGTTACGTTCTGGGAACCGAACGAATTCTTATTCGTTATGGCTCAGGGCGGATGTTTGTGGACGGGCCTGTCAACTTTTGTATGACAATTGCCTACGTGAAGCTATGTCATGCACTTGCGTACAAATACGGCCCCAGACATACTTCGCGCTTGCAAAAATTTGGGTGACACCGACTTACACGGCGGGACCCGTTTGGTTCCTGATGGTCCAAACAGATCGGACCGTGTAGTCCGTCGGAAAGCATGACCTGAGCGCTGCGCAGAGCAGGGATTCAACGTTGTGCTTGTTGCGTGTCAGTCAACCTCCTACGCCTTACGGCAATCCTTACCGGCACACGAGATGACGGTCAAGAAGAAGTGGACGGTGATCCCCGGGTTCCTCGCGCTCGCCGCGGCGGCCACGCTGTTGTCCGCCTACAGCGGCGCATCGTCGTCGCAGGGCAAGCTGGTCGAGCAACCCGTCAAGTTCGTCCATGCACCGCACGTGCAGAAGGCAGGCATGAACTGCCTGTACTGCCACAGCGCCGCCAACAAGTCGCCAGACCCGGGCAATGCCTCGGTCGCGACCTGCATGGGCTGCCACACGTTGGTCAAGCCGCAGTCGGCTGAGATCAAGAAGATCGCAGCCGCCTACCAGAAGGGTCAGCCGATCCCCTGGAACCGCGTGCACAAGGTGCCCGACTATGTGCAGTTCCCGCACATGCGTCACGTGAACGCTGGCGTCACCTGTCAGACGTGCCATGGTCAGATCCAGAACCAGGGTGCGCAGGGTCCCGACACGAATTATGTGCCGGTCCAGCAGGTGAACTCGCTCAACATGGGCTGGTGCATCAACTGTCACGTGCAGGGCTACAAGCCGGCTGAGGGTGCTCGCCTTGCAGGACAGAAGGTGACGCCGGAGCTGGAAGCTATGCCCGCCAAGAAGGCGCGCTACGATTGCGCCGTCTGCCACTACTGATCATCGACCCACGACAACGATGAGCACAGAAGCGGGGACCGGCGTCAAGCGCCGAGACTTCCTCAAGATCCTGGGCGCTACGGGCGCCACGACGGCAGTGGTCGGCTGTTCCTCCGAAAAGGTGGGCAAGCTGATCCCGTACGTCACTTCTCCCGACAACACCGTCCCGGGCGTGTCGCAGTACTATGCGACCACCTGCCGCGAATGTGCGGCTGCCTGTGGTGTGTTGGCCGAAGTGCGTGACGGCCGGCCTATCAAGCTGGAGGGTAACCCTGACCATGCGATGAACCGTGGCGCGATCTGCGCGACCGGTTTGTCGGCCATGCAGGGCCTCTACAACCCCGACCGCTACCGCTCGCCCATGGTGCGCGAGGGCAACGCCCTCAAGCCCACCACGTGGGACAAGGCCTACGAACTCCTCGCCCAGAAGCTGGGTGAAGTGAAGTCGAAGGGTCAGGCGGGCAACGTCGTGTTCATCAACCAGCACGAGTCGGGCACCTTCCCGGGCTTCCTCGATCAGTGGCTGTCGGCCAACGGCATGCCCAACCACCTCAGCGTCGACAGCACGGCGCCGGTGGCGACGATCGCGGCCAACCAGAAGGTGTACGGCACCGCGTGGCCGAAGCTCGACTTCAGCGCGGCCAAGCTCGTCATCAGCTTCGGCGCCGACTTCCTCGATGGGTGGGGACACAGCGTTCCGCAGCAGCTCGATTGGGCCGATGCGCGCGCCAACGTCGCCAATGCCCCGCGTCTCGTGTACGTCGGTGCTCGCCGCTCCCTCACCGGCCTCAACGCCGACCAGTGGGTCCCGGCCAAGCCCGGCAGCGAAATGGCGCTCTGCGCCGCGATGCTCGGCACCGGCACCGCGCAGGCGGCGGCTGATGCGTCCGGCCTCTCGGTCGCGGCCGTCGAAGCGCTCGTCAAGGCAGCGGCCGATGCCGGCAACGGCCTCATGGCCATCTGCGGCGTCACCGGCGCCGATGCGCTCGAGTGCGCCACGATGGTTGCCCAGATCAACCAGAAGGCCGGCGCCGTCGGCACGACCATCAAGCCGGCCGCGTCGCACGCGGGCTACGCCGGTCTCGCCTCCTACGCCGACCTCGCGTCGGCGGTGAAGGCCATGGACGCCGGCTCGGTGCCGCTCGCCTTCGTGCGCGGCGCCAACCCGGCGCACACCATGCCCAAGTCGGCCGGCTTCGCTGCCGCCTTCGCCAAGGTGGGCTTCAAGGTCTCCTTCTCGGCCATGCCCGACGAAACGGCGCAGCTCGCCGATCTCGTGCTCCCCGATAATCACTGGCTCGAAAGCTGGGGCGATGCCGCCGGCGAAAACGGCCAGCTCGGTCTGCAGCAGCCCACGCTCGACCCGGTGTTCGACACGCGCGCCACGGCCGATGTGCTCATCGCCATCGCCAAGAAGGACCAGGCGCTCGCGTCGCGCTACAACGTGGCCGATTACCGCACCTGGTACATCAGCAAGTTCCCCGGCGGCGGCGCGGGCTTCACGGCGGCGCTCACCAAGGCGCAGGTCAACAGCGGTCCGCTCGTGCCCACGTCGTCGCGTGCTTTGGCGGCCACGGCGCAGGCACCGGCCGCTGGCGCTGGTGACTTCTTCGTGCACGTCTTCCCGTCGCCCACGCTGGGTGATGGCGCTGGCGCGAACAAGCCGTGGCTCCAGGAACTCCCGGATCCGGTCTCCAAGATCGCGTGGCAGTCGTGGGTCGAAGTGCACCCCTCCACCGCCAAGAAGCTTGGCATCAAGGAAGGGACGCACCTCACCGTCGAAACGGCGGCCGGCAAGGTCACCGCGCCCGCGTACATCTACATGGGCGTGCGCCCCGACACGGTCGGCATCTCGCTCGGTCTCGGTCACACGGCCTACGGCCGCTTCGCCCAGAACATCGGTGTGAACGCGTACGATCTCGTGTCCGCGGGTTGGGATGCTGCCGGCGGTCTCGCCATCGGCAACATCAAGGGCAAGGTCACCGTCTCCACGGAGCACTCGCCCCTCGTCACGACTGAAGGCTCCGCGCGCCAGCACGGCCGTGGCATCGGTCAGGCGCTCCCCATCGGCGTGCTGTTGGGTACCGAGCAGGAGAGCGAAGACCATCATCACGAAATCCCGGGACTTCCGTCGCAGGATTTCAAGACGGGCCTCAAGTCGCCCGTGGCCGCCGATGCGCAGGGTGAGTTCGCCAACCCCGAGTCGAAGGACAAGGGGATGTACGATCCCAACCACGTGCAGAAGATGGAGAAGCGCCGCTGGGCGATGACCATCGACCTCGCGCGTTGCACCGGCTGCTCGGCCTGCGTCACGGCCTGCTACAGCGAAAACAACATCCCCACCGTCGGTGCGCCGTATCAGGGCCGCGCGCTCAGCCCGACCAACTGGGATGAAAACCCGGGCGCGAACATCATCAAGGGCCGCGAAATGGCCTGGATTCGCCTCGAGCGCTACTACGAAGGGAACGACAACACGGAGAACGAGTTCTCACCGGACTTCGACACGCGTTTCGTGCCCATGATGTGCCAGCATTGCGGCAATGCGCCGTGCGAGCCGGTGTGCCCCGTGTACGCCACGTATCACTCGCCCGACGGCCTCAACGTGCAGGTGTACAACCGTTGCGTCGGTACGCGCTACTGCAGCAACAACTGCCCGTACAAGGTCCGCTACTTCAACTGGTTCGGCTACGGTGAACCGGAACGTCGCCAGTACGCCTGGCCCGAGCCGATGCACTGGTCGCTCAACCCGGACGTCACCGTGCGTGGTAAGGGCGTCATGGAGAAGTGCACGTTCTGCGTGCAGCGTATCCGTGAGTCCGAACACCGTGCCAAGGCGGAAGGCCGAGAGGTCAACGCCGACGAGTTCACGACGGCCTGTGCGCAGGCCTGCCCGTCACGCGCCATCGTCTTCGGTGACGCGGCCGACGAGAACTGGACCGTATCGAAGCTCGCGTATGACCGCCGTGCGTATCACGTGTTCGAGGAACTGAACACGTATACCGCCGTGGTCTATCTGAAGAAGGTCACCTTCCCGTCGCCGGCCGCCCCGGCGACGGCCTGAGGATAGCGCGCATGGCATCCGTCGCACATCCGGTGCGAGAGGGCATTCGTGGGCCGAACATTGCTTCGGCCGACGTCCAGCTCCCCGCAGTCCGTGATTACGAACAGGTCGATCGCGATATCATCGCGACGCTCGGGTTCACCAAGAAGTGGTTCATCGGTCTCGCGCTGGCCATCGTGGCCATGCTCTGTGGCGCCTCGGCCTGGCTTTTCCAGATCTATTGGGGCCTCGGCCAGGCAGGCTACGAACCGCCGGTGATGTGGGGTAACTACATCATCACGTTCGTTTTCTGGGTCGGTATCGGTCACGCCGGTACGCTGATCTCCGCCATTCTGTATCTCTTCCGCGCGGGCTTCCGTACCTCGATCTATCGAGCGGCCGAAGCAATGACCGTGTTCGCCGTTATGACGGCCGGTCTTTTCCCGATCATTCACATCGGGCGTCCGTGGAAGTTCTTCTGGCTCATTCCGTATCCGAACTGGCGCCTGTTGTGGCCGAACTTCAAGTCGCCGCTGGTGTGGGACGTCTTCGCCATCTCGACGTATCTCACCATCTCGACCACGTTCCTCTTCATCGGCCTCATTCCTGACTTCGCGGTCCTCCGCGACAAGGAAACCAACCCCACGCGCAAGCGGGTCTACTCGATCCTCTCGCTGGGCTGGCGTAACAGCGACCGCGAATGGCGTCACTTCGCGAAGGCGTACTTGTTCCTCGCCGCCTTCTCGACGCCGCTCGTGCTCTCCGTGCACTCGGTCGTTTCTTTCGACTTCGCCATGGCGCTCACGCCGGGCTGGCACGCCTCGATCTTCCCGCCGTACTTCGTCGCCGGTGCCATCTTCTCCGGCTTCGCGATGGTGTGGACGATTGCCATCCCCATGCGCAAGTGGTTCAAGCTCGAGCACTACATCACGCTCAATCACCTCGACGCGACCGCCAAGGTCGTGCTCTTCACCTCGATGGTGGTTGGTTGCGCGTACCTGATCGAGTTCTTCATCGCCTGGTACAGCAGCGTCCGTGCGGAGCAGGAGTTCTTCTACAACCGTGTCTTCGGACAGTGGTGGTGGGCGGCGTGGATCATGTTGCTCTGCAACATGTCCCTCCCCATGTCGCTCTGGTCGCAGAAGCTTCGCCGCAACCCGGCGTGGTTGTTCATCCTGTCGATCTTCATCAACATCGGCATGTGGTTCGAGCGCTTCGTCATCGTCGTGCCGTCTCTGTCGCACGAGTTTGAGCCCTGGCAGTGGGGTACCTACACCCCGAGCTGGATCGACATGGGCTTCCTCGTCGGCTCGTTCGGTTGGTTCTTCATGTGGTTCCTGCTCTTCGTGAAGCAGATGCCCGTGATGGCCATCATGGAGCTCAAGGAAATCGTCACGCCGCGCTTCAAGAGCGGCCATGGCGGAGGGCATCACTGATGCAGGGCGTACTTGGCGTCTTTCACCACCTGGATTCGACCGTCTCGGCCATCCAGGAGCTGAAGAAGAAGAAGCTGGGCGATGTGACGGTGTACTCGCCGACCATTCGCCACGAGCTCGATGAAGCGATCGACGGCCCCAACAGCGTCGTCCGTCGCTTCACCCTGATCGGCGGTTTGCTCGGCGTGAGCTTCGGTTACTGGATCGCGATCTGGTCCTCGAACTACTGGCCGCTCGTCACGGGCGGCAAGGCGATCGCCTCCTGGATCCCGTACACGATCATCGGCTTCGAAGTCATGGTGCTCGTGGGCGCGCTGTCCACGGTAGCCGGCATGTTCATCAATTCGCGCATTCCCCGTCTCACCTCGACGGTTGGATACGACGATCGTTTTTCCTCCGGGCACTTCGGTGTCTTCATTGCCTGCGATGCCAACAAGGCGTCGGCGGCGGAAGATCTTCTGCGCCATGCCGGCGCTGAGGAGGTGCGACGTGAAGCCTGAGACTGCTAACCTGATGTCATCTGTCGCAGCACGGGCGCTTCGCGCCTCGGCAGCCATCGCGCTTCCCCTGACGCTCGGGGCCTGCTCGTGGTTCACCGACTTCAAGAACCAGCCCCGCATCGAGCCGTGGGAGTCGACGTCTCAGAACGACGCCGACTCGCTGTCGCCGCCGCGTGGGCAGCCGCAGTACTCGGTGCCGGTGCAAGGCACTGCCGTGGCGGCTTGGCAAATCGGCTACACCAACACGATCGCGACGATCGATTCGTTCAACGTCGTCCCCAATCCGACGCCGGTTTCGCCGGCATCGCTTGAGAACGGCAAGAAGAACTACCAGATCTTCTGCGCTACCTGTCACGGCATGTCCGGCGCCGGCAACGGGCTCGCGACGAAGTACGGAATGGCGGGCATCAGCCTCGTCAACGAGCGCGTGCAGGGCTTCAAGGACGGGTACATCTACGGCATGATCCGCAACGGGCGCGGCATCATGCCCAGCTACAACCGTATCGAAGAGGCGGACCGCTGGGACGTGATCAACTACGTCCGAGCGCTGCAGAGCGCCACGGCCGACACGACGCTCCACGGTTACCCGGGCCAGAACGGCACCACCGTGCCGGGACCGTCGCAGACGGCTCCGACGCGTCCGGCTCCGTTCCTCAAGCCCACGCAGCAGCCCACGATCGGGTCGCCGAACATCAATTCGGCCACCTTCAAGGGGAACAACGAGAACGACACCATGCGCAAACTGCACCTCGGCGCTCCCGCTGAAGGTGGCGCGGCCAAGGAGAAGCACTAGTGAGCCAGCACTATCACTACCCGTCGCGCGAAGAGTTCGCGCGTCGCCTCTCCGCCAAGTCGGTGCCAGCTGGCATCAAGACGGCGGCGCTCATTGCCGCGCTCATCGGCATCGGCGTCTTTGTCATGGGGCTCTTCACGAACCCCGACCGCGCGTGGCAGGCCCTCCAGTACAACTGGACGTACTTCGCCGTGATCTCGACGGCCGGCACCGCGTTCGCCGCGGTGCAGCGTATCGTGACGGCGCGCTGGTCGCGCCCCATGATCCGCTTCACCGAAGGCTTCTACGCCTTCGTGCCGATCGCCTTCGTCATTCTCATCGCCATTCTGTTCTTCAGCGGCGACTCGATCTTCACGTTCCGAGGCCGTGAGGCCGTCCCCACGGAAGAGAAGGCCGCTTACCTGAGCAACGGCTGGTTCCTCATCCGCGGGCTGTTCTTCTTCGGCGCCATCACCGTCATCCAGGGTATGTTCATCTGGAACTCGGTCAAGATGGACGTCGCGGTGCTCCCGGAGTACGGCGCCAAGTGGGCCGCCGGTCTGCGCGCCAAGATGCGCGCCGGCTGGAGCGGTGACGAACGTCGCGAGCTGCACACGCAGCACTCGGCGCAGGGCAAGCTCGCCGTCGCCGTCGCCATGGCCTTCGTCATCGGGTGGTGCTTCATGGCATGGGATTACTCCATGACCATCTCGCTCCACTTCCAGCAGACGATGTACGCCTGGATCGTGTTCATGACCGGCTGGGTCAACATGGTCATGCTTACGTCCCTCCTCACCATGTGGTGGCGCAACCACCTCGAGGCGAAGGACATCGTCACGATGGACCAGCTGTGGGACCTGGGCAAGCTTGGCTTCGCCTTCACGGCGTTCGTCGGCTACATCAGCTTCTCGCAGTACCTGGTCATCTGGTACGGCAACATGCCGGAAGAAACGCACTTCTACCGCCTGCGTCTGTCGGGCGTGTGGAAGCCCATCACGCAGCTCGTGCCCATCTTCGGCTTCGTGCTGCCGTTCTTCGGCCTGATCTCCAAGGCCGCCAAGATGTACCTCCCCACGTTCGTGCTCTTCGCGGTGTGCAGCCTGATCGGTGTGTATCTGCACCGCTACATCGAGATCTATCCGAGCATCTACGGCGAAGCGACCTCGCTTCCCTTCGGGCTCCAGGAAATCGGCACCACGATCGGCTTCATCGGCCTCTGGGCATTCAGCTACTTCAGCTTCATGGATGCCTTCCCGGTCATGCGCGTCTTCATGATGACCACCCCCTGCAAGGACGAAGTGCAGGTCCCGGTCGACGCCAAGACGATGGAACCGCTTCCGGCGCACGAGTAAGCGCGACAGGCACGGCAAACACAAAAGGGCGGCCCCCACATTGGGGGCCGCCCTTTTGTTTGTGGCGCCGATCGGTGCTCATGGATCGCGATCGGGCAGACCTACCAGCTCACCTGACCCAACACGCCTGCGGCTACCGGTACCCCGACTTCGGCTGCGTTGACGAGCATCACCGCGGCTCCCTCGTCCTCACGCCCTTCGGCGATGTCCGTTTCCAATTCGGCGGCCAACGTACGGTTCGCCAGTGCGTTCGCTTCGTCGAGCGTCGGCGCCTCGATAAGGACGGCTCCGTATTGCGGGTACTTGCCCCCCTCGCGCATGAAGCCCACCAGAAAGCGCGGCGCGGCGGGAGCGCTCGGCAGGCGAGCGGGCGCCGGTGCAGGGCGCGGCGGACGAACACCGACGTCCCCTTCCAGCGTCAGGCACGCGGCACGAATGGTGTAGTCGCGACCGGGCACATAGCCGCTCGACGGGTCGGCCTGCGTGACCGCGACCAGGTACGGGAGGCCGAGGGGCGCCTCGGCGTGTGCCCGCTCGTCAACGCGACGCACCATCCCTCGCACCACCGCGCCATCGAAGACAAAGCGCACGCTGTCCCCCGGACGAATGTCCTGGTTGGAATCCGAGGTGGCGGAGATGCGGCGCATACAGGAAGTGTCGGCGCGCCGCGAAAAAACCTGAGAGTTTTGGCGATTGGCAAACGCGAGGTCCGCTACTGATATTGTTAGCGGTGCTTCATTGTCCGCACACGTCGGTTCGCATGATGCGATGCCTCGACGCGCTGGAAACGCGATTCCCCACGCTACGGAGGAGTGAAATGATCTGGCTTTTCGTATCGGCGCTGCTCTTTGGCGGAGCGCTCATTCTCGCCGGATTGATCGGCGTAGACGGTGACGCCAACCATCACCACGACCTGATGGGTGATGCGGGACTTTTCGCCGTGTTCTCGCTCCGTAATCTCACGTGGGCAAGCTTCGCGTTCGGCGGCATTGGGCTACTCGCCGTGCTCACGCGCCGGAGTGACGCGGTCAGCATCGTTTCCGCGAGCACAGCTGGCGTGGTGACCCTTGTTGGTGTCCATGCGCTGTTCAAGGCGCTAAGGCGGACCGAAGGCGGAGCACTTCCTGCAGACGCATTGGTCATCGGGGCACCCGCGACACTGGTGCTTCCCTTCGACGCGAACGGGCTCGGCGTCATCAGTTTTCGTGCGAACGGACAAGTGCAGGAAATGCCCGCCCGTCGCGCGCCGGACGTTGCCGCGCTCGAGAGCGCACACTTTGCGGCGTGTCGCATTGGCTGGATAGAAAACGGAGTTGCCGTCGTGGAGCCCGCCTCGCACTGATTTGCTGTTGTCTCCCCGTCCTTCTTGAGGTGCTTGATGAACGAATTGCTCGATGGTCAGTTCGGAACCGCCATCTTCTCACTAGGCGGTGTGGCGTTTTTCGTTGTCATGCTGCTGCTGCTCGTGGCGACGGTAAAGCAGCTGCTCATTATCGTCCCCCCGAACATGGTGGCGGTCATTACCGGACGGCGCCGCGCGCTCAGCGACGGCACATCCGTTGGCTACCGCGTCGTGCGCGGTGGGCGCACCATCCGCATTCCCATCCTCGAGCAGGCGCAGTGGATGACGCTCAATACCATTCCGCTCACCATCAGTGTGCGGAATGCCATTGCGCGCGGCGGTATTCCCATCGACGTGCAGGCCGTCGCGAATGTGAAGATCGCGTCCATGCCGGAGGAAGTGTTCAACAATGCGGTCGAGCGGATCCTCGGCAGCGAAAAGCAGGTGGCCGATCTCGCGCAGGAAACGCTTGCCGCCAACCTGCGCGGCGTGCTCTCCACGCTCACGCCGGAAGAAGCCAACGAAGATCGTGTGAAGTTCGAAACTGAGCTCATGAAGGAAGTCACGCGCGACCTGCAGAAGCTCGGTCTGCAGCTCGACATGCTCAAGATTCAGAACATCAGCGACGATGCCGGCTACCTGCGCGCGTACGGCCGCATTCGCACCGCCGAGGTGCTGCGCGACGCGCAGATCGCGGAAGCGCGCACGAAGGCCGAAACTGAGCGTGAGCAGGCGCGTGCAACGCAGGAGGCAGACGTCGCGCGTGCGCAGTCGCAAATGATGGTCGCCGCCGCGCAGAATGAACTGCGCGTCAAGCAAGCCGAACTCGATCGTCAAGCGCAAATCGCCGAGCGTACCGCCCGTGCCGCCGCCGACGAAGCGCAGGCGCGCGCCGAGAAGGCCGTGGAAGAAGCGCGCGTCGAGGTAACGCGTGTGCGCTTGCAGGTGGAGCAGGTCGAACCCGCCCGTGCGCGTGCCGAAGCCGCACGGGCCGAAGCCGAAGCTGCCGCGGCCCCCGTTATTGCGCAGGGTGAAGCACAGGCCAAGGCGCTCCGTGCGGTGCAGGAGCAGATGATGGCGGCGGGCGACCGCGGGTTGTCGTTGCTGTACCTGCAGCAGTTGCCCGATATGATTGATCGCCTGGCAAGCGCCGCGAGTGACATCAAGATCGACCGTTTGGTCGTGCTCGATGGTGGAGACGGGCAGGGGGCAGCGAATGCCACGCAGCAGCGGCTCGGCGCCATGATGCGATTGCTCGAGGCCGCTAGTGCACAATATGGCATCGATCCCGATACGCTGTTGCAGGGACTGGGCGGACGGTTGGCTGGCGCTACGAACCCCATCGTGGTCGAACCACCGGCAGCGGGCTCAGGCAGTACGAAGTGAACACGAGGTGCCGCATCTGATTGCGGAATAATGTTTGCGGAAGAGGAACGGACACGCCGTACAAGACGGCGACCCGTTCCTCTTTTTCGTGGAGTCAATGAATGCGCCTGTTCCAGCGAATCGTCTTCGCGTACGCCGGACCGCACGCCAGCTCCACGTGATCGCTCCGACCGGCACCACGAGATCCGTGAAGAGCGACATCACCCAAACTTTAGCGCCGTTGTGGGGGGCGAGGCGCACGGCCATCTGCGGCCTGTAGGAGCCAACGGACACACCGATTTCCAAGCTTACCCACGAGCAACGATCGCGGGGGCGCTCTGAGGAGCAGGACGTTCATGATCCCGATTCCGCCGAGAAGACGTGAAGGACTCGGCTACTGTGCCGAGCACCTCGGCAGGAAATCCGTTTCAGGTGAAACGTTAGTGAAATGCGTTACGACTAGAGTGTAAAGGAAGTGCGATTGACGCGTGCTCACGTGTGAAGTCTCCAGATTCCGTGCGACGACACGACGCGCCCCTTAGGACCTAGGACTAGTTCAACCCTCCAACGGGGGAAATACGGTCGCGTTAGGGTCGCAGTTAGCGCGATCTTCTGCGGTCCCGTCGTAGAGATCGTAACTCTTTGACTCTGATAAGGAGAGAAGTTTCAATGAAGGAGCTTGAAGCAGAAGACACTGGAAAGTTATCCAGAGAAGCGACGGCGCTAGTTGAGAGCGGGGAATGGCTCGCGAAAATGGTCGCCGGGACTGCCGGTGCAATTGTCGGCGTCGCGTTCAGGAGGGCAAGACAGGAACCCCCAGTGTATCTTGAGAGAGGAATATTTTTCAATTGTAAGCCGATGAATCGGCAGGCGCGAACCGTCACCACCGTACTCGGACTTATGATCTTGTCTGCGTGTGCAAGTGAGAGGGCGCTAGCCCCAGCAGCAGCGCTAGAAGAGACGCCGCAGATGGACGTGCCTCGTGTCAAGTCAGATGCCGAGCTGCTGGTCTTGCTAGATGACGCAGGCGCCGTGCGGCGAGTAATGGTAATTGGCGACAAGCAAGATGGTCGACGACGGATGGTTCTAAGTCTAGGATTTCGTTCGCTGACACTGACGAACGTTGCGAACGGTGCCGTAAACGAAGAGATGACCTCGCTCTTCTCCGCTAGCCAGGAGAAGGGGCTCGCTGTTACGTATCTACGGCTTGCAGGCAAGTGGAGTACGAGCTTGGAAGAAACGCTTGCAATGGAATTGGCGACCGAAAGCGATTCGCGCGCATTCACGAGACTCTCAGCAGAAAGTCATCAAAGCATTGTCGAGCGGAAGGCGGAGATCAACGCTGCCTTGCGGAAGGCAGAAGAGAACATGAATGTTGCGATTTCGGTCGCAAGAGCGGGCGGCCCTGCAAAGCGTGCAGCGCTGGGAGGCTTATCGGTACCGGAAGCTGAACTCGAGGGCGAAGACTGCACCAAGAAAGCTCAAAAAGCGATGAACGAATCCGCAGACTTTATACTCGCAGCGGGTGCGCTCATTGCCGCTCTCGACGCATGTGGAGCGTCGATGGGACTCACATGTTTCTCGTTCCGGCTGCGCACGTTGTCTATATGCGGGAGGGACTCGAGATGGCGGCGGCCTCGGGGGAGCTCTTGAAGTGCCTTAGGCAGCCTTGAGTAACGGGACGCATCTACAAAGTGATGACCGACGTAACTTTGCCATTCCCACGCTCGACACCATGGATACCGTAACTGTTGTACTCGCGTTCGGTAGCGCTGTGATTTTTTTCGCTCTCGCATGGCGGACCGAGGGAGCGAGTTCGCTCAGGCGCCGTTACCTCGCAATCGCTGTCATGAACATTGCCCTCGGTGTCTGGAACCTGTTTACGTCTGACCGCTTCACGACCGTCAACACCGTGATCGGCGTTCCGCTCACAATTCTCCTTCTAGTGTGGGTGGCTCGTTCGTATGCTCCAGCGGCGAGAAAACGCGACCCCTAGTGCCCGCTAGCGTAGCAAGCAGGCCGAGCTCGGCCGTTCGCCGCAGATCGCCGAGCGTACCGTCCGTGCCTCTGAAAAGCTGTCGAGCGCTCGAGCTGCTCCTGTCCGTCATTGAACACGCCTTTATCGGGACGGGGCGCACGACTTGAGGGCGCTGCGAATTCCGTCGTCGTTGAGCCGCGCGCATCGAGCTCGATCGGAGTCAACTGAGTGAGCGCTCTACGAATGCTCGCGGAATAATGTTTGCGGAAGAGGAACGGACACGCCGTACAAGACGGCGCCCCGTTCCTCTTTTTCGTGGAGTCAATGAATGCGCCTGTCACAGCGCGTGATACTCGTGTGCGCCATCCTCATGATGCCCGTCAGCTCGGCGTTCGCGCAGTTGCGATTGAGTGGGAATGGCACGCTCGACGAAGTACAGTCGCCGTTTACAGCGTTCAGCGTTGGTGCTGTGCAGTTCGAGTTCCTGTTGCCGCAGCCGCCCAATGGTGAAGCGCTCCCGCCAGCGGCGTTTCTACTCGTGGGCATCACTGGCCGTTTCTCGCAGGGAAGCACGCAGCTTCCGCTACTTGGCGATCTGCTCTTCTACACGAGCGAGTTCGACGGTGGCTTCGTCTTCGAGTCGCCGGCAGGATTTGCACTGCTCAACACCACCGGAGCACAGCTGTTTACGCGAAGCGTGAACAACCCGGTATTCAGGACGGGACGTTTCGCGATCACGGATCTCCCAGGTGCGGCGGGGGTGATCGCCGTCAACGGGAATGTCGTGATTTCGGCGGTGAGCACCGTCCCGGAACCGGCGTCCGCCGGGCTCGCGATCACCGGTGCACTGCTGTTGATGGCGTGTCGCCGGTGCCGTCCCACGGTGGCACGCGCTGGGGTATAGGGCGGACCATCACTGCATACTCAATGCGAAGTACCGAGACGCGAGCCTCCGTTCGCGCTCGGCGGGGACGGTAGCGAGTCGCCGCACCCCCCTCCCATCCGGCAACCTGTCCGGATACAATTCCAGTGCTGCTACGCAGCGCATTGGGGCGTTAGCTCAGCTGGGAGAGCACCTGCTTTGCAAGCAGGGGGTCATCGGTTCGATCCCGATACGCTCCACTCGAGAAACACGCGAGAAGACATCTCGAAGTTTTTGTTTTTCATAGAGATACGCTCGCTAGGTGTAGGTCTATGGGGGAGGGGCGCGGTCACCGCGCTCCTCCCTCTTTTGCTCTTGGTACTACTTCTGGTACGACTTTCGCCCGCAACCAGTCCCCTCGATGGAGCAGGGCGTGGCGTTGCTGCCCGCTGTCACCAAGCGCCCCTATCCTTCTCCGCAGGCGCGGTAGTCGCACCCAACGATAGGGGGAGTGATGGCGGAGAACTTCCTCCGGTCGCTCGGCAAGTCCGAGCTTCATCTCTGGCGGTCTCCCACGATGATGATTGTCAGAATCCCTGCGCACGTTTGAGCGCGCGCGACTGACAAGTCACTCCCCCAAGCCTTCGTCACTGCGCAATAGCGCATAGATTGACGCCGCCGGCGAGGAACCGTTGCGCCGATTGTCTCCATTCCGTCTATTGATACCGCGATATTTACTCGATTGAGGACGTCGATATGGTACGATCGATTTCATGGGCCGCAGGTTGGCGAGGCCTCGCGCGCCGCACACTTGCTCTGGCCAGCGTCTTAGGCGCGCTGCCCTCACTTGCGGCGGCGCAGGTGCGCGCCCCGCTCACGCCGGAGCAGATCGCAGCCGCTGGGCGGCGCTCGACCGTGACTATCGTCTCGCTCGACGCTGCCGGCGATACGGTGAGCCAGGGAAGCGGTGTCATTCTTCGAGCGGATGGCGTGATCGCGACCAACTGGCACGTCATGCAGGGGGCGAGCAGTGCGCGCATCAAGTTCGCGAACGGCGAGGTCATCGACCGCGTGCTGTTCTTGGACGGCGACTCTTTGGCTGACATTGCCCTGCTTCGCGTAGCCGGACTCAACTTGCCGGCCGCGCGAACCACGAGTGAAGTGCCGGCGGTAGGCGCGCGCGTGCTGGCAATTGGCGCGCCGTTGGGGCTGTCGCAGACCGTCTCCGATGGGCTGCTTAGCGCGGTGCGCCTCGTCGACGGAAAAACGATCATCCAGACCACCGCTGCCATCTCCCCCGGTAGCTCCGGCGGCCCAGTGTTTGATCTTCAGGGCCGCGTCTTCGCTATCGCCATGAGCACCATCGGCGAAGGCCAGTCGCTCAACTTTGCGACGCCGATCCGTTACGGGCTCGCGCTGCTACCCCTGGGGACAACGCCAAAACCGCTCGCCAGTGTTTTTGTCGGCGGCGCCGCCCCGGTGGGAGCCACCCAAACGGCCGCCCCCAGCAAGTCCGCCCGTCCGGCCGAGGGCGCAGGACTCCTGCCACTTCCGGCCAAGGCCGAGCGCCCCGACACTAGCATTGCCGGCACGTACGTGGTCCGGCATCAGGTCCTCCGGTCGTCGGGACCGTCCACGCCGCGGACGGGGCTCCTCGTGCTCGATCCCAAGGGCAATGGGTGGTTCATGACGGACCGTAATGATGAAGGGACGGGCATGCGCATCTACGGCGCAATCACCACGCGCACTGGCCGCGTCGGCTTCAAGCTATCCGGAAGCGAAGTGGTGGGTTACCAAACCGACGACGGGTTCGTGAGCATCTTCGAGCTAGACCGGGCCAAGGCGGACACGGTGCGTATGGTCAACACGTGGGTCGACCTGTCGCTTAAGCAACCTGATGGCCTATACGACGTCTCGGGTCGGCTATCGTACTGGCCGGAGCGGAACCGGCGGAGCGACTCCTCGCCGGGTACGTGGTGGGGCACGGCGGCCGCTGTTGCCACGACCGACTCCCTCTGGATTACTGTCTACCTCACCAACGAAAGCGGCGGATCGACGCGGGTCGACGCGGAAACAAAGCGTGACGCCGACGGCAGCTTCGCGTGGACCGACCCGGAAACCGGCGACGCGATGCGTGGGCGCATCTCCGCGGGCGCGATTGAGATTGATTGGGTTGATGCCCGGGACAAGGGCACGTCCTTCCGCGGGCGCTTGGTCGGCAAACGAAGGTAGCGTCACGCGGACGTCATTCGCGACTGCGACTCGGCCGTCGCGCTCGTCGTCTATGGCATCGTTGCGGTCGACTTCAACAACGCGGGATCGCGAACATGCATGACGCGCCGTTCTACTTCACCGCTCTCGCATAAGTCTCGCTGGAGCCTCAGCGGAGGTGGTGAAACGAGTCTGGCGGGACCGAACAACCGGGCTCGACGGCGCGACGGACCGCGTCGAAGAGGTCAGAGGGCATGCTGCTCGCTGTCTCCCCTGTGAAGCGGGTCCAGAGCACTGGGGTAATGCATTCGACGATCCCAGCGAGACCATGTTCGTCGGCGGCGAGAAGCAGCGCGCGCTTGATGCCGTGCACCGGCGCGAGCAGTGCCTAGTACCGGCGCGGAATCACAGCGATCACGGTGCCGACTTCGGGCGGCACGTACTTCGTGGACACCGCCGTCTCGCCGGGCGCCGCTAGGTCAGCGGCGACCGGCGGCGCCACGGGCGCCGCCGTCAGCTGGTCACGTGCGTATGCGGCTGGCGGGGCCGCAACAACGTCGCTTTGCTCCGCTACGGTCGCACGAGCACCGGCCCGAGCCGCCAATCCCGCCGCGACAGGGTCCGTCCGGTACGCCTTTGTCCAAGTAGTATCGAGATTCGGTCTCAGTTTGGCCATCGCGTCGAGGTACTCGCGGAACAGCACGACCGCGTGGGAATCGCCGAGTGTGGCGGCGCGCGCGAGCTCGAATACCGCCGACCCGTGCGGCTCCGACTCGGTACGATGTCGCACGTCACCCTTGGCGGCATAGGCCGGGTGGACGTCGCGGCTCCAGTCCGGATGGCGAGCGAGCGGCACGCGCGTCCCGCCGCTGGCGCGCTTCAGTGCCTTGACCCACGCCGCGCGCAGCTTCGTCACGACGCGCTCCTCTTCGTCGTCCGCCATGGCGGGCAGGAAAATCGGGACGTGGAAGTGAGGGTGCCACCCGTGAGCGTCACCGTGCACTACCTCCAGCACCCGCCGGAAGAAGGCACCGCGCTGCTGCAGGTCGCGAGCGGCGCGAGAGTTCTTGAAGAACTCCCACGCTTTCAGCATGTCACGAAGGACCCACACGAGGCGCTCCTCAACGCGATGGGGGCTAGTGAGCGTGAGCAGGCGAACGATGCCGCCGGTCGCGATGTGCAAATCGAAGACGGCCTTGAACTCTCGGCGCAGGGCGGTCCACTTGTCCTCGCGGCACGCGGCGCACCCGTTCACGGAGCGACAGCGCGCGAGCCCGGTGAGGTACGCGCCCTTTTTCCCCTGTCGCACCGTGACGTCCAGCCGAGCTAGGGGAGCGATACCACACGCGACGCCGGCGCGGCAGGTCAGCCCGGCCTCTTGGAGCGCCATCTGCAGCGCGGCCGCGTCGTCATGTCGGTCGGACGCATAGGCGTGATGTATAGGTTCGCCATGTATAGGTGTGAACGCGTTGCGATCACGGTTGGCGGAGGGGATGGAGGACACAGGCGGCGGCGTTGAGGCTGCGCGCCGGGGCCAGGTGATACGAGAGGGCGAACGCTGGCCGCGGTCGGACACGCATGGCCAGCCTGGAAGGTTCGCGGCCCTTCGCGCCGGTTCAGCGCGAGGCGAGTCTCATCGCGGCATTCTCGTCGAAAACACGTGTAACCCCGATGCGACGTCGCACCGGGGCCGCGCGCAGAGCACGCGCGCCATTGTGCATACACATTGACCTGCACTCGCAGACTAGCGTGATCCGCAGGCCGCTCGCCGGGGTGTTTGCCGTAGACGGGGCGTGGCGCCCCGCGGCCGCTACCGGTATACTCGACAGGGCCGGCGCGTGTCTGAACGCGCCGCGTCGGCAGCACAGGGCGCGCTGAGCTCGGTACTACTTTGGGTACTACTTTCGCGCAAACTCCGATACCAATCGCTTGCGTCGCTTACCTGCAGATCGCCGTTTCCCCTCTGAAGCCTATCGCGCCTTGCGCTGATGGCCTGCGGACAGGGTGCTTTGCAAGCAGGGGGTCATCGGTTCGATCCCGATACGCTCCACTATCTCGAGATAGGACAATCACGACGGGCCGCCACTCTCACGAATGGCGGCCCGTCGTGCGTAAAACGCGCTGTCGCTACGCCCCCTTCGCTTCCACGCGGCGCGGGCCCCAACCCGGATCAGCACGAAGCGGAAGCCGATTCCGCTCCGCCAATAACGCGGTCATCGCCGCGTACGGCACCGCGTCGCTGAAATGCCGCCCCTGCTGCGCAAAACACTGCAGCCGTGCCAGCCGCTGCGACTGTTCGCCGTTCTCCACCCCTTCGGCCACTACATCCAGCCCGAGGCCGCGTGCCAGCCGCACCATGCTCGCCACGATCGCCTGATCACGTTGGTCGACCAGCCACTGCGACACGAACCGGCGGTCGATCTTGATGCCGTCGACCGGCGCCTCACGCAGAAACGTCAGCGACGCATGGCCGACGCCGAAGTCGTCGACCACCAGACGCACCCCGAGTCCCTTGAGCGCCCGCAGCGTTTCCATCGCCATCTCGCCGTCGACGACAGTACTGTTCTCGGTGAGCTCGAGCGTCAGCGCCTCCGGCGGGCACCCGGTCTCCGCGAGAATCTGTGCCACCCGCCGCTCGAAGCCGTGCTCGCGCAGCTGCACCGCCGACAAATTCACTGCCACGCGTAACGCACTGTCTACCCCCGACGCCCGCCAACGCACCAGGGCCTCGCAGGCATCCCGAAGCACCTGCTCACCAATCGGCACGATGAGCCCCGTGTCTTCGGCCAGCGACAAAAAGCCTGACGGCGACAGGAGGCCGCGATCGGGATCGCGCCAGCGAAGCAGCGCTTCCGCCCCGATGATCCGGTCGGCCACGACATCGAGCACCGGTTGGTAGAACACCTCGAACTCGCCGCGCGCCGCAGCCGCCCGCAGGCGCGCTTCACGGCGGTGCGACATGGACTCGCCGACGTTCGGCGGCTCGATCTCCGGCGCCAGCCCGGGTGATTCCAGCGATAGTGTCAGTGCGCGGTCGCGGCGACGCTGGTACTTCTCGCGGTACATGTCCGCGTCGGCCGCGTCGAGCAGCTCCTGTGCCGTCGCGCCGTCCAGCGGTGACATGGCACTGCCAATGCTCGCTTCAATGGACAACGCGTCACCGGTGGCGGTCTCGATGGGCGCGCGCAGCGAACTGAGAATCGTCTCCTTCACGAATGCCACGTCCCGGCGGCTGGTGACGTCCGGAAGCAGCACGACGAATTCGTCGCCCCCCAGTCGCGCGACGGCATCGGAGCGCCGGACGCTTTCGAGGAGCCTCGCCGACACCGCCTTCAGCAGGGTATCGCCGAGTGCGTGTCCGCGGGTGTCGTTGATGGACTTGAAGCCATCCAGGTCGACGAACAACAAGCCGGTCTTTCGCGAGTAACGGGCGCCGAAGGCCAGGGCACGATCCAGCTGATCGAGGAAAAGCTCGCGATTGGCCAGCCCCGTGAGCGGATCGTGTGTGGCGCGATGCGCCGCCTCCACCCGCGCGGCTTCGAGCAGGGAAATGCGACGTTGGCGCTCCAACGCAAAGTTCAGCATCCGCGCCAATCCCTCGGGCCGTGTCTCCCGCTTGTCCAGGCACTCATGGGCGCCGGCGCGCAGGGCGCGAATCGCGAGCGTATCGTCGAGCACGCGCGTGTAGACGATGACCGGTACGGCGGGCGCAGCGCCCCGAATGCCCGCCAGTGTCGCGATCCCCGACGCATCCGCCACATCGAGCTCCAGCACCACGGCGTCGAAGCGCTCCTCCATGAGTGAGCGGATCGCCAGGGCGAGGCTCGGCACCTGCGACAGAGCCAGCTGCTCGCCCAGACGCGCGCGGAGCCCCGCTTCGGAACGCGTGGCCGCCTTTCGATCATTGTCCACCAGCAACACACGCAACACGCCCACGCGGGGCGTTCCGTGCGGCTCACGATCGGTCATGGCGCTAGGGATGGGAAGTGGAACGCTCACCGGAAACGGCAGGGCTGCTTTGCTTCTCTCCACACTCGCTCCATTGATACGAAATTGTGATCTGTCGGTGCGTGCACCACTCAGCCCAATACAAACATGACTGCTGCAACCCCCGCATTACCCGCTGCCGGAACCGAAGCGCCAGCGTTCTCGCTCCCGGCGACGTCGGGTGAGAATATCACGCTTTCCAGTTTCAGGGGCCAGAAGCACGTGCTACTCGCTTTCTTCCCGGCGGCGTTCACACCGGTCTGTACCAGCGAAATGTGTGCCTTCAGCGACGAATTTGATCGATTCGTCGCCGATGATGTGCAAGTGCTTCCCATTTCAGTAGATACGATGGATGCACTGACACGCTTTCGAGATCAGCACCACATGAAGGTGGAGCTCCTCTCCGACGCCACAAAGGTCGTGGCGCAGCAGTACGGCGTCCTTTGGGCCGACGGGAAGATTGCCAACCGGGCCTACTTCCTGATCGACAAGACCGGCACCGTTCGCTGGGCCCACGCCGAGCAGCACCCGGGCCTCAGTCGTCAAAATGAGGAAATCTTTGCAGTTATCAAGTCTGTGACCGCCTGACCGGCCATCGTTGTCGAGGCGATCTTGGAACGTGACACGGGGCGCAGCGAACGATCGCTGCGCCCCGTGTGTGCTACTTCGCTCGATGCCGGCTGGATGCCCGGTCCGGCCGCGAGGCGGAGTTACTCCGTCGGCGCGCTGACGGTCGGCGACTGAATCGTGACCGGTACCCGGCGCGGCTGTGCCGGGGCGATCTTCGCCACCCGGATGCTCAGGACGCCGTGCGCGTAGCTGGCCGAGACCGACTGCAGGTCGGCCACCTTGGGGAGGCGGAAGCGACGCACGAATTCACCCCCAGCAACCTCACTGAAAACCGCGGTCTCGCCGTCGGCCAGCGCGCGGTGGGCTCGCAAGCCCTTGAGCGTCAGCACGCCTTCCTCGGCCAGCAGCTCCACCTTCTGCGGGTCCACGCCCGGGAGATCGACTTCCAGGGTGTAACCGGTCGCGTCTTCGCGCGCCGCGGCCAGTGGCTGCCGGGAGGGGGCCGCCGCACGCGTGGCGAACACATCGTCGAACATCCGGTCGATTTCACGCCGCAGCGAAGCATTGGGGAACGCAGTGGCGATCGGGAACGTGTACGTCATGGAAAACTCCTGGGCACTTCGCCCGAAGAAAATGAGACCTGATCGCGGGCGCCCTCGTGATCGGGAGCGCCGCCAGTCTCTGCAACGTGCAGCCGCCGTGCCCGCGCGCATCGGCCACTCCGGCCACTTGCCGGTGAGGGTGGCGGCCGTTCTGGCAGGCGAACTGCCGTGGTGGCAATGGTCATCGTTTCGCAATGCAACCGTAACGATCGGTCAGCTTGTCCGACCGGGAGGCGACGCCTAGCTTCTGCATGTCGACCTTTCGTCGCGCGATGCCGCGCGTACAAGGCGCCAATCGATTCCCGCGACAACTCCACCATGTCCAATTCGCAGGCGGCGACGCTCTTTGATCTGGTGGGAATTCTCGCGGCCAGCAGCGATACCGCCGGTGGCATCACCGGGGTGCTCGAAGCGTTGGGGCGCGCCCTTCACGTCCACGAGGTTTCCCTCGCGTTCACGGAGCCCGGTATCGCCGCATTGTCGTGGCGTGCCTCCGGCCGCACCGATGCACCGACCGCCGCGCCCGTTCGCCGCCCCGTCGAATCCGGCGGGGCGCAGGTGGCGACCCTGTCCGTGCGTCGTGACGCGGCGCTCACGGCGTCCGACGAGCTCCTGCTCACCGGCACGGCCAATGTGCTGGCCGTAGCCGTCAATCGTGAAGCGTACCTCCACGATCTCGAGCGCGAACTGACCGCGCGCGTGCGCGAGCTGGCCGAGCAGCGCTCATTCATCGAATGCATCGTCGACTCGCTCCCCCTCGGCCTGTACGTCATCGACCGGCAGTATCGCATTCACGCCTGGAATCACAAGCGCGAAACTGGACTGCAGGGCGTGGCGCGCGCCGACGCCGTTGGCCGCTCCATTTTCGAAGTGCTCCACCGGCAGCCTGCCGCGCTGCTCAAGCGGGAGTTCGATGAGGTATTCGCTTCCGGTCGGCTGCAGCAGTTCCAGATGGAGAGCAACGCCTTCGGGGACACGCGCACCTTCCGCCTGTCCAAGATCCCCATGCGGATGGGCGGAGCCGCCGTCACGCACGTCATCACCGTCGGCGAAGACATTACCGACTGGAAAGCTGCGCTCGACCGTACCGCCCAGGCGGAAAAGCTCGCCGCCCTCGGACAGTTGGCCGCCGGCGTCATGCACGAAATCAACAACCCGCTCGCCACGATCGCTGCCTGCGCCGAATCCATCGCCATGCAAGCCGACATGGGCACCGCGGCGCCCCCGACGGAGCTCCTGCGCATCATCGATCTCGAAGTGCAGCGCTGCAAGAAAATCGTGAACGGGCTGCTCGATTTTTCGCGGCCAAAGGCCGGTGGCCATGAATATTTCGATCTCAACACCGTCGTGCAGCAGGGGCTCTTTCTCCTGCAGCACCACCCGCGCTTCAAGCGCGTGAAGGTGGTCACGGAGCTCGAAGAGAAATCGTCGCTCTTGGTAGAGGGAGATGCGGACCAGCTGGTGCAGGTGCTCATCGCTCTCGCCATGAACGCGCTCGACGCCACTCCCGAGCAGGGGCGCGTCGTCATCCGCACACGCCTCGATGTCATCAACGGCAGCGGGCATGCCGTGCTCGAAGTCGAGGACGAGGGGCCTGGCATTCCGCGTGCGCTGCAAGCGAAGGTGTTCGAACCCTTCTTTACCACGAAACCAACGGGGCAGGGGACCGGCCTCGGGTTGGCCATCTGCTACGGCATCATTGCCGATCACGGTGGCGCGCTCGAACTCGTCGCCGCCGAAGGGCAGGGTGCCAATTTTCGTGTCACGCTCCCCATGGGCGTCCGTCCCGCATCGGCGGCGTCGCCGGAACCCTCGTCCGTGGCCCCGTCGGCCGACCCCGTATGACCCTGCCGTCCGGTTCGTCCGCCATGTCCCCGATGGGGACCCCCGCCTCCACGCGCGCCATCGAGAGCGGCACGCCTATTCGTGTGCTCATCGCCGAAGACGAGACGCACCTCGGCACCATCCTCGAACAGTTCATGACGGCGCGCGGGTTCTCCGTGCGCATCGTGCGGGATGGTCGTGCGGCGTTGGAGCAGCTGCGCACCGAAAGCTTCGACGTGGCGCTCCTCGATGTGGTAATGCCCGAGGTCGATGGGCTCGAGGTGCTGCGCCTCATTCGCGAAGAACCGCTGCCGCCCGAAATCATCGTCATCACCGGTAACGGCACCATCGAAACCGCGATTGCGGCACTGAAACTGGGTGCGTACGACTTTCTGTCCAAGCCGTACCGCATGGCGGAGATCGAAGCGCTGGTCCGTCGGGCCTGGGAGAAGCGCATGCTCGCGCGCGACAACATGCACATGGCATCCCGGCTGCTGCGGGCCATGCCGAGCACGTCGTTCGTCACGCACTTCGCGCCGCTTGTCGCCGTACTCTCGATGGTGGAGAAGATCGCCCCGAGCCCGTCCCCGGTGCTCATCAGCGGCGAATCGGGAACGGGGAAGGACGTCATCGCGCGTCTGTTGCATACCGGCAGCGCGCGCGCTGAAGGGCCGTTTGTCGACCTCAACTGCGCGGCCATTGCCGAATCGCTCATGGAGATGGAGCTATTCGGGGTGGAGAAGGGCGCGTTCCCGGGAGCCGAGCAGCGACGCATCGGCCTCTTCGAACTGGCGGCCGGTGGAACATTGTTTCTCGACAATGTCGGTGACCTCGATCTCAAGGTGCAGGGCAAGCTGTTGCGCGCGCTCGAGTCGGGGACCTTCTATCGTGTCGGCGGTGCGCAGAAAGTGGAAGTCGATGTGCGGGTGGTCGCCTCGAGCACGCGTGATCTGTCGCGCATGGTGCAGGCGGGGACATTTCGCGACGATCTCCTGCACCGCATCAACACCATTCGGATCGCGCTGCCGCCGCTGCGTGAACGTGTGGTCGATGTGCCTTTGCTCGCGCAGCACTTTCTCGGGACGTTCGCGCACGCGCGCGCCTTGCGGTTGACCGACGAAGCCATCGGGGCGCTCGAGCGCTATCGCTGGCCCGGCAACGTGCGCGAGTTGCGCAACGTCATGGAGCGCGCCGCGTTGCTCGCCACCAACGGCGTGGTCGAAGCGACGGACTTGCCGCTGGGCGCGGAGGTCGGCGCCGGTGCGCGTCCAACACCGGCCAGCGTCCTGTCGCTCGGCGAACTCGAGCAGCGGCACATTGCCGATGTGCTCGAACGGACCAATTGGCATCAGGGGCGCGCCGCCGAAATGCTGGGCATTTCGCCAAAGACACTCTACCGCAAGATCCGCGAGTACGGCTTCAAGCGGCCGTCGGGGAGAAACGCATGAAGATTCTCGTCATCGAAGACGATCCGACCGTGGGCGAGTTCGTGCGGCGCGGGCTCGAAGAGCAGCGCTGGCAGACGGATCTCTGCAATAACGGTTTGGAAGGGGAGCGCCTCGCGACGGCACAGCCGTACGATCTCATCATCCTCGATATGCGTTTGCCGGGCCGCAATGGCCTCGACATTCTGCGCTCACTGCGCGCGAAGGGCTTTGAGCGGCCGGTGCTGGTGCTCACGGCGCAGGACGCGGTGGATGCGAAGGTGGAGACGCTGCGGGCAGGCGCCGACGACTACGTCACCAAACCCTTTGCGTTCGAAGAGTTGCTCGCCCGCGTCGAGGCGCTGCTCCGTCGCCCGCGGGCCCTTGCGAGTCCGCAGCTGAAAGTCGGTGACCTCGAACTCGATCAGGGCACGCGCGAGGTCCGTCGTGGCGAGGAGTTCATCGAACTCACCCCCAAGGAGTTCGCCGTTCTCGAGTATCTCATGCGACATGCCGGTCGCGTCATGAGCCGCACGCTCATTACCGAGTACGCGTGGGGGTATCACTTCGATCCCGGCACCAACATCGTGGATGTCGTGATCAATCATTTGCGCAAAAAGATCGACGCGAAGTTCGAAAAGAAGCTCATCACGACCGTGCGTGGTGTGGGCTACATGATTCGCGCCTAGGCACGCCGCATGGCCATGCGCTCCATCCGCGCGCGCCTCACGTTGGCGTGGACCGCGGCGTCCATCGGGACGCTGCTGATCTTTTCGCTGACGCTGCTGGCGGTACGCCGCGAGATCCTCGTACAGGAACTCGAGTCGCGCGTGCAAATCGAGGCCGAGCATATCGTGAAGGCCATCGATTTGGCGCGAACCACCGGGACGGAACCGGTGTTCGGTCTCAGCGATCCGCTGGCGGTGCGTACGGTGGGACAACGCATGGCGTCATTCCTGTCGCTGCTCGATGGCTATGTGTTGGTGCAGGACAGCACCGGGTACGACATTTACGCCTCGCCGTTGGTCAGTGGTCTCTCCACGTCCGATCGTGGCCTCTTCAGCGAAGCGGCGCGTGCGTCGCAAGCGGGCAATGAGATGCAACGGGTGGTGCTCTTCAACGACGAAGTGCTACTCGCCGCGCGCGATGTGCCACTGAGTGAAGATGCCCGCTATCGCGTGTACGCCGCGCTCAGTACGTCGGAGATTGACGCGACCCTCCGGAGCATCGCGTGGACGATGGTGGTCATTTCGCCATTCCTCGTGGCGGTCTCCGTCATCTTTGCGTACGTCATCGCGGGGCGCGTCTTCCGGCCGATCGATCGCATCATCGATCAGGTCGAGGCCATCACGGACGGTCGTTCGCTGCACCGGCGACTGGCCATCGGCGCCGCTGGTGAAGAGCTGTCTCGACTCTCCGCGACACTCAACGCGTTCATCGAACGCATCGAAACCTCCTTCGGGGCGCTGCGGCGATTCACCGCCGACGCGAGTCACGAGCTCAAGACGCCGCTCGCCGTCATGCGTGCGGACGTGGAGCGCGCGATGCATCCGGGGGCGAACGAAACCGAGCAGGCCATCGCGCTCGAGGAGGCGCTGCAGCAGGTCACGCGCATGGCCGACCTCGTGGACTCCCTGTTGACGCTCGCCCGTGCCGACGAGGGGCGCTTCGACTTGTATCGCGAGCCCATCGAGTTGGCGCCGTTGGCCCGTGAAGTAGTGGAAACGGCACGTCTGCTGGGCGAGGACTCCGGGCTCATCATCGAGGCGTCGTCGTTCGAAAACGCCGAGGTGCTGGGCGACGTCACGCGCTTGCGGCAGCTGTTTCTCAATCTCGTGACCAACGCGATCAAGTACACGCCGCGTGGTGGCACGGTCGAGATTTCGCTCACCCGCGACACCGAGGTGGTGCGCTTCGCCGTGCGCGATACCGGCATCGGTATCGCGGCGGCCGACCTGCCGTACGTGTTCGAGCGGTTCTGGCGCGCCGACCGCGTGCGCTCGCGGGCCAGTGAGCGCGGGGGCTTCGGCCTCGGCCTTGCGATCTCGCAGTGGATTGCGCAGGCGCACAGCGGCACGCTCGATGTGCAGTCGCGGCTGGGGCGTGGAAGCACGTTCACGGTTACGCTGCCGTTGGCGGGGGCCCCGGGCTCCGGCATGACTGGTGAATACCAGTCAATTGTCAATAGCACTGAAGGGCCGATCGACATGAGCGGAATGCTAACCTCGGATTAATCCGATCCTAATCTTCTTTCCATTGCTGGATCATGCTGGGGGCGTAGAATCGCCAAGTCGCCCTCGGACGCGCTGAGATGCGACATCGTAGCCCGCACCCCGGACAAGCGAGATGTTCAACAACCTGCTTGAGTCACAGGCGAAGAAGCAGAAGCGCTTGGGTGGGTCCTTTGCCTCGATTGTCTTCCACACGGCTATCGTAGTCGGCCTCGTCATCGTGACGAAGAACGCCGGCATCGTGAACGAAAAGCCGAAGGAAGAGAAGGTCGACTTTGTCGAGGTAAAGAAGGACGAGCCCAAGCCGCCCGAGCCGGAGAAGCCACCCCCACCACCAGACGCGGTGGCGTCTCCCCCGCCACCGAAGGGCTTCCAGGTGCTTTCGGCGCCGGTCGAAATCCCCAACGTCATCCCCGAAATCGATTTGTCCAAGAAGGTCACGGACGAAGCCGACTTCTCGGGTAAGGGCGTCCAGGGTGGTATCGCGAAGGGTGTCGAAGGCGGCAAGGGTCCGGTCCCGCAGGGTGACCAGCCCTACTTCGACTTCCAGGTTGAAAAGCCCGTGGTCATGGCGCCTGGTGCACAGGGGCCCGCTTACCCGGACATGCTCCGGACCGCCGGCATTGAGGGGCAGGTGCTCGCGCAGTTCGTCGTCGATACGACTGGACGCGCGGAAATGGGCACCTTCAAGGCTCTCAAGTCCGACAACGATCTGTTCACGACCGCTGTGAAAAACGCACTGGCGCGCATGCGATTCCTTCCCGCAGAAGTGGGCGGACGCAAGGTGAAGCAGCTCGTCCAGCAGCCGTTCCAGTTCTCGCTCAATCGCTGAGCCCCCACCTAACGTTTTGCGGAGATACGACTCATGAACATGTCGTTGATGGAGCTGTACGAATCAATGGGTTGGTTCGCCAAGGGCATCGTCTTCACGCTGCTTGGCATGTCGGCCTTCTCGTTCACGGTGCTCATCCAGAAGTGGTGGGGCATGCGCAAGGCGCAGGCCGAAACGCGTAAGTTCGCCCCCGAGTTCTCGCAGTTCCTCGAAGAGGACAACCTCAACGAGGCCATCAAGCTGGCCGAAGGCTACAAGAAGTCGCACGTCGCGCGCGTGCTCGGTGGTGCGCTCAGCGAAATCCGTCCGCTCATCCAGGACGGCTCGGTGACGGTCGCCGACATCAACTCGGCCGAGCGTGCGGTCGAGCGTGAAATGCTCATGACGGTCGTCGATCTCAAGCGCGGCCTCGGCATCCTCGCGACGGTCGGCGCCACGGCGCCGTTCGTCGGTCTGCTCGGCACCACGATGGGTATCGTGAACTCGTTCACGGGTATGGCCAGCTCCGGCGCCGGCGGTATCTCCGCCATCGCCGCCGGTGTTGCCGAAGCCCTGATCACGACGGCCATCGGTATCGGCGTCGCCATTCCTGCGGTGTGGGCGTACAACTTCTTCCAGACGAAGATTGACAACCTCATCGCCGAAATGACGTACACCTCGAAGGAAATGATCGACTACCTCATCAAGGGTGTCTCGGGCGAGTTCGGCCGTTCGCGCTTCACGCGCGAGTTCAACACGGCTGGCCAGACGTCGATCTCGCAGTAAGCGATCCCCTCACGACGATTCGCTGGTGGGCGCACCTTCCGGTGCGCTCCTCCAGCGGCGTAATCACGGAGTAACGCCATGGGCATGAGTCTCGGCGGCGGCGGCGGCGTAAAGGCCGAACCGAACGTCACCCCCATGATCGACGTGATGCTGGTGCTGCTCATCATCTTCATGATCACGATCCCGCAGATTAACGCCGGGTTCAAGGCCGTGCCGCCTGAGGGTCAAAGCCTCAAGCCGCACCCCGAAGAAGATGGTGATCAGGTACTCGGCATCGACGATCAGGGTCGCTATTACCTGAACAAAAAGCCGGTGCGCAACGAAGATCTCGAGACGCTTGTGCGTGAGATCTACGGCGTCGAAGGCCGCGAAGACTACATCATGTACGTGAAGGCCGATAAGGGACTTCAGTACCTGAAGGTTGTCGACGCGCTCGGGGTGCTCTCCAAGAGTGGCGTCCGCGTCGCGGCGCTTATCACCGAGCAGAAGCCCGGTACGGAATCCCTCGTGGAGTCCGATCGCATCAAGCCAGGGGGGAGCCAGTAATGGGTATGTCAGCCGGCGGCGGAAGCGGGAGTCTCAATAACGAGATCAACGTGACGCCCATGATCGACGTGCTCCTCGTGTTGCTCATCATCTTCATGATGATCATCCCGATGAGCCGCAAGGCCATCGACACGCAGCTCCCCGATCCGAACCCGCAGCCCCAGACCTCACAGGTCAATCCTGATCAGATCGTCTTGGAAATCCTTCCGGATGACAAGTACGCGATCAATAAGGAGCCGGTGGAACGGGCGCAGCTGTTCAATCGCCTCAAGACCATCTACGATCCCCGCCCTGAGAAGATCATCTTCATCAAGGGTGACACGATGGCGATCTATGAAAACGTCATCTGGGCCATGGACCAGGCTCGTGGCGCGGGCGTCAAGGTACTCGGCGTCGCACCCAAGTGAGTAATGGGTGTCCCCACGGGGGCACCCAATCACCACCTGCGGTGTTGTATACGGCGGGCGAACCCTTTCGGGCTCGCCCGCCGTATTACGTTGTATTCACCCTTCTTCACGTATATGGCCGACCTTTCTCCACACGACGCCACTGATCTGCCGCCGCCAGCAGACGCTCCGCAGCGTCCGCGGTATCGGCCGCCCATCGGCATTCCGGTCGCGAAGCAGAAGCGCACGGGCAGTCTGCTGCTCGCGATCTTCTTGCACGTGGCCATTATCCTGCTGCTCATCGTCCCCTTCACCTCGCCGGAACTCCTCAGCGAAGTGCTGGGAGCTGGCGGCGCGGGACCGGCCGGCGGCGGTGGCGGTGGGAATAATGGCAACGGTGGGAAGATCAAGCAGGAACGTCTGCAGTACGTCCGCGTGGCACCGCCGCCGCCGCCTGCCGTGACCACGCCGCAGATTAAGCCGCCCGTCATCAAACCACCGGTCGTTCCGCCTCCGGTACCTCCGCCACCGACCCCGCAGCCGGCGCAGCAGCCTACGCCCTCGACCGCCACCCAGACGGCCGACGTCAAGAGCGCGACGTCGGGCACGGGCGGCGGCGCCGGCACCGATGGCAGCGCCGGCAGCGGCCCTGGCTCGGGCGGTGGCGTTGGCTCCGGTGTCGGCACCGGTAAAGGCACCTCGGTAGGCCCCGGGACCGGTGGCGGCCCTGGTACCGTCTATCCGCCTGCACCGACCGAACTCTTCCTGCCGCCGCTGCCCGTGCCCAACAAGGCCAAGGGCACGATCGTCGTCGTCTTCGACGTCGATTCCACCGGCAAGGTGCTCGACCTGCAGTTCAATCCCACCAAAGACGGGTCGTACAATCGCAAGTTGCGCGATGCCCTCATTGCGATCCGGTTCCGCCCCGCTGTCAATGCGCAGGGCGTCCCCGTGAGAGCGCGGACCGAGATCACCTACTCGCTGTGATCGGTGCGGGGCACTAGCTTGCCCCCATACTTGGCCCTCGGGTCACGACCCCTCCGGGCTACGGCCTCCCCTCACATCCCAGACACGTCATGGGGCTGTTCGATCGTAAGCCGATCGCTGCTGCTGAAGACGGTGAACACGGCATGCGCCGAACACTTGGCGCAGGTGATCTCATCATGCTCGCCATCGGTGCCGTCATCGGTGCCGGTATCTTCTCGTCGCTTGGAACCGCCGCCGCTGGGGAGACGCTCGCCGACGGCACCGTGGTTCGCTACGGGGCAGGGCCAGCGCTCGTGTTGTCGTTCGTATTGCTCGGCGCCGTCTGTGGACTGGCCGCCCTCTGCTATGCCGAACTCGCCTCGATGATTCCGCAGGCCGGCAGCGCATACGCGTATTCGTATGCGACCCTGGGCGAGATCGTCGCGTGGATCGTGGGTTGGGCGCTCATCCTCGAGTACGCCGTCGGCAATGTCGCCGTGGCGATCGGTTGGGCCGGCTACTTCACATCGCTGCTCAGCGGCTTCGGTATCGATCTGCCCGGATGGCTCACGCACGGCTATTGGAACGTCAAAGCCAGCGGGGATCCAGCCATACGCGGGCTTATGGACACGGCGCCTCGGGTGTTGGGTATTCCGGTCCTCGTGAATCTCCCCGCCTTCGGTATCGTCGCGGCCATTACCGCGCTGCTCATGCGCGGTGTGAAGGAGAGCACGCGCGCCAATAACATCATGGTCATCGTCAAGCTCATCGTGCTGGGCTTGTTCGTCATCGTGGGCGCACTCCACATCAACCCTGACAACTACAAGCCGTTCGCCCCGAACGGATTCAAGGGTATTCATCAGGGTGCCGCCATCGTCTTCTTCGCGTACATCGGCTTCGATGCGATTTCGACCGCCGCCGAAGAAACCAAAGATCCGCAGCGCAATCTGCCGCGCGGCATTCTCGGCGGCCTCGCCATCTGTACACTGATCTACGTCATCGTCGGCTTTGTTGCGACGGGATTGGTGCCCTACGATCAGCTCCGCAGCTCCGATCCGTTGGCGAAGGCTCTGTCACTCGCCGGTCTCGACACGGCCAGCTGGATTGTGGCGGCTGGCGCGGTCGTGTCCATGTCTGCCGTCTTGCTCGTCTTCCAATACGGCCAGCCGCGTATCTTCTACGCGATGGCCCGGGACGGCTTGCTCCCCAAGTTCGCGGCCAAGCTCGACCCGGTCACGCGCACGCCCAAGGTGACGACCCTCATTACCGGCGTGCTCGTCGCGCTCGGTTCCTTGTTGGCCGACGATGCGGCGACGTACGATCTCACCAACATCGGGACGCTCGCGGCGTTTGCCGTCGTGTGCATCGGGGTGCTCGTACTGCGCGTGCGTGAACCGAATCGTCATCGCCCCTTCCGCGTACCGTTCGTGTGGGGCGTCACGCTCCTTGGCGCCGGTGCCTGCGTCTTCGTGATGAAGGGGCTGCCGCTCAGCGCCTGGATCGCGTTCGGCGTATGGATGGCAATCGGGCTCGGACTCTATTTCGTCTACGGCTATCGTAATTCCGTGTTGCGCACGGGCGCCACGGATCGCTGACCGGCTGCACTCTCCCTTCGACCGTCACATGGCACATCTCTCCGCCGACACGCCCGCCGCCGCCCCGAAAAAGAAGGGCCTTCTTGGTATTGGCTTTACCAGTTGGATCCTCATCTCGATGATCGTGGGCATTCTCATCGGGTGGCTCGCACCGGACTTCGCGCCAAACCTCAAGCCCTTCGCGAACATCTTCCTGCGCATGATCAAGTCGTTGATCGTGCCGTTGCTCTTCAGCACCTTGGTGGTGGGGATCGCCGGACACGGCGACGACATGAAGAAGGTCGGTAAGCTGGCGTTGCGCTCGATCATCTACTTCGAAGTGGTCACCACGCTGGCCCTGGCCATTGGTCTGGTGGCCGTGAATATCGCGAAGCCGGGGGTCGGACTTTCCATCTCCGCTGCCGGAGACGCCGAAGAGTTCAAGGCGCTGGCCGCGAAGACGCCGACGTTCGGTTCGGTACTGGAACACACGGTGCCGCAGAGCTTCTTCGAAGCGGCCGCGCAGAACGAAGTGCTGCAGATCGTCTTCTTCGCGATCATCTTCGCCGTGGCACTCGCGCGCGTCGAAGGACCGTCGAAGAAGTTCATGCTCGATTGGCTGCAGTCGCTCAGCGACATCATGTTCAAGTTTGTCGGCATCGTCATGGCCTACGCCCCCATTGGGATTGGCGCGGCCATCGGGGTCACGGTGGGCAAGAGCGGGCTTGATGTCATGATCAACCTCGCCAAGCTGGTCGGCACGCTGTATGTGTCGCTGATCATTTTTGTCCTGCTGGTGCTGTTGCCCATCGCCATGCTGGCCAAACTCGATCTCAAGCGGTTTTGGAAGCTGGTCAAGGAACCCTGGCTCATCGCCTTCTCGACCGCCTCGTCTGAAGCGGCGTTTCCGCAGGCCATGCAGGCGATGGAGAAGTTCGGCGTGCCGCGCCGGATCGTCTCCTTCGTACTCCCCACGGGCTACTCGTTCAACCTTGACGGCAGCACGCTCTACCTCGCCATTGCATCGGTGTTCGTGGCGCAGGCCGCTGGTATCGATATGCCAATCGGTACGCAGCTGCTCATGATGCTTACCCTCATGCTCACGTCGAAAGGCGTGGCCGCTGTTCCGCGGGCTTCCTTGGTCATTCTGTCCGGCGCGCTGGCGCAGTTTGGCCTGCCACTCGAAGGCATTGCCATCATTCTCGGTGTGGATGCCATCATGGATATGGCGCGCACCTCCGTGAACCTGCTCGGCAATTGTCTGGCAACCGCGGTCATGGCCCGATGGGAAGGCGTGCTGGAAACGCCGAAAGACGGCGCCGACGCCGTAGTGCCGGCGTAAGCGGCGCACCAACGAGCCATGGGGATCATCCAGGCGTCGATCCCGCTGTTCTTTCTGTTCATCACGGTCGAGCTGCTCTATGCGCAGTTCGGCCGTCGTTCGTTGTACCGACTCAACGACAGTATCAGTGACCTGTCAGCCGGCACGATCAGTCAGATCGCCGGCGTCTTCACCAAGGTGCTCCTGATTGGAGCCTACGCATGGGTTGCCGACCATGCATCGCTGCAGCGGGTGATGTCGCTCCCGGCGTGGCCGGCAGGCGCGTGGCGTTCCGACGGCGGGGGAATCCATGTCGCCAATGTCCTTGGGTGGACGGCAGCCTTTATCGCCGTCGACTTTGCCTACTACTGGTTTCACCGGATCTCCCACGAAGTGAATCTCTTCTGGGCCGGGCATGTCGTTCACCATAGCAGCGAGGAGTACAATCTGGCGGTGGCGCTGCGGCAGAGTGCCGTCGGGGGATTACTGTCGTGGATCTTCTACGTGCCCCTGGCAATTGTCGGCGTATCATGGGAGCAATTCGCCGTCTGCTATGCGCTCAATCTGGTCTATCAGTTCTGGATTCACACCAGGGCCATCGATCGCCTGCCGTCATGGTGTGAAGCCGTATGGAACACCCCATCGCATCATCGGGTGCATCATGGCGTCAATCCCGAGTATCAGGACAGAAACTACGCCGGGGTGTTCATTGTGTGGGATCGCTGGTTCGGGACGTACACGCCGGAACAACAGGAGCCGGTGTACGGCCTGACGTCACCGCTGCGCAGCTGGAATCCGTTGTGGGGGCAGATTCATCAGTACGTGGCCATCGCGCGCAACGTGTGGCAAGCAGAGTGTTGGTCCGATCGCTGGCACTATGTGTTCGGATCTCCCGGATGGCGTCCGGCAGCGCAGGGGGGAGCGATCAACGTTCCTGAGGTATCCCGCGCGACGTTCACCGTGTTCGATCCTGCAGTGCCGTCGGAATTGTCGCGTTATGCGTTCGTGCATTTTGTGCTCACCATACCGGCGGCCCTCTGGCTGCTGACACGCGCGGACGTCCTTCCGCCGGTGCAGCTGGTCGCCGGCGCGTTCTATGTCGTGTTGTCGCTCACGAACATTGGGGGCACACTGGAGGCGCGGAGATGGGCGTTCGTTTCCGAGCAGGCGCGCCTGGGCGCATTGCTCGTGGCCAGTGTTGCGCTGCTGATGATGAATGGCCTGGTGGCTGGTGTGCTGCTGCTCATTTGCAGCAGCAGTCTCGCATGGCTTTGGCGAGCCCGGTCATCTTTCGTCGTACCCAGTGATGAACGGATGGATCTCCATTTGGCGAAATAGCTGCGCAAAAACGAATCGCGCGCCCGACGTATGCCGGGCGCGCGATTACCGAGAGAAATCCCGGACGACTGCTCGATTACACCTCAACGCCAAGTAGTCGACGCGCACGACGCACGGCACCGCGGGCCGCGTCCACGTCGTCGTTCTTGACCGTCGCACCCGGTACGGCACTCTTGAGGCGCTGCTCAAGCCGCTTGCGGACCAGCGACCCGCGCGACAACAGTCCGCCCGCCAACGCCACCGGGATCGCGGCCCGTTCGTCGGTGAAGCACCGACGGGCGAGTGTCCGCACATGGAGCGCCAGTTCCTCCACACAGAACGAGATCAGCGCATTGGCACGGAGGTCACCGGTCGCCGCGACCTGTGCCACCACAGGCGCCAGCAACGCATAGGTGGCTGGCGTCGCAGTCGCCGCCCACGGAATCACATCCTCGAGGCTCTCGAGCTCGAGCGCCGTGAGAATGGCACCGGTCAATGCCGTCTCTGGCTCGCGGCCATCCTGCGCGGCCGTCACGACGCTCAGCGCCCGACGGCCTAGCCAATGCGCGCTCCCCTCGTCTCCCACATTCGGCCCCCAACCCCCGCACCGCTCGGTACGGCCATCCGTGCTCTTGGAGTACGCCACCGACCCCGTGCCGGCAATCAACAGCACGCCAGCCGACTCGCCGAAAGCGTCGTCCATCGCGATCGTCGCGTCGGCCTGCACCGAGACATCGTCCGCGATGCGCCGCTGCGCCAACGCCGACCAGAGCGCCTGCGCGGCACGTTCCTGTCCGGCACCGGCGACGCCAACCACGCATACCGCCGGACGTGTCTCCGTACGCTCCGCCTTGGCCAGCGCCTCGCCAATGAGCTGCTTGATGACATCCGCGGCCACGGACTCCTGTCCGGGTTGCAACGCGCTGGCCGGCCCTTCGACGCGGGCCAGCGTGGCGCCGCTGGCGTCGCACAGCAGTACGCGGGTGCGACTGCCGCCGCCGTCTACGCCTACGACAAGCGGGGTCGGGTCCAGTGGTCCGGCGCTCATGTCCTGCTCCTCGGTGCGGGCGGCGCCCCGGCCGTTCCGCCGGGCGCCGCGTGAGTAAACGACGACAACATCCCCGTCACGAAGGTAATCGTCAGGCCGATCAGCACGTACCATGGCCAGGCGATCGTCGCCACGCCGCCCAGCGTCGGGGCCATGGACGGATACGCCGCGACGATCTGCTTCGCGAACACGATGAACGCCATGCAGCCGATCCCTACGCTCATGCCGAGAATGGCATCCCGCTGGCTGGCGCGATCCCAGAACATGCCCAGGAAGAACCCGCCTAGCAGCCCACCCTGCGTGAACGACGCGATCGACAACGCGATCACCACGACCGGCGTCCCCTGTTCCTTGAACAACAGAGCTCCGGCCGTCAGTGCCACGCCCCACGCGAGTGCCAAAAACTTGCTCACCTTGAGGGTGCGCGGGTCGTCCGCACTCCGCCCGGTGAAGGGCAGGTAGATGTCGTACACCGACGACGCCGCCAACGCGTTGATCGCACCTGAGTGGGTGCTCATCGTCGCCGCGATGATGGCCGCGACGATCAACCCGATCAGTCCGTGGGGCATCCGTTCGATGATGAACGTGGGGAAAATCTGGTCGGCTTGCGGAAAGCTCTGACCGCCGTACACCACCCACAGTCCCAGTCCCACCATCAGGAACAAGGCCATCTGGGCGAACACCGCAAAGCCACTCCCGATGATCGCCACTTGGGCCTGCTTCAACGACCGGCTCGACAACAGCCGCTGCACGATGATCTGATCGGCGCCATGCGAGGCCATCGCGAGGAATGCACCGCCAATGAGCCCCGCGAACATCGTATGCGGTCTGTCGAAGCCGGTGTACCAATCAATCGCTTGCAGCTTGCCGGCCGCGCCCGCTCGATCGAGAATGGTCGTCCAGCCACCGTCGACGGCCTGCCCGAGCAGCACGATCGCCGAGATGCCACCAACGAGGTAAATGCTCGCCTGCAGTAGCTCGGTCCACACGACCGCCTTCATGCCACCGCGATACGTGTAGATCACCGTGAGCACACCGAGCACGACGATCGCTGCCGGCATCGTGTACTCACGCGGCATCACCGGCCCGATGATCAGCGCCACGGGAATGGCCGTAGCGAACACGCGCACCGCATCCGCCATGGCGCGAGTGATCATGAACACGACGGACGTGAAGCGGCGCGTCGCCAAACCGAAGCGTGTCTCGAGCAGCGCGTACGCGGTGACCAGGTTGCCGTTGAAGTAGCGCGGCAACAGCGTGTACGCCACCACGATGCGACCGAGGATATACCCCGCGACGACTTCCAGGAATCCGAGATTGCCCGTATACGACAAGCCCGGAATGCTGATGAACGTCAGTGCGGAGGTTTCACTCGCGACGATCGAGAACATCACCGCCCACCACGGAATGGCGCGCTCGGCCACGAAGTACTCGTTGGCCGACTTCTGCGAACGCCCAATCCACATGCCCAACGCCGTCGTGCCACTCAGATAGAGCAGCAGCACGAACAGATCGAGCAGGTTGAATCGCCCCGTCATGCGACGAACCGATCAGGCGATGACATACGCCTCCATGGCGAAATACTCCGCCAACCCGAGTTGATCCAACTGACGGGCCGTGGTCTTGTTTCGCTGCTCGACACGCTGCCAGAACTCACGTTCGTCCTGACCGGGGAACGGCGCAGAATCCTTCTGCGATTGATGCTTGAAGATTGCCTGAATCTTGAGCGTCAATTCTTCCTGCGACAGCGGCACCAGCACCGTGGCTTCCGTCACGGGCCATTCCTGCCACGCACCACGATACAGCCAGATCTCCGGACACTTCGCCGCCGCGTCGCCACCATACACTTCGGCAACGGCGAGATCGATCGCTTCCTTGCACATGCGGTGCGTGCCGTGTGGATCGGACAGGTCGCCGGCCACGAAGATCAGATCCGGCTGCAACTCACGCAGCAGGTCGGCGACAATCGCGACATCGGCCGGGCCAATGGGATCCTTCCGCACTTTGCCGGTCTGATAGAAGGGCAGGTTGAGGAAGCGCGCATGGGCCTTGTTCAACCCCATCACCTCGATTCCGCTCACCGCTTCCGATTCGCGAATGATCCGCTTGATGTCCTGCACTTCGGCGATATCGACGTCGCCGGCCTGCTTGCGCTCGAGGAATGCGTGCACGGTGTCCACGAGCGTCTTCACCGCCGTCCCGTCACCGATACGCTCGTCGTCCAGGCGCAGCAGGAAGTCCATGTAGCGACGCACATCATGATCGAACACGGCGATGTTGCCGCTGGTCATGTACGCCACGGTCATGTCGTTGTCGTTCTCCACGAACTTGCGGAGAATACCGCCCATCGAGATCACATCGTCATCAGGGTGCGGCGAGAAACAGATCGTCTTGAGGCCGCGCGGCAATTTGCTCTTGCCGCGAATCTTGGCACCGAGCACGTTGAACACCAGACCGTTCACTGCCCCCGGTGACCCATGACGGGCTACGAGGCTCGTCAGATTGTTCTCGGCGTAGTCTGCCTGCGTGAGCTTGAGAATCGCCTTCTGCTGCTTCGCGGCGAGCCAGGTCACCGCCCGCACCGCCAGCGGTTCATCCCAGCGCACTTCGTCCAGCAACCACGGTGTGGCGACGCGCGTCAGATCGACAGCGGCCGCATCGTCGACGTAGAACGTCGTATTCGGGTGGCGCTGCAGGAACGTCGCCGCAACGGCACGGTCGATCTCTCCTTCGACGGCACGACGCACGATTCCCGACTTGTGTTCGCCCGTCGCCAGAATCGCCACCTCACGCGCGGCCATGATGGTCGCAATACCCATCGTCAGCGCTTCGCGAGGAACGTTCTCTTCGCCGAAGAAATCGGCGGCGGCATCGCGACGCGTGATCGAGTCCAGGTGCACCAGACGCGTGCGGCTCTGCTCTCCGGAGCCGGGCTCGTTGAACCCGATGTGCCCCGTCTTGCCGATGCCAAGCAGCTGGAAATCGATGCCACCCGCCGCCACGATCGCTGCTTCGTACGCGTCACACGCGGCATCCACATCCGCCCGGGCGAGCGCGCCGTCGGGGATATGAACATTGGCCGCATCGATGTCCACGTGCGAGAACAGATTCTCCCACATGAAACGGTGATACGAATGAATGCTGTCAGCGCGCATCGGGTAGTACTCGTCCAGATTGAACGAGACCACGTGGCGGAAGCTGAGCCCTTCTTCCCGATGCAGGCGGATGAGCTCGCGGTACACGCCAATGGGCGTGCTGCCGGTGGCCAATCCAAGCACGAGGGAGCGGCCACCGGCCGCCCGTTCGCGAATGAGCGTCGCAATACGCCCGGCGACAACCCTCGCCATTGCACCGTGTTCATCGATGATCACGGTGGGGATGCGTTCACGGGCGGTACCGGTCACGCCGGCGTGTACAAAGGGCGATCCCCCAACGCGCGCAGGCCCGGCGCTCGTATCGAGCGCGCGGGCCTGGGATGCGTCAGAGGCCACCGCGGATGAGGAGGCCATTGATATGAATGAAACGGGGAGTGTGGTGGGAGCCCGCGCAGCACGCTGCGCGGGAGTCCTTGCGAATCAGGCCGAGAACGAGCTGCCGCAGCCGCAGCCGCCCGTGCTGTTCGGGTTCTTGAACGTGAAGCCGGAGCCCTGCATCGACGACGTGTAATCGATGATCGTGCCGCTGAGATACTGCGCCGAGAACGGATCGACGAACACCTTGATCCCCTCGAGCTCGATCGTCAGATCGTCGTCCGCCGACTTGTCTTCGATCACTAAGCCGTACTTGAAGCCGCTGCATCCGCCGGGCATAACCGACACGCGCAGTCCACCCTGCTCGACCGTGACGCCCTCGGCTTCCATGAACTTGCGCACTTCGCCGGCGGCGACAGGCGTGAGAACCACCATGACATCCGGCTGCTGCATCGTGCTCATACTCGTCCTCCGATACGGCCAGAGAGGGCTCTGACCCGATAGACTGCGCGGCCGTGGTCCACTCGCCCTCGCGAATGGTCCCTCTGGCAGCGTCAGCACGTCCTTTGAAAAAAATAACGACAGGATCACTCCCCTTGCAAGAAACCCGGGGAAACGCGGCAAGATCCCTCGCGTCTCTACGGGCGGCTTGGCAATCGGCACCGTCGTGGCGCCTAGGGACGGGGAAGCGCACCGACAACCGCATCGGCCAGCGCCGTGCGGACCCCGCCGATTATCAGGTTCTGGCGCGTGGGGTTCACGCGGTTGGTCAGGAGCACCACGAACAGGTTCCGCTCAGGGTCCATCCACACCGAGGTCCCGGTAAATCCCGTGTGCCCGAAGGCCGCCGCCGAGAGCCGTGTACCCGCCGAGTTGCGGCCCGTTGGCGTTTCCCATCCGAGCGCACGACGCGAAACGGTCGTGTCCTGCACGCGCGTAAAGGCCACGACCGTAGCCGAATCGAAGACCCGCACGCCGTCGAGCGTTCCGTGGTTCAGATACAGTCTCGCAAAGCGCGCCATGTCGCGAGCCGTCGAGAAAAGTCCCGCGTGACCCGAGACCCCACCGAGTCGCGCGGCATTCTCGTCATGCACCTCCCCGCGCAGCTTCCGCTGACGCCACGGATCCTGCTCCGTCGGGGCAATGCGCGCGCGCCACGAGCCTGGTGGCAAAAAGCGAGTGTCCCGCATTCCGGCCGGGCCGAAAACACGTTGAGCGTCGTACTGCGCCAGCGTCATGCCCGTGACCCGCTCAACCAGCGCGCCCATGAGGATGAATCCGAGGTCGCTGTAGACGAACCGTACTCCGGGAGCCGTATCGAGTGGCGTGGCCAAGACCTGGCGCATGGCGTCGGCCGGGGTGTCCGTCTCCTTGTACAAGGCCCGCCAGGCAGGAAGCCCCGCACTGTGCGTCATCACGTGGCGCACCGTCACTCGCTCGGCACCCGAGACTTTCCACTCGGGCAGGTACTTGGTGACCGGGGCATTGAGGTCCACGGCACCGCTTGCCACCAGCTGCAACATGGCACTCGTGGTCCCCACCACCTTCGTGAGTGAGGCCATGTCCCACACGGTTTGTGCGCTCGGGCGCGCTGCGTCGGCACTATCCAATCGCCCAGCGCCGTACTCGGCGATAATCCCCTCTCTCGTGCCAATCACGGCGTAGGCCCCCGGAAAGGCCCCGTTGGTCACCGCCGCATCGAGCACGCGCCGCACACTGTCGAGAACAGCCCGCTGGACGGTTACCGGCACCGGCGCAGTCGGCGCGAGTGGCGCAACCGATCGGTGAGTGCAGGCCAACACCAGGACGGCACCCGACGCCACCTTTCCGATACGGAGCATCCGCTGCCAGTGTAGCTTCAGCATGGGGACCGCACGGCCATCGGGTCGGGTATGGAGCTGGAAAGCGGTCATGTAGTGGGGAGTGGCGGGAGGCGCATTGCAGCGCCTTGAACCTAAGGGAGAAACGCGCGTGAACGCGATGAAGACGTTGGTGACCTGTGTGACGTTGGCCATCGCTGTGGCCGCGATCGGCTGCGCGGGCGGCAATCGACCGGACGACGGGCCGATTCCTGAGGACATGGCCGACCTACCACCGGGTATGCGCCTCCGCAACTTCGATCGCAAGGTGCGCCCCGGCATCACGGTGCTCTTGGACGATAGCATCAAGCTCGTGGCGGGCAAGCGCGTCGCGCTCGTGACCAATCAGACGGGCGTCGACGAAAAAGGGCGGCGGTCGGTCGACCTGCTCTTCGCCGATGCCCGCGCGCAGCGGGCCGGCGTCAAGCTGGTGAAACTCTTCGCCCCCGAACATGGGGCCGCGGGCACTGCCGACCGCGAGGGTCTCGGCGACGAACGCGACCAGAAAACGGGTTTGGTGGTGCACTCGCTCTATCAGCGGCACACCATGGCGCCCGCCGACAGCCTCTTGCAGGATGTCGATGTCCTCGTCGTCGACTTGCAGGACATCGGCACCAGGACGTGGACGTATGCGGGCGTCGTGTTGTACAGCATGCAGGCCGCCGAGCGTCGAGGGATTCCGGTTCTGGTGCTCGACCGGCCCAACCCCATTTCGGGCGGCGCCACCGAAGGCGTTCTCCTCGACTCCGCCCTCGCCAACGCCTCGTACCCAACCCCGACCGGGCGTACGAACGGGTTTGCGATTTTCCCGACGCCGCTGCGCCACGGACTCACGATGGGAGAGTTGGCCCGACTCTTTCAGGCGAACCTCAAGATGAGCGCGCGCCTGACGGTGATCCCCATGCGGAACTGGCGTCGCACCATGTGGTTCGACGACACCGATCTGCCATGGATCAAGCCGTCGCCCAATATGCCGAACATCACCTCGGCGCTCTTGTATCCGGCGCTGGTGCCGTTTGAAGCGAGCAACGTGTCCGTCGGCCGCGGCACCGATCAGCCGTTCCAGCGCTTCGGCGCCTCATGGCTACGCGCGGATTCCGTGGTACGACTCCTCGAAGACCTCACGTTGACCGGTGTACGATTCCGTGCGGAGCGCTTTACGCCGGAGAAGCCCGGCGACGGCAAGTTCGCTGGGCGCAGTATTCCGGGGGTTCGCATGGAACTGCTCGATCGCGAGCGCGTCCAGCCGGCACGGGTTGGCGCAGCCATCCTGTGGGCGCTCAACCGGGTACACCCGGACTCCCTCAAGATCACGCCCGCCGGCTTCGATCTGCGCATGGGCTCGGCCAAGCTCCGGGAGACGCTGATGGCCGGCGCGGACCCGGATGCGGTCCTCGATCGCCTCTTGCCCTCGGTCGTTGCCTTCGAAAAGGACGCCAGACGCTTTCATCTCTACCGTTGACAGTCGGTAAGTTCTAGCTTTCCAAGGCTATTCCCGAACCCGGCCATATCCGGGAACGGCGTTTCCCGGCCGCGCCGTCGACGGCTCGACCGGGTCCAGTCACTGTTTCCCTGATGAAAGCCTTGTGGAGCGCCATCGTTAGCGGATACCTGCGAGTCATTGCCCCCGTGGCAGACTGGTTGGTCGCGAAGCGCGTGCGCCCGAACACCATCACCACCGTCGGGACGATCTGTACCTGCACGGCGGGGGTCATCTTTGCCACCGGACATATCAGCATCGGTGGCTGGTTCCTCGGACTGACGGCGTTGTTCGACGTGCTCGACGGGACGGTCGCGCGTCGCACCGGCACCACGTCGCAGTTCGGTGCCTTCTACGACTCGACGCTCGACCGGGTCGCCGACGGGTTTCTGCTGGGCGGACTCGTGGTCTTCTACGCCACGCATCCCATTCATGCCAACAAAGCCATGGTGATCGTGGCGACGTTGGCTCTCATTGCGGCATTCCTCACGTCGTATACGAACGCTCGCGCCGAAGGGCTCGGATTTTCGGCGCGCGTGGGAGTGCTGCAGCGCCCCGAGCGCATCACCCTGTTGGCTGCACCGCAGGCCCTCTTTGGTCTCGCGCTGCATGGGTGGGTGCTCGCCGGTATCGTCACGCTGCTGATGGTGACCGCCTGGATCACCTTCTTTCAGCGCATGGCGTACGTGCACCGCATCACAACGGCTGCCCCGACATCTACCTCTCCTGGAGAATAATCAGAGTGTCCGACTCGACCCGCGGGACTCCCGCGAATATCGCCCCGGCTACGGGGAAGCTCGCCATCTTTACGCCGGGCCTCGGCGCCGTGGCGACGACCTTTATCGCCGGCGTCGAGCGCGTGCGCCGCGGCCTCTCGGTGCCTATCGGTTCGCTCACGCAGATGGCGACGATCCGCCTCGGCAAGCGCACGGACAACCGCAGCCCGCTCATCAAGGAATTCGTGCCGCTGGCCGGCCTCGACGACATCGTCTTTGGCGCCTGGGATCCCATTCCTGATGACGCGTACACGGCCGCCACGAAGGCCGGTGTGCTGACCAAGGATGATCTCGAGCCGGTCGCCGATTTCCTCAAGGGCATCAAGCCCATGCCGGCCGTTTTCGAAAGCCGCTACGTCACGCGCATCACCGGCGCGACCAACGTCAAGACGGGCGCCACCAAGCGCGACCTCGCCGAACAGCTGCGCGCCGACATGCGCAACTTCATGGCTGCCAATGGCGCCACACGTGGCGCGATGGTGTGGACCGGTTCGACCGAGACGTACATCAAGGCCGGACCGCAGCACCAGACGATCGAAGCGTTCGAAAAGGCGATGGACGAGAATGATGACTCGATCGCGCCGTCCATGCTGTACGCCTATGCGGCCATCATGGAAGGCGTCGCCTACTGCAACGGTGCGCCCAACCTCTCTGCCGATTTCCCGGCCCTCGTCGATCTCGCCAACAAGCGCGGCGTCGTCATCTCGGGTAAGGACTTCAAGACCGGACAGACGTGGATGAAGACCGTCATCGCGCCGGGCATGAAGGCGCGTATGCTCGGCCTCGAAGGGTGGTACTCCACCAACATCCTCGGCAATCGCGACGGCGAAGTCCTCGATGATCCGGCGTCCTTCAAGACGAAGGAAGAGTCGAAGCTCTCCGTGCTGCACACCATCCTGCAGCCCGACAAGTACCCGGAGCTGTACAAGGATTTCTCGCACGTGGTGCGGATCAACTACTACCCACCGCGCGGCGACAACAAGGAAGGCTGGGACAACATCGACATCAAGGGGTGGCTCGGCTACCCGATGCAGATCAAGGTCAACTTCCTCTGCCGCGATTCCATCCTGGCGGCGCCGCTCGTGCTCGACCTCGCGTTGTTCTCGGACTTCGCGCAGCGTGCCGGCATGAAGGGCATTCAGGAATGGTTAAGCTTCTATTACAAGGCGCCTACGACGGCTGCGGGACTTCAGCCCGAGCATGATCTTTTCATTCAGCAGACCAAGCTGAAGAACACGCTTCGCCACCTCATGGGCGAAGATCAGATCACGCACCTCGGACTCGAATACTACCAGTGATGCTCATGCGCGCGCGTCGGTTCGGTCGTGCGGTTGCCTTTGTCGTAGCCGGTGCGCTCAGCGCCGGGTGCGACGCGGGTCGCCCGCCCTTGGGTGAGCTCCGTCTTCGCACGGAAGACTTTACCATCCGTGTCTCGCCCGAGACCCGGCCAACGCGCGCGCTGGAGCCCATCACCTGGCGCGTCGTCATCCATGACACGAAGACCGGCCTGCCCATTCAGGGCGGGCAGGGCCGGATCTTCGGCACCAACAAAGATCTGAAAACGGTGGCCAACGGGCTCGAGGAAACGGGCGAGTTGGGCACGTATCGCAGCAATCTCATGTTCGTCACCGCGGGGATGTGGGCGATGGCGGTGCAGTTCCGCCGCGACTCCACCCAGATTCTGCAGAAGACGCAGGACTGGACGCAGGATATCCTGTCCGCGGACGAACCCGGCAACATTCAGACACCAACCTCGACGCGAGTCACGGACACCGCCAAGACACCGGCCGTTGCGCCTGATTCCACCCGGAAGCCGGCTCCCTGACGGGAGTCGACGGAGTATCCCCATGCGGCATTTCCATCGGTGTTCGCTCTCACCCGACGCGGTGCTCGAGCGGGCCGATCGTTTCTTCGGCGCCCTCGGCCTGACACGCGGGGGCGCCGATGCGCGTTCCCGTACCTTCGGCGGATCCTTGGGCACGATGACGCTTACCGTGAAAATGGAAGGTGGTCATTACACCTTCGTCGAAGTGCACACCGATCAGGTCGGTGAAAGCCGGATCGACAAGAATGTCAAAAAGTATTTCAACGAGCTGCATCGCGCCGCTGATCCGCGGCACACGATCGAGGCGGGCTACTGATGGCGAAGCGCACCGCGGCGTCGCCATCGCCGGTGCGGCCCTCCGACAAGCTCACGCGCGAGCAGAAGCTTGAGCTCTATTACTGGATGCGGCTCACGCGATCACTCGAGGAGCGACTCGTCAACCTGTACCGACAGACGAAAGTGGTTGGTGGACTCTTTCGTTCGCTCGGGCAGGAAGCCGATGCCGTCGGAAGTTGCTTTGCGTTGGAGCAGCGCGATGTGATGTCGCCGCTCATTCGCAACCTCGGCGCGATGCTGGTCAAGGGCGCAACGCCCGTCGAAGTCCTTAAGCAGTATATGGCCAAAGGCGATTCGCCCACACGCGGTCGCGAGTTGAACATTCACTTCGGCGATATCGGCGCGGCGGGCAGCACGCGCGGCTTTCTCGGGCAGATCTCTCCGCTCGGCGACATGGTGCCCGTCATGGCTGGCGTCACGCTCAGCTTCCGCATGCGCGGCGAGGATCGCGTCGGGCTCGTGTATGTCGGCGATGGCGCCACCAGCACTGGCGCCTTTCACGAAGGCATCAACTTCGCCGCCGTGCAGAAATGCCCGCTCGTCGTCATCGTGGAGAACAACGGCTATGCGTACTCCACGCCTACGCACAAGCAAACGGCCGCGGCACAGTTCGTCGACAAGGCCATTGGGTACGGCGTGCAGGGGCTCAAGGCCGACGGCAACGATGTCCTCGCGACGTACGACGTCACGCGGCAAGCGGTGGAGTACGCCCGGGCCGGCAACGGGGTCACGCTCATCGAACTCATGACGTACCGCCGCAAGGGACACGCGGAGCACGACAATCAGTCGTATGTCCCCGCTGGGGAAATCGAGCAGTGGGCGGCCAATAACGACCCCCTCGACCGTTATCTGGTGGTGCTGCGCGAGCAGCTCGCCGTCACCGACACCGAGATCGCAAACATCGATGCGCGCGTGCAGCGCGAGATCGACGACGCGACGGACATCGCCGAACAATCCGGCATTCCGACGCCGCTCGATGCGCTCGAAGGCGTGTACGCCGATCCGCCGCGGGAAACGCCGCTCTGGTTCCGCCGCGACGCGGAGAATGACGCGTACGGGACGGAGCGTCCCGAAAGCTGGGGAACATGGAACGCAGGCGGGAAGTCATGAGCAACGCGCCGGAAGCCGGTACCGAGATCACCTACCTCGAAGCCATTCGCGAAGCGCTGTTTGAAGAAATGGCGCGCGACGAAAATGTCTTCTGCCTTGGCGAAGACATCGGCGCCTTCGGTGGGGCGTTCAAGGTGACCGAAGGATTACTCGCCCGTTTCGGCGAGCGTCGCGTCATCGACTCACCCATCAGTGAAATCGCCATCGTGGGGGCGGCCGCGGGCGCCGCGCATATGGGGATGCGTCCGGTGGTCGAGATGCAGTTCATCGACTTCATCGCCAACGCGTACGACATGCTGACCAACTATGTGGCTACGGCGCGCTATCGCGCGTTCCTGCCGTGCCCGATGGTCGTGCGTGGCCCCAGTGGCGGATACGTGCGTGGCGGTCCGTTCCATTCGCAGAATCCCGAAGCCGGGTTTCTGCATACGCCCGGCCTCAAGATCGTCTATCCGGCCACCGCCGCCGATGCCAAAGGGCTCATGAAGAGCGCCATCCGCGATGACGACTGCGTACTCTTCTTCGAGCATAAGTATCTGTATCGTCGCGTGAAGGATGTCATGCCCGCCGGTGATCATGTCGTGCCCATCGGAAAGGCGCGCGTGGCGCGGGAAGGCAGTGACGTCTCCATCGTGACGTACGCGAGCACGGTGTGGAAGTCGCTCGAGGCGGCCGAGCAGCTGGCTGCCGAGGGCATCTCGGTGGAGGTCCTCGACCTGCGCACTCTGGCTCCGATGGACGAAGAGGCGATCTTCCAGACCGTCAAGAAGACCAACCGTCTGCTCATTGTGCACGAGGATACGCGCACCGGTGGCATCGCGGGGGAAATCACGGCGCGTGTTTCTGAAACATGTTTCGAGTGGCTGGATGCGCCGATCCTGCGCGTCACGGCAGCGGATATCCCGCTACCGTACGCTCCGCCCCTCGAAGATTACGTGCTGCCGCAGACCGCCGACATCGTGCGGGCTGTACGGCGGCTGGTGGCATACTGATCATGGCAGGAACGGAGCAGACTCCGGCCTCGCATTCCGAAGACCGGGTGGGGCGGAATATCGGCGTCGGATGCTTTACGTTTTTCATAGGCGCGGTGAGCGGCGCGATGTCCGGGGTAGGCATCGGCAAGCTCTTGGGCTTTTTTAACCGTTGTACGCCGGCTCCCGGCTTACCTGCCTGTGAATGGTGGGTCTTTGCAGGATACGGTGCGGCCATCGGCGCGCTTTCGCTGCCGGTGTTGGCGTTGTGGCGCCTCAAGCGTCGCGACCAGGCCGAAGACGTAGCTTCCACGAATCGAGGATGACCGAGTGGCTCGTGTAGACGTGATCATGCCGCAGATGGGTGAATCCATCGCGGAAGGGACAGTGTCGCGGTGGCTCAAGAAGGTGGGAGACACCGTCAAGCGCGATGAGCCCATTTTTGAAATCTCCACCGACAAGGTGGATGCTGAGATCCCGTCGCCGTCCGCTGGCGTGCTGATGGAGATCTTGGTCGGTGATGGGCTCACGGTGGCCGTCAACACGGTGGTGGCGCGCTTGGAGACGGACGCGGCCGCTGCCGCCGCCGCCCCGGCGCCCGCGCCCGCAGAGGCGCCGGCAGCAGCGCCTGCGACCGCGCCGGCCGCGGCCCCGGCCTCCGTGGTCGTGCCCAGTTCCCCCGTAGCCGCCAGCGCCGCCCCCGCGGCCCCGGCGGGTTCGCTCGAAGACCGGCTGCGCACCAAGTCGTCGCCACTCGTGCGAAAGATCGCGGCCGAGCACGGCGTCGAGATCGCCGCCCTCTCCGGCAGCGGCATCGCCGGACGCGTGACGCGCAAGGATCTCGAAGCGTTCCTCGCGGCGCGTCCTGCCGCTGGCGCTGCGCCGCAGCCCGCCGCTGGGGCGTCCATGTACGCGCCGTCGGGCACCGAGCAGCACGGTCCGATGCCCACGCCGTGGGCCGGAGACGTGGTCGAACCCATGAGCAAGATCCGACGCATCACGTCGGATCACATGAGCATGGCGCGCAAGGTCGCGGCGCACGTCACCTCGTTCTTCGAAATCGACCTCACGCGCGTCGCCCGCATCCGTCAGGCGATGCGCCGCGATTTCGAAGCGCAGAGTGGCCAGAAGCTCACCTACCTGCCGTTCATCCTGCAGGCGGTCACGCAACAGCTCAAGCGTCACCCGGTGCTCAACGCAGCGGTGGCTGGTACCGACGTCATCTACCGCAAGCAGATCAACCTCGGCATCGCCGTCGCGCTCGAACCCACCGGACTCATTGTCCCGGTGCTCAAGCGTGCCGATGAACTGTCGCTCACCGGCCTGACGCGCGGTGTGAACGATCTGGCGGCGCGCGCGCGAGGCAAGAAGCTCAGCCCGACCGACGTGCAGGACGCCACCTTTACCATCACCAACCCCGGGGTGTTCGGGTCGCTCTTCGGCACCCCCATCATTCCGGTGGGGACAACCGCCATCCTCGGACTCGGCGCTATCGAAAAGCGTCCCAAGGTCATCACGGGGCCGGACGGAGAAGACACCATCGCCATCCGGACCTGCGCGTACTTCTCGCTCTCCTTCGACCACAAGGTGGTCGATGGGGCCGACGCGGATCGCTTCATGGCTGATCTCAAGAAGGCGCTCGAGTCCATCCCCGAAACGGGATTCTGAGCGCCCTCGCATGTCCCGCGCGCTGACCATCGTCGAACGCGTCGTGCCCGACGCGGAGCGCGCGGAGTATCTCGCGGCACTGCCGCTGCGCAAACAACGCGCGGCGTCGGTGCCCGCGCATTTCTGGGTCTTTGAACACGCGAGCGATCGTGGCCGGTTCATCGAGTTCACCGAGGCCGGTGGCGAGGAAGCACTCGCCGCCGTTCACGGAGCCGATGTCGCAGCCCATTGCTGGCGCGAAGTACAAGGAGGTTGATATGCCCACGCGAAGCATCGAGATCGATGGACGCCAGTGGCAGGTGTACCCGTCCGGTTTTCTCACGCAGTACACCGGTGATGAATTCGGATTGATTTTCGTGGCGGGGAAAGGCGAGGAACGCGAGGTGCGCGTCACGCGCTACTCACCCGTTGGAGTGCGAGCACGCGAGCAGTCGTTGGCCGAGTTTGACGATGCGCAGTTGCTCGAGCTCTTCCGATCGACACAGCCCAGCGCGCGCTCGCCAGAGGCGGGGTACCGCTCGTGACGGAGACGACCACGGCGCCAGCGCCGGCGTTCGTGGATCTGCAGGTGCACTCCACCGCCTCCGACGGCGCCCTGACGCCGACGGCCGTCGTCCAGGCCGCCGCCGACGCGCAGCTGTATGCCATCGCCCTCACCGATCACGACACCGTCGACGGGCTCGATGAAGCCACCGACGCCGGTGAACGGTTGGGGGTGCGCATCGTGCCCGGCGTCGAACTCAGTACGCACTTCGACGACGACGAACTCCACTTGCTGGGGCTCCATCTGCAGAGTCGCGATGCCATGCGTGACGCGCTCGCGGATCTGCGTCAGCAGCGCATTGCCCGCGCCGAAAAGATCGTCGCGACGCTGAACGCGCACAGCATCCCCATCACACTGGACGCGGTGCTGAAGGAGGCCGGAGGCGGTGCCGTCGGACGTCCACACATCGCGCGCGTCATGCTCGCTGGTGGGTACGTCCGCGAGTTCCGCGAAGCGTTCGACAAGTGGATCGGTTGGGGACGTCCCGCTTACATGGCCAAGGACAAGTGGGATGTCGCCGACGCCATCGCCCTGGTACACAAAGCCGGCGGCATCGCCGTCTGGGCGCATCCAGGTGAGTCGGCGACTCCGACGCGTATTCAACGGCTCGCTGATGCCGGGCTCGACGCGGTCGAAGTCTTGCATCCGAGTCATCCGCCCTATCTCGTGCAGCGGCTGTTCGATCACACCGAAAAGGCCGGCCTGTTGCCCAGTGGTGGCTCCGACTGGCACGGCACGCAGGAAGGCCCACGAAAACTCGGTGGGCAACTCGTTCCCAAGGTTTGGCTCGACTGGCAGGACGCCAAGGTCTCGGCGCGCGCAGCCGCCTTGGCGTAGTACATGTTCCGCAAAACCGCTCTCGTGACCGGCGGTGCCCGACGCGTCGGCGCCGCGATCGTTCGCAGCTTCGCCGCTCGCGGGTACAACGTCGTGCTCCATCACGGGAATTCTCCTGAGGAGGCGAACGCACTCGCGGCGGAGCTCGAGGCTGAATATCAGGTACGCGTGGTCGTCGTGCAGGAAGACCTCGTCGATTCATCGGCGCCGGCGCGCGTGGTGCAGGCGGCCATCTCCGCGTTCGATGCGCTGGATGTCGTCGTCAGCTCGGCGTCGGTGATGGAGTGGCGCGATTTCGAGTCGGTCACTCCGGATGATTGGGCGCGCACGGAAGCGATCAATCTTCGGGCGCCGTTCTTTCTCATGCAGGCCGCCGCGCGCGCAATGAATGAGGGCGGGGTGATCATCCAGATCGCCGATCACCTCGCCAACGAAACAGGATTCCCGCGACTCATTCCGCATCAGGTCACCAAGTCCGCGTTGCATCAGCTGGTGCGTACCGTCGCCGATCGGCTGGCGCCACGGATTCGCGTGAATGCCGTGTCCCCGGGTCTCGTGCTCGCCCCCAGTGATCTTGGCGATGCGGCGGCGGCCGCCTTCATGCGCGACGTTCCGCTGGCACGGAGTGGCTCACCCGACGATGTCATCCAGGCCATTCACTATCTCGTGGATGCCACCTACGTGACGGGAACCGTTCTCTCGGTCGATGGTGGACGACATCTCCGCCGCTGAGCGAGAAATCGCCGGCCCCGGTCGCGCGACGCCACTCGACTTCGGTCGCATTGTCGTCATCGGTGGTGGCTGCTACGGCAGCTGGTACACGCAGCAGCTCGATCGCGCGCGCTCACGTGGGGCGCTCACCGCACGCGAAATCGTGGTGGTCGACCGCGATGCCAACTGCAAAGTCGCGCAGCAGCTGGCGCAAGGCATGTACGAGGGAACGCCAGTGCGACTGGTCGTGTCCACCTGGGATGACTATGTCGCGGAGTGGTTGTCAGCGGGGCCGGACGCGCTCGCCGCGGACACGATGGTCCCGTCGCCGCTCATGCCACATCTGTGCCTTGACTGGCTCATGGCCCGCGCCCGCGCCCGCTGGCCCGGCCGTGCCATGGAAGTCGCGCCGCTCCCCGCCACCCCACCAACCCCGTGGGAACGTGCCGCCCCCGATGCGCGTCACTACGTAAGCTTCGCGACGTGGACGTGCCCGGTCAATTGCATCGAGCCGGCCAAGTGTCCCGCCATCCGCGGGCCACGCGATTGGAGCATGCCGGTGACCATCCGCGCCATGGCCGACGGGGAACCACGGCTCCGCGGAGCGGCTATCTTTCATTGTGAACACCGCACCTACGGCGTAGGCATGATCGACGCGGCGGCCATCGCCGCCGCCGACCAACATGTCGCCGAATGGGGCGGGCAGGGCCCCTGCAATATTCTGGTCGGCACCGTGTCGCACTGTCACGGCGCGTTGGGCGTGCTGGCCATTTCGTAAATCCAGAACTCAGGTATCACCGCATCCGCGCTGATACGCCTCGATTCGCTTCTACCCATCGTGGTCATGTCTGCATCGACTCCCGAGAACATCGTCATCATCGGATCCGGCCCCGCGGCATGGACGGCGGCCATTTACGCTGCACGCGCCAACCTCAACCCGCTCGTGTTCGAAGGGGAGCCGGTTGGAACGGAATTGCCGGGCGGACAGCTGATGCTCACGACGGACATCGAAAACTTCCCGGGCTTTCCCGAGGCCATCAGCGGCCCTGAACTCATGGACCGCGTCAAGGCACAAGCGGTCCATCACGGGACACGAGTCGTGTCGGAGCTCGTCAAGCAAGTCGATCTGTCGCAGCGCCCCTTCACCATCACGCCCAACTACTCGGGTGCGGTGACGGCACATACCGTGGTGATCGCCACCGGCGCCGCCGCCAAGTGGATCGGTCTCGAGAGCGAAATCCGGTTGGCGCAACAGGGCGGTGGCGTGTCGGCCTGCGCGGTGTGCGACGGCGCCATGCCCTTCTATCGCAACAAGCGTCTTGCCGTCGTTGGTGGTGGTGATACCGCTATGGAAGAAGCGATGTATCTCACGAAGTTCGCCAGTGAAGTCGTGGTCATCCATCGCCGCGACAGCTTCCGTGCCTCGAAGGTGATGGCCAATCGCGTCCTCACGCATCCCAAGGTGCGCGTGCTCTGGAACTCGCAGGTTACCGAAGTGCTCGGCGACGAGTTCATCACGGGACTCCGATTGCAGGACACCGTGAACGGCAGCACCAGCGAGATCGAAGTGGGCGGCTTGTTCGTTGCCATTGGCCACACGCCCAACACCAAGTTCCTCGGCGGGCAGATCGACACCAGCGAACATGGCTACATCAAGGTGGCGCCGTGGCGCACGTCAACGAACATCGAAGGCGTCTACGCTGCCGGCGATGTCATCGATGACTACTATCGTCAGGCGATCACATCGGCCGGGACGGGGTGCATGGCGGCCCTTGAAGCCGAGCGGTGGCTGGCACATCACGGCATTGGCGAAGCGCCCGTGCTCGAAACCGGCGAGAGCTCGATCGCCAAGGCCGAGGTCTAGTCGCGTGGCCGCGTTGCAGGTGCAGCAGCTGACGGTTGGACCGCTCGAGGAAAACTGTTGGCTGCTCACCGATGAGGCGTCGAAGCAGGCGGTTCTCGTCGATCCCGGTGACGAAGCGGACCGCCTTGTGGATGCCGTGCAGCGCTCCGGGTGCACGCTGGCCGCCATCTGGCTCACCCACTGCCACTTCGACCATGTCGGTGGCGTGGCTGGTGTCATGCGCCAGCTGCCGGTACCCATCCTGATGCATCCGGCCGACGCGTTCTTCTATGAGCGCGCGGCCGACAACGCCGCACGGTGGGGGCTGACTATCGAAAACCCGCCGGCGGCAACGGGACAGTTGGCCGAGGGCGACACGATCTCTCTTGGTGAGCACGCCTTCACCGTGTGGCATGTGCCTGGCCACGCACCCGGCCATGTCGCCTTCATCGGTAACGACCTCTGCATTTCCGGCGACGTGCTCTTTGCCGGTTCCATTGGCCGCACCGATTTGCCCCTCTGTGACCCGACGGCCATGCAGCGCTCGCTCATGCGTCTCGCCACTTTGCCCGAGACAGCTCGGGTATTGCCCGGGCACGGTGTTCATACCACTATCGGTCGCGAACTTGCGTCCAATCCATTCCTGCGTGGTGCCGCCCGTCCGCTCGGGGCCTAGCGCCCGCCGCTTCATCTTGCCGGCTTCCTCAGCTCCACTCAGCATGCGCATCAGCACGATCTCCGCTCCCCTCAAGCGATCCGCGCGCACGATGGCCGCGTTGCTGCTCGCGGGCTGCTCAAGCATCACGCAAAGCGAAGCCAGCTTTCAGAAATACGGCGCCGTCAATTTCATCGGGAAGCGAGCGTCGGCCACGCAAGGTCGCGCGGCAGCAACCGTGGTCTTCTTTGAATCGCTATCGCTGCAGGTACCCAATAGCAGCGCGCAGCAGAGTGACCAATGCGTCTTCGCGCCGGTCGACACGGTGCAGCAAGTGGCGCGCGGTGATCGTCAAGCGGGAACCACTGTCGGGATCACCATTGGCGGTGCTACCCGGCAGCTTCCCTATTCGAGCACCGATCTCCGCTATGCGACGGCCGCCAACGAACCCATCGTCTACAACGTGGGCGACGTGGCACAGGTGAGTGTGCCCGGTGACGGCAACAATTTTCCGGCGATCGCCGGATCGGTGAAGCTCGCCGAGCCCATCGAGTTGGGCCCGGTCGCGATTCCTGCCGCCGGTGCCGGCCTAACGGTCAACTGGAATGGCACGAACGATCCGACAGCGGCCGTCATTCTGCAGGTCAAGTATGCCAATCCTGCGACCGCATCGTTCGCCAACGAGCAAGTGTATTGCGCGCTCAAGGACGATGGCAACGTGGTCGTCCCCGCCGGACTGCTGACACAGTTCCTCGCGAGCAGCGCGCCACGGCGCTCATTGACGCTCGTACGTTGGCGCACCAATCTCGTGGGTACGACGGCAGGCAACCTGCATCTCACGTCGTCCATCGACACGACGTTCGTTTTTCCGTAAGACATTCATCGGGAATGTGACGGGCGCGGCCACCTCGGCGGCGCCCGTTCTCGTTTGACAGGAGCGCTCATGGCACAGTCACAGCCGGCCGGGGTTCGCACGCGTACCGAAAAGGATCCTCTGGGAACGCTCGAGGTTCCCGCGGACGCGCTGTATGGTGTGCAAACCGTGCGCGCGGCGCAGAACTTTCCCATCAGTGGTCTACGTCCACTCGAAGCGTTCGTCGTCGCTCAGGTGTGGATCAAGAAGGCGGCCGCACAAACACATCGCGACACGGGTCGCCTCGATGCGACGCGCGCCGATGCCATTGTCGCCGCCGCGGACGAAGTCCTCTCGGGATTGCACCGCGATCAGTTCATCGTCGATCCGTACCAGGCGGGCGCGGGTACCTCGCACAACATGAACGTCAACGAGGTGCTCGCCAATCGCGCCAACGAACTGCTCGGGGGGGCACGCGGGACATACACGCCCGTGCATCCCAATGATCACGTCAACATGGCGCAGAGTACCAATGACACCATTCCCACCAATATCCGTCTCGCCGTCTTGCGTCAGTTGCCGCTGCTCTTGCGCGCGGTTGATGCATTGCACGACGCCCTGCGTGATCGCGCACAGGCGTTCGATCATGTGGTGAAGGCGGGACGTACACACCTGCAGGACGCGATGCCGATCCGGCTCGGCCAGGAGTTTTCGGCGTACGCGGGTACGCTGATCCGCTGCCGACAGCGGCTCGTGCAGGCCGCTGATTACCTCAATGATCTGGGCATCGGTGGTTCGGCGGTGGGCACCGGCGTAACTGTGCAACCGGAGTTTCCCGCGCGCATGGTGGAACGGCTGCGTGAGATCAGTGGAATCGACACGCTGCGGGTCGGCGACGATCGTATTCAACTCATGCAAAGCATGGGTGATGCGGCGGCGTTCAGCGCCTCGTTGCGCGGGCTCGCCATCGACCTGTCCAAAATCGTCAGCGACCTCCGGCTCATGGTCTCCGGACCGCGGACGGGCTTCGACGAAATCACGCTGCCTGCGGTCCAACCCGGCTCCAGCATCATGCCTGGCAAGATCAATCCCTCAATTCCGGAGATGGTCAACCAGGTCTGCTTTCAGGTTATCGGCTGCGACACCACCGTCACCATGGCCGCCGAGCACGGCCAGCTCGAGCTCAACGTGATGATGCCCGTTATCGCCCACAACGTCCTCCTGTCCATGCAGATCCTGACGAACGCGATCGTCTCGCTGGCGGAACGATGCGTGCGCGGCATCGAAGCCAACGAGGAGATGTGCCGCTACTGGGTGGAACGCTCCGCGGCGCTGGCCACGGCGCTCATGCCGCAAATCGGCTATGCGGCGGCTGCCGAGCTCTCCAAGCAGAGTGTTCGTGAGGGCGTACTCATCCGCGACTTGGTCAAACGGAACCAGGTCGTACCCGCCGATCAGGTCGACGCCATTCTCGACCTCCGTCGCATGACCGAGATCGGCATCCCCGAGGGAACGCATGGGGCGACCGCCGGTGGGTGACCCAACCGCCCGAAGCGCTTGTCTCCACCGCGATTGCGACCTAGACTCTCGGGTATGCGGATAACAACGTGGGCCGAATACGGGTTGATTTGCGCCCTCCACCTCGCGCGCCGGGCAGGCGACGGGCCAGTGACTGGTCGCGACGTCGCCGCGCGTGAGCGGCTGCCGGGCGACTATGTCGAGCAGATTCTCCTCCGGATGCGACGTGCCGGCATCGTCAATAGCACCCGCGGCGCGCGGGGCGGGTACTCGCTCGCCCGCTCGCCAGACGAAATCACCGTGCGTGACGTGATTCAGGCTTCGGAGCTCACGACCTTTGACCTCCACTGCGTCACGCATCCCGTGGATGCTGGGCGGTGTGCCGAGGCGGAGAACTGCAGTATTCGCCCTGTGTGGCTGTTGCTGCAAAAGCGTATCGACGAAGTCCTCGAAAGTGTGAAGCTCAGCGACCTGCTCGACGACGAGTCGGTGGTGCGTGATCGGGTCGGATTGCCGGCATATGCGGCGCCTGACGTCCCGGGCAGCTTGCCCATACTGCAGCCCTGAGTCTGGTCGTCGTGAGCATCTGGACCGATTGGCAGGCGGCGCGTGCGCGGCGGCAGCGGGTTGAGCTGTATCTCAACCAGGTCCTGCGCGATGTCGATACGACAGGCCTGCCGTGGCTGCTGGCGGCGGTCGGTTCTGAGAAGGTCGCCCTACGCGAGATCGCCTTTGCCCGCCGGGCGATTGGGCTCATCGTGGCCGAACGAGACGCGCTCGACGACCAGACGGCCGCCGACGTCTCTCACCAGCTGGCCCCCGTCGTGTCGGCCGAGGCGCGCCGCGACCCGGAAACGGGGCGACTCTGGGCCGAGCGTTGGCGCGGGTACACGGCGGCCCTCGCCGCACGGGGAAGCCAGGAAACGCCGGTCATGCGCCTCGCCAATGTCCTGCTCGACGGGGCCGGCGTACCGAGCCCGTCTCCGGAACTGCTGCAGCAGACCACCCGCTACGTCCAGGAAACCAGGGGCGCGCTCAACGAAAGTCTTCGCACCGCGTTCGGTGCGGCATCGCTGCCGGAAGACGTCCGTCCCAGTGCCTTGCGGGGCTGAACGGGACCGCCCGGCGCGTACCCCCACACGAAAAACGGGCAACAGCGCGTATGCGACTGTTGCCCGTTTGACGTTCTTTTCAGGTGCCGAAGGCCGGACTCGAACCGGCACGTCCTTGCGGACACTGCGCCCTGAACGCAGCGCGTCTACCAATTCCACCACTCCGGCAGATCCCGTCCCGCGACCGTTGGTCACAGGAGCGGCAGGGCGAGAAGAATAGACCAAGTCCCCCCGGGAAGTCAACGCCGGAAGCCACAAACGTGACCACCGGATGCCTCGTCCGGGTGCCGGAGCGATTACGTTACGGACACGTATGGCCAACAAGGACACCGAAGAACCCACCGAGCTGATCGCGCGAAACAAGCGCGCCCGTCACGACTACGAGATCCTCGATACGTGGGAGGCGGGCATGGTGCTCACCGGCACCGAGGTCAAGGCGCTCCGTGATGGTCGCGCCAACCTCACCGATGCGTATGGGTTCGTGAAGGATGGCGAGGTCTTCCTGCTGAATCTCCACATTGGCGCGTACGCGAACGGCAATCTGTTCAACCACGAGGCCACGCGCACACGCAAGCTGCTGTTGCACAAGCGCGAGATCCGGCGCCTCATCGGTTCGGTCGAACGCCAGGGGCTCACGCTCGTGCCGCTCGACCTGTATTTCAAGAACGGGCGCGTCAAAACGCGCATCGCCCTCGCGCGCGGCAAGGCCCAGCACGACAAGCGTGAGGATCTCAAGAAGCGCGACGCGGAGCGGGAAATCGCGCGGGTGCTGCGCAAGGGATGAGCATCGCGCTCGCGGCTCTTGGGGTCGTGCTGCAAGTCGCTGCAGCCGCGCCGGCGTCTCCCGCCAGCATTACCGTGCGGCTCGGCGAACGCGTTCGGCAGGTTCCCATGGTAGCAGCGATCGGTGGGGGGATGGCGCTCCGCGCGGATGTGCTGGCGGAGGCGCTCGGTGGGCAGCTCGTGCGCGATGCCTCCCGCGCCGGCCGCTATCGTCTTGAGGTCGGGCGAATTGGTGTCGACATCGAGAGCGGCAGTTCACTGGCGGTAGTGGCCGACGACACCCTTCCCATGACCGCCGAAGTGTTTCGTCGCGCGTCCATGCTCTACGTGCCGTTCGCCTTCGCGTCAGACCTGCTCCCCCGCATTGGCTCCGGCGTGATGTTCGACGCCGAAAAGCGTGAACTCCGTCGCTTTGCACCGGTCGCGGCGAGCAAGCGTCCCGTCGATCCCCCAAGGCGTACCGCCCCCTCACCGGCGCGAGCGGAGCCAGATCGGACGGCGACTCGCGCGCCCGGCGACGCTCGCACCACCCGCCAGCACGTGGTCGTCGTCGATGCAGGGCACGGTGGTCCGGACAATGGGATGTCCGGACCAATTGGTGCCGGTCCCAAGGTATACGAGAAGCGAATCACGCTCGCGGTTGCAACACAATTGCAGCGGGCGCTCGAACAGCGCGGGGTACGCGTCGTCATGACGCGCACGACCGATACGCTGATTGCTCTGTCCGATCGCGGACGTATCGCCAACGAAGCCAAGGGCGATCTGTTCGTCTCGGTACATGTCAACGCAGCTAACCCCCGGTGGAAAAACCCGGGCGGGGCCCGTGGATTCGAAACGTATTTTCTGGCCGAAGCAAAAACCGAAGACGAGCGACGCGTCGCGGCCATGGAAAACGAAGCCATCCGTTTCGAAACCAAAGCTGATGTGAAAAGTGATGACCCGCTCGGGTTCATCATGCGTGACATGGCGCAGAACGAACACCTTCGCGAGTCGTCGCGGCTTGCCGATCTCATTCAGGCCGGCATGCGGACGGTGCACCCTGGGCCGAGCCGCGGAGTCAAGCAGGCGGGGTTCCGTGTCTTGGTCACCGCCTTCATGCCGGCGGTGCTTGTGGAAATCGGCTTCGGCACCAATCGCAGCGAAGCCAACTACATGACCTCGCCAGAGCGTCAGGCGGAGTTGGCGGACAAGCTCGCCGATGCCGTGATACGCTACCTCGCCGAGTACGAACGGAAGGTTGGCGGATGACTCGCCAGCGTGCGTGGCGTCGCCTCGCGCTGCTGGCGGCCAGTTGGTGCGTCGCCAACGGCTGCGTGTATTACAACGGCGTGTACAACGCCGAGAAGTCGGCCAAGCGCGGCGACTCCAAACTGCGCCGGAACGAAGACGACGGCGCCCGCGAAGACTTCCGGCTTTCCGCAGCACACGCGGAGTCCGTCCTCGTGCGCCATCCCACTTCAAAGTGGGTCGCGCGATCGCTGTATCTGGCGGGGCGGGGCGCAGCACTGGCTGGCGAATGCGATACGGGCCGTGTCCGACTGCAGGCCTTTCTCGCCAATCCAGAAGCGCAGGTAGTCGACCGACAACGCGCCGTCATTGCGATTGCCGCCTGTCACCTGCGTTCCTCCGACGCGCCGCGTGCACGGGTGTTGCTCGATTCGCTCCTTCCCGGAATCACCGACACCGAAGTCCGACGCCAGGCGCGCCTGTGGGCAGCGCGCACCGCGCTCACGCTCGGCGACCTTGCGGCCACGGATCAGTATCTCGGCGACCAGGACTCGGGGATGCTGCCGTGGGAAATTGCGTCGTCTGCCCTGGGGCAGCGCGATTTCGTGCGGGCAGAGTCGATCCTGGTTCAGCGTGGACGTGCCGGTGATTTTCGCGAGGACGTGGTTCGGGCCATCGCCGACTTCAGCAATGGCAATCGCCTGGATGGCGCCGAACGAATCGTGAAGGCGTACGACAATGCGCGTGTGCGTGAAGTCAACCGCGGACGCCTGCAGTACGCCTTGGGTGACCAGCTTATGCGCGGTGGTCGCGACTCGCTGGCGCGTCTCTACCTCGCACGGGTGCCCACGCTCATTACGCGCGACACGTTGCTGCGCCGCGAAGTCATGGCGCGGACCGCGTATCTCGAGCTTCGACGCGCCCAGTCCATGCAAACGGTCGATTCCGTACTCACGCGCGTTGACTCATCGGCGTGGAGCACGGTGTTCGGGCGGCAGATGTCGGAACAGCTGTTGCTCATGCGATTGCTGCTGGGTCGCGATGATCCCAGCGGCGCATCGGCCTTTCTTGCCGGGGAAGTCGTTCGCGATTCGCTGCGCGCTGCGCCGTTGGCGGGGGCACTGTTCAGCGGCATGGCCCGGCAGAATCCGCAGTCACTCTTTGCTCCGTTTGCGTGGTACGCGGCCAGTGTGCTTGTCCCCGACTCCGCCGACCGGTGGCGGCAGCGCATTTCGGTCGAGTATCCCGCATCGGCCGTCGCCGCCCGGCTGCGCGGGGAAGACGTCACCGAATCGCCGGACTTCACCAACGCGCCGCAACTGCTCAAACTGCGGTGGGGCGAAGCGGTGCGCGTATGGAGCGACAGCGTGCGCAAGCTGCGGACGCGCGCCGCCCCGAGAAATCCGTGATGTCCGCATCCGTCGTTCAGCGTTGGTTCTTCCCTCTATCCTTTCGGCCGTGACCGTCGCCGCACCGCACACCCCCGCCCAGTCGCCAATGGCCGTGTCCATCGGGACGCCGCTCGGCGTTCGCGTGGGCGGGCTCGACTTTCGCAATCCGGTGGTCCTGGCGTCCGGCACAGCGGGCTTCGGCATCGAAATCGATGAGGTGATCGACCTCGATGCCATAGGGGGCATCTCGACCAAGGCCGTGAGCATCGCGCCGCGCAAAGGCAATCCGGCCTTGCGGGTCAGCGAGTTCGCCGGCGGGATGATCAACGCTATCGGCCTCGCCAATCCGGGTTTGGAGGTGGTCAAGCGCGACTATCTGCCGTGGTTGCCCCGGCATCACCCCGGCACCCGCGTCTTCGTGAACGTCGTCGGCAACAGCATCGATGACTTCGCAACCGTGGTCGAAGCCATCGACGGAGAGCAGGGTGTTGATGGCTTCGAGCTCAATGTGAGCTGCCCCAACGTGAAAGCGGGTGGTCTCGAATTCGGCGCCGACCAGCAGGCGTTGGCGGCATTGGTATCGGCCGCGCGCGCACGAACCACGCGGCCGATCTTCGTGAAGCTCTCGCCAACACTGGGCACGACCATCGTCGACACCGCCAAAGTCGCGGTCGATAGTGGCGCGACCGGGTTGACGCTTGTGAACACGATGCCGGGTCTCGTCATTGATACGCACCGCCGGAAGCCGAAGATCAGTTTCGGCAGCGGTGGGCTCAGCGGCCCCGCTGTCCTTCCCATTGGCTTGCTGGCCACTTGGCGTGTCAGCCGGGCGCTGCCGGGCGTGCCGCTCGTCGGTTTGGGGGGAGTCAGCACCGGCGATGACGCCATTCAGTACCTGCTCGCCGGCGCCTCTCTGGTCGGTGTCGGGACCGCGGCGCTGCGTGATCCGCGCGCGCCTGAGCGCATCATCCGCCAGATGCGGCAGTGGGCCGACGGGCAGGGGGTGCGCGACCTTACCTCCATCATCGGTACGCTCGAGTGGCCTCAGTGAACTCTGCCGTCGTAACGCCTATCGTCGCCCTCGACGTCCCCACCCGGGCCGGGGCGGAAGCGGTTGTCCGCCAGCTCGGCGACGCGTGCGGCTTCTACAAAGTCGGGCTTGAGCTGTTCTCCGCCGAAGGCCCCTCGGTCGTGGCGTGGCTCCGCGATCAGGGCAAGGAAGTGTTCGTCGACCTCAAGCTCCACGACATTCCCAACACGGTTCGTGGGGCCGCCAGGAGTGTCGCTCGACATGGGGCGTCGTTGCTCACGGTCCACGCCAGCGGCGGCCGCGAGATGATCGCCGCTGCCGTGGAGGGGGCCAATGAAGGGCGTCCGGACGGCGGTTGCGGCATTCTGGGGGTCACGATCCTGACCAGTATGGATGCTGGTGGGATCGAAGAAGCCTGGGGACGCGAAGGGGTCGTCGTGGAAACCGAGGTCCTTCGCCTGGCCGGCCTGGTCGCGGCCGGCGGCGGGGCGGGGATCGTCTGTTCCGGTCACGAGGCCGCCGCGGTGACCGGGGTGTTCGGCGACCGGTTGGGGCTGCTCATTCCCGGAATCCGGCTCCCGGGCGGGGAGGCACACGACCAGCGACGGGTCATGACCCCTGCCGCCGCGGCCGCCGCCGGCGCCCGCTGGCTCATTTTGGGGCGGGCGGTGACCGGCGCCGACGACCCGGTTGGCGCCATGATGGCGGTCCACGCCGCGCTCTAGTCCAGACCGTCCCCTCACTTGCGGGGATTGTCTAAGTCCGCTAAGCTGCAGGTCTTGCCCGTTTTGGGTGCCATTTCATGGCGCCCAGTGGACAGGAATTCACCGGCCAATCCGCTGGCCACATTCGCTTCGCTCATGCGCGGAATCGGAGAGTTGTGTCGGGCAACCGACACGAATCGCGATGCTTCGTGAGCGATGAACAGCATGGGGAGTCCAGCCGGCTACTGCGTGCAGTAGTGCGGGAGACTCCGTCGGTGCGGAAGCGCCGAGGTGACCCGTGAAAGTTCGCAGCAGCGTAAAGCCGATCTGTGAGCACTGCAAAGTCGTCAAGCGACAGGGCGTGACTCGCATCATCTGCAAGCGCAACCCCAAGCACAAGCAGCGTCAGGGCTGAGGGGAAGCGTAACATATGGCACGTATAGCTGGCGTCGATCTCCCGCGCGACAAGAAGATTGAGATCGGCCTGACCTACATCTTCGGCATCGGTCGCAAGACCGCCCAGAAGATCCTCGAAGCGTCCGGTGTGTCGAGCGCGCAGCGCGTTCGCGACCTGAACGACGTCGATCTCAACAAGCTCCGTCAGGAAATCGAGCGCAATTTCCGCGTCGAAGGTGCTTTGCGCACCGAAGTCGCGATGAATATCAAGCGCCTCATGGACATCGGCTCGTACCGTGGCACGCGCCACCGTCGCGGGCTTCCCGTGCGCGGGCAGCGCACGCACACGAACGCGCGCACCAAGAAGGGGCCGCGCCGCGCCATCGCGGGCAAGAAGAAGGTGACCAAGTAAGCCATGGCTACCGCAAAGAAAACCAAGCGCGTCGTCGAGGCCGAAGGCATCGCCCACGTCAGCGCCACGTTCAACAACACGACCATCACGATCACCGATATGCATGGCAATGCGGTGTCGTGGGGCTCCGCCGGCAAGGCGGGCTTCAAGGGGTCGAAGAAGTCCACGCCGTTCGCCGCCACGGTGGCCTCCGAGCAGTGCGCGCGCGAAGCGCTCACCGCCGGTGTGCGCCGCGTGCATGTGCGCGTGCAGGGTCCGGGTTCCGGCCGCGAGTCGGCCATCCAGGCGCTCGCCGCTGCCGGTCTCCAGGTGAAGTCCATTCGCGACGTCACCCCGATTCCGCACAACGGCTGCCGTCCCCCCAAGCGCCGGAGGGTTTGATCCATGGCCCGTTATACTGGTCCCAGCTGCCGTCAGTGCCGTCGTGAGGGCGCCAAGCTCTTTCTGAAGGGCACCAAGTGCTTCACCGAAAAGTGCCCCGTGGAGCGTCGTCCGTACGCCCCGGGTCAGCACGGTCAGGCCACGGCGCGTCGTAAGAAGATGTCGGAATTCGCCAAGCAGCTGCGCGAGAAGCAGAAGATCAAGCGCATCTACGGCATCTCCGAGAAGCAGTTCCGCAACACGTTCGAGCGCGTCGCCACGCAGGCCGGCATCACCGGTCACAACCTGCTCGCGGCGCTCGAAACCCGTCTCGACAATGTGGTGTACCGCATGGGCTTCGCGCCCAGCCGCAAGGCTGCGCGTCAGCTCATCCGTCACCGCCACATCGAAGTGAAGGGTCGCCTCCTCGACATCCCGTCGTACCAGGTACGCCCGGGCGAGGAAGTGCGCGTCAAGCAGAGCTCGCGCGAACTCGTGCTCGTCATGAGCGCGATGGAGCAGGCGTCGCGTGGTGGCTCGCTCTCGTGGATCGCGGTCGACAAGGAGTCGTTCAGCGGCCGCGTGCTCGAGAAGCCGCAGCGTACGAGCATCCCGCTCGCCGCGCAGGAACAGCTCGTCGTCGAACTGTACTCGAAGTAACGCAGTAGCTGGTCGGGGCCCGAACCCCTCTACGGGGCTGCCGCGCGTTCGGGGCGAGGCAGCGCGTCGTCGGTACGATACCGGCGTGACCTTTTTCTTCAGATCTCTACATGGCAACTATCGATCTTTCCGGGCTGGTCCGTCCGCAGCTGGTTGAAGCCACCAAGCGCGAGGACAATCCCAATCTGGCCGAATTCCGTCTGCAGCCGCTCGAACGCGGCTTCGGACACACGTTGGGCAACGCGATGCGCCGACTGCTCCTGTCGTCGCTCCGTGGCTCCGCCGTGTGGGCGTTCCGCATCGATGGCGTGGTGCATGAGCACCAGACCATTGGCGGCGTTGTGGAAGACGTGCACCAGATCATCGGGAACCTCAAGACGCTCACCCTGTCCCTCCCCGACGAAGTCGAGCAGACCGTGCTCCGCATCGTCAAGTCGGGACCGGGCACCGTCACCGCGGCAGACATCATCGCCACCGGCGGTGTGCGCGTCATCGACCCGTCGCACCATCTCTTCACCATCACCGACGAGCGCGACTTCACGGTCGAACTCTACGTGAACAAGGGACGCGGCTACGTCGAGAGCGACCAGCATCCGGCCGACAAGAACCTCCCGGTCGATGTCGTACGGATCGATGCCATCTACAATCCGGTCCGTCGGGCCAACTTCACCGTCGCGGAAACCCGCGTCGGGCAGCGCACCGACTACGACCGCCTCACGCTCACTGTCGAAACCAACGGCACGATGTCGCCCGAGGAATCCGTGAGCTATGCGGCAGCCCTCGCCCAAACCCACTTCCAGTACTTCGTGGGCTTTGGGTCGTCGGCCTCCGCGCAGCCCGGCGCGGCCGGCGATGGCGCCAACTCGGATGCCATCCGTCTCGCTGAGCTGTTCCGCACTCCCATCGACGACCTCGAATTGTCGGTTCGCTCCGTCAATTCACTCAAGAACTCCAACATCCGCTCGCTCGGCGATCTGGTTCGCCAGACCGAGGCGCAAATCCTTCAGGTCAAGAACTTCGGTAAGAAGTCCCTGCAGGAAATCGCCGCGCTGCTCGAGAAGGAAGGGCTCAATTTCGGCATGCGCTATGAGGAATCCACGGACGGTGTCCGTATCCTCGACATGGGCACTCCGCCCAGCCGCGCTGCCGAAAACGCGCCCGACGACGACGAAGACGAGGATTGAACTCCCATGCGCCATCGTAAGGCCAACCGCCAGCTTCGGCGGACCAGTGAGCAGCGCCTCGCGCTGCTTCGCAACCTCGCGACCTCGCTCATTGAGCAGGGCGCGATCGAGACGACCGAGGCCAAGGCCAAGGAGCTCCGCCCGTTCGTCGAAAAGCTCATCACCAAGGCCCGCTCCGGCACGCTGCACGCGCGCCGGCTCGCCGGACGGCACGTGCACAAGCGTGAAGCCGCGGACAAGCTCTTCCAGGAGCTCGGCCCCGCCTTCGCGACGCGTCCGGGTGGCTACACGCGCATCCTCAAGACCGGCCACCGAAAAGGTGACGGTGCTGAAATGGCGCGCATCGAACTGATCCTGAGCTGAGGCAGACACCCATGGCTATCAATCGCAATCGCTGCTACAGCTGCGGCAAGGGTGTTGCCTTCGGCAACAACGTCTCGCACGCCAACAACAAGACGCGTCGTACCTGGAAGCCCAACCTCCAGGTCGTGCGCACGCTCGAAGCGGGCAAGGTCATCAAGGTGAAGGTCTGCACTCGCTGCCTCGCCGCCGGCAAGGTGCCGCGTGCACCGCGCGGTCAGGTCGCCGTCGCGTAGTTCGCCCATCGTTGCACACCTCGCGGGGAGCTCGCTCACAAGCGGTCTCCCCGCGTCGTGTATCCAACAGCAGGCAAGTCGGGTTCACCGGTGCCACCTCTGTGGCGCACCGCCCGCCACTCGCCTACAACACTGAACGGATCCGCTCGTGACCAAAACCGCGCTCATTACCGGGATCACCGGCCAGGACGGCTCGTATCTCGCCGAGCAACTCCTCGAGAAGGGCTATCGCGTCGTTGGCGTCGTACGTCGCTCGTCGACCACGCCGTACGAGCGCATTGCGCACCTCGTCGATCGCGTCGAACTCGTCTCCGCTGATCTCCTCGATCAGACGTCGCTCACCGATGTCGTCCAAGCCGCCGAGCCCGACGAGATTTACAATCTCGCCGCGCAAAGCTTTGTGCAGACCTCGTGGAATCAGCCCGTGCTGACCGGGGAATTCACCGCGCTCGGCGTCACACGCATGCTCGAAGCGCTGCGCAAAGGCGCTCCCAAAGCGCGCTTCTATCAGGCCAGTTCGAGCGAACAGTTCGGCAAGGTGGTGGAAACACCGCAGCGCGAAAGCACGCCGTTCTACCCACGCTCGCCGTACGGCGTCGCCAAGGTGTACGGGCACTGGATCACGGTGAACTATCGCGAGAGTTTCGATCTGTACGCGGTCAGCGGCATTCTGTTCAATCACGAATCGCCGCGCCGTGGTCTCGAATTCGTCACGCGCAAAATTTCCGACGGCGTCGCCCGCATCAAGCTCGGGATGCAGCACGAGTTGCGACTCGGCAACCTCGACGCGCGGCGCGACTGGGGCTTCGCCGGCGATTATGTCGATGCCATGTGGCGCATGCTGCAGCAGGACGAGCCCGATGACTACGTCATCGGCACCGGAGAGACATACTCCGTGCGGGAGTTCTGCGACCTCGCCTTTGGCGCTGCCGGCCTCGATTATCGCAATCACGTCGTGCAGGACGAGCGTTTCTTCCGTCCCGCCGAAGTCGATCTGCTCGTGGCCGATCCCGAAAAAGCCAAGACACAGCTGGGCTGGACGCCAAAAGTGAACTTCCGTCAGCTCGTCGAGATGATGGTCGAGGCCGACCTCGCACGTTACCATCGCGCGAAGTGAGCGCGACCGACGGGCGTCCGCTGGGGCGCGTGCTCGTCACCGGGGCCGCTGGCTTTGTCGGCCAGTGGCTCCTCCCGGCGCTCGCCGCGGAGGGGGCCGAGCTGTTCGCGCTCGCGACCGATCCGAACGTCCCATCGGCCTCCCCGCGCGTTCCGCCCGAGCCGTCAGGAGTCACCTGGCTGCTTGGCGACCTGCGGGACGACGCGTATGTGCGCCATGCCGTCCAAACGGCGCGCCCCGAGACAGTCATTCACCTCGCCGCGATTTCTCACTTGCCCACCGCGGCGGCCGATCCGGCGCTCGCATGGGACGTGAATGTCACGGCGACCGCCCGGCTGCTCCATCACCTCGAGCAGCAACGCGCGGCGGTGAACCCGACGGTGCTCATCGTTGGCAGCGCTGAGCAGTATGGCCGCGACGCATCGCACACGATGCCGCTGGTCGAGACGGCGGTGCAGGCGCCGCGCACCATCTACGCCGCCACCAAGGCCGCCCAGGAAGTGCTGGCGCTCCAATTGTGGCGGGCAACCGCGCTGCCGGTGGTCGTGGCGCGGAGCTTCAACCACAGCGGAGCAGGGCAGCCACCGCGCTTCCTGCTCCCCGCGCTCGCCCACCGCGCCCGCGAACTGGCCAGCGCACCCGCCGGCACCCCCATGCCGGTCGGAAATCGTTCGCCGGTCCGCGATTTCCTGCATGTAAGTGACGTGGTAGCTGCGTATATTTCACTCTGTCAGCGGGGCACGCCCGGCGAGGCGTACAACGTGGCCAGTGGCACCGGATGGTCGGTGCAGCAGGTGCTCGACAAGGTGCTGGCGCGCACAGGTTCGCGCGCCGTGCCCACCGAAGATCCCGCACTGGTCCGACCGGTTGACGTCCCCGTGCTTATCGGGGATCCGCGAAAGTTGCAGCACGCCACGGGCTGGCGTGCGCAGCGTTCACTCGACGACATCATCGAAGACCTCCTCCATGCCGCGACGTTCTGACCTGCACCGGATTCTCGTGATCGGCTCCGGGCCGATCGTGATCGGGCAGGCCGCTGAGTTTGATTATTCCGGGACGCAGGCCACCAAGGCGCTGCGCGAGGAAGGCTATGAAGTCATCCTCGTCAATTCCAATCCGGCGACGATCATGACCGATCCGGAGTTCGCCGATCGGACGTACGTCGAACCGGTGACGCCGGAGTTCGTGGAGAAGGTCATCGCGAAGGAACGCCCGGATGCCGTGCTCCCCACCATGGGCGGGCAGACGGCACTCAACGTGGCGCTCGCCCTGTACGACAGCGGGGTGCTCGACAAATACGGCTGCCAGCTCATCGGCGCCAATGCGCGCGCCATCCGCGTTGCCGAAGATCGCAAGCTCTTCGCCGATGCGATGGAGAAGAGCGGACTCAAGTGCCCCACCGGTACGACGGTCACCTCGATCGACGAAGCGATGGCGGCCGTCGAGAACACCGGTTTCCCCGCCATCATCCGCCCGTCGTTCACGCTCGGCGGTACCGGTGGTGGTATCGCGTACAACCGCGAAGAGTTCGACACGATGGTGCGTCGCGGACTCGACCTGTCGCCGGTGCATTCGGTGCTCATCGAGCGCTCACTCCTCGGCTGGAAGGAGTACGAGCTCGAAGTCATGCGCGACTGCGCCGACAACGTCGTCATCGTCTGCTCGATCGAGAATCTCGATCCGATGGGTGTGCACACCGGTGATTCCATCACCGTCGCACCGGCCATGACGCTCACCGACCGCGAGTATCAGGTCATGCGCGATGCCGCCGTTGCGATCATTCGCGAGATCGGCGTGGATGCCGGTGGGTGCAACGTGCAGTTCGCCGTCAATCCGGTGAACGGCGAACTCATCGTCATCGAGATGAACCCGCGCGTGTCGCGCTCTTCGGCGCTCGCGTCCAAGGCGACGGGCTTTCCCATCGCGCGCATCGGCGCCAAGCTCGCCGTAGGGTATACGCTCGACGAAGTCCCCAACGACATCACGAAGACCACGCCCGCGAGCTTCGAACCGGTCCTCGACTACGTCATCGTCAAGTGCCCGCGCTTCGCGTTCGAAAAGTTCGTCTCCAGCGATCCGGGACTTACCACGCAGATGAAGTCCGTGGGTGAGTCCATGGCCATCGGCCGCACGTTCAAGGAAGCCTTCCAGAAGGCCCTTCGTGCCCTGGAGACCGGCCGCAGCGGTTGGACCATCGGCGAGCGTCTGGTCGATGACCGCCTCACCGAAGGCTCGAAGGAAGAGCTGCGCGGGGCACTGCGTCGTCCCACGCCCGAGCGCATCTTCCAGCTCAAGCGCGCGATGATGCTGGGTATGTCCACCGCTGAGCTGTACGAGATCAGCGGGGTCGATCCGTGGTTCCTCGAGCAGATGAAGGAACTGCTCGATGCGGAATCGTGGTACCAGCAGCAGCCGCAGGTCGACGCCGACACCATGCGTCGCATGAAGCGGTTCGGCTTCTCCGATCGTCAGCTCGCGTCGTTGCGCGGGCAAACCGAGACCGAAGCACGCACGCTGCGCTGGTCGCTTGGTGTCCGTCCGTCGTACAAGATGATCGATACCTGCGCCGGTGAATTTCCGTCGAGCACGCCGTATCTGTACGGTTGCTATGACGAAGAGAGTGAAGCCGAGACCGAGGGACGGAAGAAGGTCGTCATTCTCGGGTCGGGTCCCAACCGCATCGGACAGGGTGTCGAGTTCGACTACTGCTGCGTGCGCGCCGTGCTGGCGCTGCGCGAGCAGGGCTACGAGACCATCATGGTCAACTCGAATCCAGAGACGGTTTCGACCGACTTCGACATCTCCGACAAGCTGTACTTCGAGCCATTGACGCTTGAAGACGTCCTCGAAATCGTCCAGCGTGAGAATCCGCTTGGCGTCATCGTGCAGCTCGGTGGACAAACACCCCTCAAGCTGACCCGTCCGCTCGAGGCCGCCGGTGTCAAAATTCTCGGCACGTCGCCTGACGCCATCGACGCGGCCGAAGATCGTCGGCGCTTCGAAGTCATTGCGCGCGAGCTCGGTATCGAGCAGCCCGCGAACGGCACGGCGACCAGCGTCGACGAAGCCGTTGCCATTGCAAAGAGAATCGGCTTCCCTGTCCTGGTGCGTCCGTCGTATGTGCTGGGTGGACGGGCGATGGAAATCGTGCACGACGAACCGTCGCTGCGTGATTACTTCGAGCGCGCGGCGCGCGTTTCTGAAGATCGCCCGGTGCTGGTGGATCGCTTCCTCGAAGACGCCTTCGAAGCCGACGTCGATGCACTTTCCGATGGTACCAATGTGGTGATCGGTGCCGTGATGGAGCACATCGAGAGCGCCGGCATCCACTCCGGCGACTCGGCGTGCATTCTGCCGCCGTATCTCATTCCGCCCGAAGCTGTCGCGCAGATGAAGGCGCACACCGTCGCCTTCGCGCGCAAGCTCGGTGTGATCGGCCTCATCAATGTGCAGTACGCCTATAAGGACGGCGTGGTGTACGTCATCGAAGTGAACCCGCGAGCGTCGCGCACGGCGCCGTTCGTATCAAAGGCCATCGGTGTGTCGTTGCCGTCGGTGGCCGCGCGCCTCATGCTCGGGGAAACGCTGGCCGACGTCGGCTTTACCGAAGAGATCATTCCGCCGTACACGAGCGTGAAGGAAGCCGTCTTCCCGTTCAACAAGTTCCGCGAGTTCGATCCCGTGCTCAGCCCGGAGATGCGCTCCACCGGTGAGGTGATGGGCATCGACGAAGACTTCGGTGCGGCGTTCCTCAAGTCGCAGATTGCGGCGGACAACGCGTTGCCGAGTGAAGGCGCGGTCTTCTTTACCGTGAACGATGCGGATAAGCCCGCAGCGGCACGACTCGCGGCGCGCTTCCACGAGTTCGGGTTCACCGTGTACGCCACGAGCGGGACGGCGGCGTTCTTCCGCGCGCAAGGCGTGCCGGTCACGTCGGTGCTCAAGGTGCACGAAGGACGTCCGCACGGCGTCGACATGATTCTCAACGGCGAGATTCAGTTGCTCGTGAACACGCCTCTCGGCAAGCACGCGCAGGTCGACGATGAAAAGTTGCGTCAGGCGGCAATCTCCAACCGCGTCCCCTACACGACGACGCTGACGGCTGCCAGCGCCGCCGTCGAAGCGATCGCGTCACGCCGCACCCGTGAACCTGGGGTGCGCTCGTTGCAGGAATGGCACGCCATCCTGGCGACGTCGCAGGCCGCGAAGGCCGCTGGAGTCGCGTGAGTACTGGCACGATCCCGGGGATGATTGCCCGCGCCGGCGAAGGACATGTCGGCGCGTCGGTCACCCTCGGTGCCGGGGCCTTGGTGCACGAGTCGGCGTACGTCGACGACGGCGCCGTTGTCGGCGATCAGTCGCGCGTCTGGCATTTCTGTCACGTGAACGGGGGCGCCGTGATCGGCAAGCGCTGCTCGTTGGGGCAGAATGTCGTCGTCATGAACGGCGTGATCGTGGGCGACAACGCGAAGATCCAGAACAATGTGTCGTTGTACGAAGGCGTCGAGTTGGAAGACGACGTGTTCTGCGGACCCTCCATGGTCTTCACGAACGTCTACAATCCGCGCAGTGCGGTGTCGCGTAAGAACGAGTATCGTCGCACGTTGGTGAAGCGTGGGGCCAGCATTGGTGCCAACGCCACGATCGTCTGCGGGGCGACCATCGGGCGATACGCTTTCATCGGGGCCGGCGCCGTGATCAATCGTGATGTCCCCGACTACGCGCTCATGGCGGGCGTGCCGGCCCGTCAGATCGGCTGGATGTCGGAAGCAGGCTACCGGCTCGAGATCGTGGTCCCGGCAGGGAGCGCGGACTCGGCAGAACGGCTGCGTTGCAGCGGAACCGGCGCGCTCTACGAGCGTCGCGGAACCGTCGTGACGCGCCTCGAGGAACAAGCGTGACCAGCAACCACATCCCCGAAGGACAGCGGATTCGCATTGCATTACTCGGGTGCGGCCGCATCAGCAAGAATCACTTCGACGCAATCGCCCGCATTCCGGAGCTCGAGCTTGTCTCGGTGTGCGACAGCGTCAGCGAGCGCGCCGAGCAGGCGGGGGCGGCGAACAATGTGCCGTGGTTCACCAGCTACGAGCAGATGCTCGCCGACGTACCCAGCGACGCGGTGGTGATTGCGACACCCAGTGGTTTGCATCCGCAACATGGTATCGTTGCGGCCAAGGCGGGACGTCACGTCATCAGCGAAAAGCCTATGGCCATTTCGCTCGCTGCCGCCGATGCGCTCGTGCAAGCGTGTGACGACAACCACGTGCACTTGTTCGTCGTCAAGCAGAACCGCCTCAATCCGCCCATCGTGCTGCTCAAGCGCGCCATCGACAACGGGCGCTTCGGTCGCATCTACATGGCCAATTGCACCGTGCGTTGGACGCGTCCGCAGGACTACTACGACCAAGCGCCGTGGCGCGGGACGTGGGAGTTCGACGGCGGGGCGTTCATGAATCAGGCGTCGCACTATGTCGACCTGGTGCAGTGGCTCGTCGGTCCCGTCGAAAGCGTCATGGCCAAGACGGCAACGATGGCGCGGCGCATCGAGGCGGAAGATAGCGGCGTCGCCGTGCTCAAGTTCCGTTCGGGCGCGATCGGGACCATCGAGGTCACGATGCTCACCTTTCCCAAGAACCTCGAAGGATCGATCACGATCCTCGGCGAGAAAGGGACGGTCAAGATCGGCGGGACCGCCGTCAACAAGGTCGAGCATTGGCAGTTCGCCGACTACGACGACGATGACAAGCTGGTCGAGCAGTCCAACACGAATCCGCCCAGTGTCTACGGATTCGGTCACGAAGGGTACTATCGCAACGTCGTCTCCGTGCTGCGTGGACAGGCGAAGCCGGATACGGACGGACGCGCTGGTCGCAAGTCGTTGGAGCTCATTCTCGGTATCTACGAGTCAGCGAAGACGGGGCGTGATGTGCCCCTCCCGCTGCGCGTGAACATCTGATTCGCAGGTTCTCTCATGGCCGTACCTCTTCTCGATCTGAAGGCGCAACATGCGACCATCCGCGACGATGTCGTCGCGGCGCTCATGGACGTCGTCGATCAACAGGCGTTCATCCTCGGCGATCCGGTTGCGCAGCTCGAATGCAGCGTGGCGGGGCTGTCGCAGGTCAAGTACGCCGTCGGGTGCGCCAATGGCACCGACGCGATTCTGCTGGCGCTGCGTGCCTTGGGTGTCGGGCAGGGTGACGAAGTCATCACCACGCCATTCACCTTCTTCGCGACCGGCGGTGCCGTGCACAACGTCGGTGCTCGACCGGTGTTCGTGGACATCGATCCGCGCACGTACAACATCGATCCCGCGCTGGTCGGCGCGGCGATCACGCCTCGGAGCAAGGCGGTCATCGCCGTTGATCTCTTCGGGCAGATGGCGCCCATCGAACAGGTGGCCGCGTCCGCCAAGGGCCTGCCGGTTATCGAAGACGCGGCGCAGTCCATTGGGGCGAGCCGCGTGATCGACGGCAAGACGGTCATGGCTGGCGAAGCCGCGGCGATCGGCACGTACAGCTTCTTCCCGTCCAAGAACCTTGGCGGGTATGGCGACGGCGGTATGATGGTGACGCAGGACGAAGGGCTGTTCGAGGCGCTGATGAAGCTTCGCACGCATGGCAGCCGCCGGACGTATTACCACGAGATCGTCGGGTACAACAGCCGCCTCGACGCGCTGCAGGCGGCGGTCCTTCGAGCCAAGCTCCCGCACCTCGAAGCGTGGAGTGCGGCGCGTCGGCGCAACGCTGCGTATTACGACGCGGCCTTCGCCGATGTGTCCGAGGTGACGACGCCATACGTCGATCCCGCCAACACGTCGATCTACAACCAGTACACCATCCGCGTCGCGCAGCGCGATGCACTCCAGACGCATCTCAAGGACCGCGGGATCGGGTCCAACGTGTACTATCCATTACCGCTGCATCTGCAGCCGTGCTTTGCCTACCTCGGCTATACCGAAGGGCAGTGCCCGGTTGCCGAACGCGCGGCCAAAGAAGTGCTTTCGCTCCCGGTGTTCCCGGAGCTCACCACTGCGCAGCTGGACGAGGTCATCGCCGCCGTGCGAGGCTTCTTCGGCCGCTGAGGCTAATCTGCAAATGACTGAAACCGCATCGATGAAGGACCAACTCCTCGCCCGCATCTCCGACCGGTCCGCCGTCATCGGGGTGATCGGCTTGGGCTACGTCGGCCTGCCGCTCGCCATGGAGTTCGTGCACGCGGGCTTTACGGTCATTGGCTACGACGTGAGTCAGCACGTGGTCGACCTGCTCATGTCGGGGCAGTCGCACATCCAGGATATTCCCGCCGAGACGGTGCACGATGCCGTCGCCAAGGGGCGCTTCATCGCGACGGCCGTCGAAGACCGGCTGCGCGAGTGCGAAGCGATCTCCATTGCCGTGCCCACGCCGCTCTCCAAGACGCGTGACCCGGACATGGCGTATGTGCTGAGCGCCGCCGACGCGATCGCGCGGCAGGCGCACCCGGGGCTGTGTGTGGTGCTCGAGAGCACGACCTATCCGGGCACGACGCGCGAACTGCTGCAGCCGCGCCTCGAGGCGCAGGGGCTCATCGTCGGGCGGGACATCTTCGTGGCGTTCAGCCCCGAGCGGGTCGATCCGGGC